>JAOTUY010000092.1 GCA_029863625.1 Acidimicrobiia bacterium
CTGTGCGGCGCTCCAGGCGGTCATCGTTGATCCTCAACTAGTAGTTTCGGAGGAGCGGCGTGCGACACCGAGACGTGGAGGGTGTGGATGGCGGGGTCCAGGTTTGGCGGTATCCGAACCGAGGAGCTTCAGGTCCGTCGCCTTTCTTGGTTCCTTTTGTTGGCCTTCGGCTTGCCATGGTCGTTTTGGTGGCTGCTTATCCTCGAGGTGATCACGGTCCCCGGCCTGGCAGGGCAACCAGACGGCGACATCGCCGTGCTGACCTTGGTGGCGATAGTGCCGCTGCTGTTGGCCGCGCAGTTCGGCCCGGCCATCGCCGGGCTCGGGGTAACTGGGTTCACGGAAGGCCGAGTCGGTGTAGGCGGGCTTCTCGCACGCCTCTACCGTCTCTGGTTCCCGCTTCGGTGGCTTCTCGTGGCGCTAGTGATCTTCCCGGTGATGAGGGTGGTGGCCGGCGTGTCACTGATGGCAGTCGGAAGCGATTCCTCCGCCGTAACGATGGGCTCCATCGGGGCCTTTGCCGTCGCGGTCATCGGCGAGAGCCTGTTCTCTGGGATTGGTGAGGAGATCGGGTTTCGTGGTTACCTGCTGCCGCGCCTGCAATCGCGCTGGAACGCATTGCAGGCCAGCGTGATCTTGGGTGTCATCTGGGGTGTCTGGCATCTCCCACTATCCGTCTTCCCCGGCCAGTCCCAAGAGGGTCAGGCGATCTGGTGGATGCTGTGCTGGCAAATAGTCGTGGCGGTGATCTTCACCTGGATCTACAACGTCACGGGTGGGAGCCTGCTTGCGGTGGCGCTGTTACACGGTTCAGCGAACGCGGCGTCAGAGCTGGTCCTTCTCGAGGGCGTATCAGAAACCCAACTACTCATTGTCTTTGCTGCCGTCGCCGCGTTCATCGTACTGCTGTTCGGGTCTTCGCTCGAAGACACCTCCCGCCTACGCAAAGCACGGAGCCGGATGATGTCCCGCGCGCACAGGGGCGACAGCGCTGAGAGTCACCCGACTAGAGGTCGCACCCCATGAGCAGGCGGCCCGGAGCCCCCTGTCACTCCATCTTGTCTCTCGTCGGCCGCACATCGCCGCCCAGATCAACGGGTCTCGCGCCATAACGCCCAAAGTTCACGGTGCGCGAGTACGGCACCTCGGCGTCCATTATCCCGCAAGCTGCCGAGTACGCAGGACAGTTGCCCCATTGGATCTAGTGGTCCGGAGCGGGGTCGCCGGAGTCGGGTCCGTCAGTAGGTACGTCGAGCCTGGTGACCCGGATCTGGGTCAACTTGTAGGCGTCGATGCCTTCGACCGTGAGCTCGTGACCCTGCGACTCGACTCGATCGCCCACCCGGGGCACCGTGCCCGTTTCGGCCAGGACGAGGCCGGCAAGTGTCGTGACTCCGTCGTGGTGGAAGGTGAAGCCATAGTCCTCGGACAGTTCTGTCAGTGTGGTCTCGCCGTCGAGAGTGACCGATCCGTCGTCGTGCACGACCGCAGGAAGATCGTGATCCCCGGCCGGATCGTCGATCACCTCGGAGATGATGTCGTCGAGGGTGACAAGCCCGATCGTGCCGCCGAGCTCGTCGACCACGAGGGCGGCGTGGATTCGTTCGTTTCGGAATCGGGTGAGGATGACGTCGGCACCTGTTTTCCCACCCACGGTCGGGAGCCGTCGGACGAGCGTTGTGAGATCGACGGGATCGTCGGACTGGCTGACCCGCACAAAATCCTTCACGTGGAGGATCCCGATGACGTGATCGAGATCATCGACGAAAACCGGGAAACGCGACGTGGACGACGCCTCGATCTGCGCAGCGATGTCGGCTCGACCGGCATCGTGCTCGATCGCCCGGATGTGACGGCGCGACGTCATCAATTCGTCGGCGGTGAGGTCTTCGAGCTCGAAGATGTTGTGGATGATCTGGCGCTGGAGGTCGGGGAGTTCGCCCCCCCCGGCCGACTCGTCGGTGACGATGGCCAGCTCCTCGGAGCTGTAGAGAGACAGCGTCTTGTCGGGTTCGGGAATGCGGAGCAGTCGCATGAATGACAACGCGGCCCAGTTGAGGAATGTGACCGCAGGCCGGAAGAGGACGCTGAAGGCTCGCATCACGGGGTTGACTCGCAGGCTCGTGCCCTCGGGTCCGGAAAGCGCCAAGGCCTTCGGGATCATCTCGCCGAGCACGACATGCAGGTACGTGATGATGCTGAGCGCCACGATGAATCCGACGGTGTGCGCGGCACCTTCGGACAAGCCGAGCGACTCGAAAGGGTCGTACAGCCAGTGGGCGACGGCGGGCTCGCCGTACATACCGAGACCGATCGAAGCGAGGGTGATGCCGAGCTGGGCTACGGCGATGTAGCGGTCCTTGCCGGTGGGACGATCGAAGACTCCGAGGAGCCAACGGGCACCACGATTGCCCTCGCTGGCCAGTGCGTTGATGCGTGACCGGCGACTGGCGACGAGCGAGAATTCGGCAGCCACGAACACGCCGTTGATCGCTACCAGCGCTACCACGGCGACGATCGGCAGGATCACACCGGTCACGAGGTTGACAGCAAGCACGGTCCCGCTCATCCCGGGTCCTCGCTGGGTTCATCGGTGGGGAGGGTGAAGCTCACCCGCTCGACGAGGGTGCCGTCGACCGAGTCGACCCGGAGTGACGGATGGGGTCCCCCGGAATCGGGGTCGTTGCCGCTGTTGCTCTCAGCGAGCTTCTTCCGGGTGATGAGCGGTGCTGTATCGCCAACGGCGGGCAGACGACCGAGGTGTTGCCAGACGTAGCCGCCGGCGGTGTCGGCGCGGTCGACGGGGAGCGCCAGCTCGAAGCGCTCGTTGAGGATCGTCAGCAGCACATCACCCCGCACCGACACTGCGGATCCGGTGACGGTGATCGGGTCGGGCTCGTCGTCGAACTCGTCGTAGAACTCACCGAAGACCTCTTCGATGGCGTCCTCACGGGTGACCATGCCAGAGATCGATCCGAACTCGTTCACGACGATCGCCGCATGGATGGCCCGTTGGGCGAAGGCGTTCATCAGCGGCGGGACCTCGAACACCTCGCTGACGACCATCGGCTCATCGGCGACGTCGGCGACCGTCACCGCCGTACCCTCCTCGTTGGCGAGGAAGAGGTCGCGGAGGGTGATGAGACCGACGATCTCCTCGCCGCCGTCGGTAACGGGGAAGCGTGAGTAGGGGCTGGCGGATAGCTCGGCCAGCGCATCGGCGATCGGAGTCGACGCGTCGATCGTGACGAGGCGACGCCGCGGCGTCATTATCTCGCGTACAACTCGGTTCGTAACCGAGAGGGCGCCGGTCAGCATCTTGCGCTCGTCCGAGTCGATCAGCCCGCCGTCCGCACTGTCCCGGTAGAGGCCTGCGAGCTCTGAAGGCGAGTGCACATGGGAGTGGGAGTGGTCGATGTGGAGCCCGAGCCTGCGCATGATGGCGAAGGCCGAACCGTTGAACACGACGACGAGCGGGCGCAGCAGCCACTGGCTGATTCGCATCGGCGTGAGCGTGGCTATCGCCAACGTCTCGGGATACCGAAGTGCAACGGTCTTGGGCAGCAGCTCCCCGAGCACAACCTGCAGCGCCGTGATGAACAGCAGCACGACGACGACGGCGATCGTGCGGCTTGCGCTTCCGAACTGCTCTTCGAAGAGCGGGACGAGCTGGGCCTGACCGTAGGCACCGGCGACGAGGCTCGACAGCGTGATGCCGATCTGGCAGGCGGCGACGTAGTTGTCGAGCCGCTTGGGGTCCCGGAGGATTTCCAGGAGGCCAGTGGCAGGGTCGCTCCCCGCCTCGGCGGTCTCCTGGACGCGCGAACGGCGCGAGCCGACGGTGGCGAACTCCGCAGCGACGTACAGCGCGTTGAAACCCACCATGATGAAAATGAGCAGCAGCACGACCACGATGTTCATTCGGACGTCGATCGTACCGACGCTGCCGGGATCGCGCGTCACCCGCAGCTCAGGTATCGCCGAGAGCTCGGGTCGGTCCCGCCGCCGAGATAGCGTCGGTGCCTGCGCTTGTGCGGCAACAACGGGGCCGTGGGTAAGGATTCTCTGCAGCCAGTCGTCTTCACAGCTGCTTCGTACGGACCAGGCACCCCTGGTATCGCTGATGATCTCCACCTCTCGAGGATGACAGCCTTCCTGCCACGCTCGGTCGTCCTGGTGGCACCCACGTCGACGAGCGCCACGCCTGCGTCGTTCCGGCCCGAGATCGACATCGGGGGCACTGTCACGCGGCGTGCTCATCTAGCAGGTCGGTGCTGTGGACCTCCAACGCCTCGGTGACCTCGCCGGCCACCTCACACCGGAAGAGCAATAGGGAGTCGACGCCGCCTTGCTCACCGTCCTCGGCCTCGACTGATCAGCGCCGATCACAAGATATGAGTGATAACGATCACTCAAGCGGGTGCACTAGATCGGCACTTATGGGGGTAATCGTGTCAAGAGATTTCGTGATATGGGGGTAATCGGGGGTCACTGGTAGGTCCTTTGGTTTCGGTCGAGGAGCATTTCGAAGAGGTCGACTCGGTGGTGTTGATCTCGTTGGGCGGCGTGATCGCGTTGGGCCTGCAGCACTGGGTCGAAGGACTTGTCGGTGGTGTAGTAGGCGCACGATTCGCAGATCGATTCGAACTGGCAATCGAGTTGCGGGGGCCGGTTGCAGTATCCGTTGCCCAACATGGTGTGGTGGTATTCGTCGACGAGGCCGGTCATGCCGGCGGAGCCGTTCCCGTTGGTTCTGAGTCCGGTGGGTTTGCTGTAGAGGGCATCGACTTGGTCGGAGACGGCGTCGTAGGCGTCAGCAACGGTCTGGTCAGCGACCCGGGCATAGACCAGGGTCATTCGGAGGGTTTTGTGGCCCAGCATGGCTGCGATGGCTTCGAGGCTCATACCCCGGTTGATGGCTTGGGTAGCGAGGGTATGGCGCAGTTGGTGGGGGTGGACGTGGCCGATCCCGGCGACCTTGGCTATCCGTTTGAGGATGCGGCTGATTTGGTGTCGGCTCATTGGGCCACCGTTCCAGATGACGAGCCGGTCGATGTCATCGTCTCGGCTCGCTCGGTGCTCATCGAGGAGCTCAACTAACTGTGGGTGGAGGGGGACGTAGCGGTCGTTGTGGAGTTTCCCAAGCGGGACCCGCAACCAATACCGACCCTTGATCTTGGTAACGGCGTCGGCGGTGAGGGCACAGAACTCGCCGACCCTAAGTCCGGTGCGGGCCAGCATCTCGATCACCAGGCGACGCACCGGGTCAGCGTCAGCGGCGGCTCGCATCAGCTTGGCTGCGTCGACATCGGATAAGAACTTGGGTAGCGGATCGTCCGGGGTGGGGAGGTCACCGTTGAAGATCAACACCCGTCTCGGCGCGTCGGGGTAGTCCCATTCCGAGACCCGTTCAAAGAAGGTCCGCAGGGTGCCGAGCGCCATCCGGATTGTCTGCTCCGAAAGTGGTGGCCGACCGTTCTTGCCCGGTCGGGTTGGCAGGTAACGCTTGAACCCTTCAATGTGTTGTCTCTGGACATCGACCAGGCCGTTGATCTCAGGGTGGTTGGCGGTGAGATACCCGGCGAAGCGGCGCAGGATCCCATCAGCAGACACAACACTGGCAGGACGCAACGACAAAGCGAGCTGATCGAGGTATCGCTGGCTGGTGGCAGCTAATACCGGTGCCACCTGGGCAATGGCGGGCCAATCGATCTCACGTGAGGCTGGTCGACCCGGTCCGTGGTGTTCGACGTGGGCGCCAGCGGGGAGGGCGGTCATTTGCCGACCCTCTCGCCGGCAGCGAGGAACATGTCAGCGTCGATAATGGCGGCGGCTTGGTGATATTCCTCTGCGAGCCATTCGTTGGCGAGGTGAACATAGAGCCGGGTCGTTTCGATCGAGCGGTGCCCAGCCAACGCTTGTAATGCTTCGAGTTCCATGCCGGCTTCGCGCAGTCGGGTGAAACAGGTGTGTCGTAGCTCGTGGCAAGTGATCCTTCTCAGCCCGGCGCGTTGCCGGGCCGACACGAAGACCTGTTTGAGGCCCTCATCGGACAACGGCTGACCGCGGCGCTGCCCTTTCAAGACGACGAACACTCGATCTGTGGTGGCCTCGGCGGGTCGTTCGATACGTAGATAGTCACCAGCAGTCAAAAACCAACGTGCCGAGATGGGGATACGGCGTTGATGACCGCCCTTGCCCTCAGCAATGAAGATCTGCCGCTGGGCGGCATCAAGATCCTCGATGCGCAGGCCGAGGACTTCGCAGCGTCGCAGGCCGCCCAACAGCATGGCTTCGAACATTCCCCGATCGCGCAGAGTGCGACAAGCCGCCAACAACAAATCGGCCTCGGCCGGGTCGACGATCCGAGGCAAGGTTCGTGGAGTGCGGATCAATGGGACGCCCCGCCCGCCGCGGTGTCGGGACCGGCGGGTCGACAGCCCTTGTGGCACCGGATTGCGGGTCACGTCGCCTCGCACCAGCAGATACGAGAACAGCGACGAGAGTGACGACAGACGGCGCTGGATCGTCCGTGACGACAGCCCCGACTCGCCATCAGAGAGTCGTATCACCTTCGGGTCACCAGCCGAGCGCTGCGCCGTGATAAACGCCAACACATCGGCCGTGGTCACCTCCACCGGATCCATAGGAATGAGTGTGAAGAAGACCTTCAAATCGAAGCCCGCCGCCAGCACCGTGTTCGGCCGACACCGGGCAGCCACAAACTCGAGATAGTCATCCACCAACCGATGACCCAACCGAACCAACACCCGATCATCAGCCACAACAGAACGAACCAGCAACGGGGACCAAGGCATGAAAACATCCATTTCCGGCCCCGACGGGACCACCACCCACAGTCCCACAACGACCACCCACCGCCCACCAAACCGAGGACGGATTACCCCCATATCCTCACATC
>JAOTUY010000093.1 GCA_029863625.1 Acidimicrobiia bacterium
GCTGACACCAATCGAGGGTGGCACATAACGGCACTTCGTGCGCTCCTGTCTCGGCCGGCGGCGAGCACCCACCGTGGCGACCGTTGTAATGCCGGACGTCCGGTCAGGGTTCGATGCGGCGGACGGATGGCACCCGGTCGATGCTTCGGTCGTAGGAGATGATGTCGTGTATCCCGGAGGCCTCGGCCGATGCCACTAGGTAGGCCTCAGCGAAGTCGATCCGATGGGTTTCGTACACCTCGAGCGCACGGAGGAGGAGGGCCGGATCCAGCGTCCGGATGGGAAGGAACGCGATCACCGATCGCACCAGCCGGGCCACCTCGTCGACGGGTACCTCATAGAACGACTCGAGTACGTAGACGACCTCGGCCACGATGAGGTCGGGGAGGAGCAACTCGTCGACTTTGGCCAAAAAGGCGGTGGCACGTGCTGCTTGGTCGGGAGGATCGCCGGTCAGATGCCTGATCAGGATGTTGGTGTCGACGAATGCCGTCACCGGCGCGCCTCGGCACGGGCCCGCCTCGTGTTACGACGCACTTCATCCCAGGCCATACCTCGCTTGGCGGCCGGTACGTCGACTGTGCCGGCCAGGTCGATGAGGTTGGGGGTCTTGGCGAGCAGGGCACGGTGCTGTTCCACCCTGAACACGATCTGATCACCTTCGGTGATGCCGAGCGCTTCCCGGACTTCTTTGGGGATAGTGATCTGGCCCTTCGATGTCACTTTGGCTGCGAGATCCACTCTGGTAGCTCCTTACTATGCAGGCGAGGTAAGGATATCATGCCAACCCGTCGATTACCAGAGACCGGCGAACGTCACCCGGGCGGAGGCAAGTACAGCCAAGGATTCAAGCCGAGGATCCAAGAGTCCGCGCACGTTAGAAACGGCGCGAGTCCGCAAATACTCCGCGGGAGTCCGCACAAAGGTTGCGTCGAGTCGGTCGGCGGCGGCCTCATCCAGGCCTTCGAACAGGTGCCTGTAGGTGTCGAGTGTGACCGGAATCGATGAGTGTCCCAAACCCGCCGATATTCATACGATTCGGGATACAGCCGGTATCCGCACCACGAGCGAACCAAGCCCGAAGCTGCCCCCCACACCCAGCACTGCGACGGTCAGGTACTCGATCTCGGGCGGCCAGGGAATCTGATGGGTGACGAGTACCAGACCGACCAGGACGAGCTGGTGCAGCACGAAAGCGGCATAGGCGGCGCGACTCATCTGGCGACCCAGTTCACCCTGACGGTTGAACCGGCGACGAAACACGTCGAGCAGCCACAGGGCCATGCCTACCATCAGAGCCCCTTCAAGCACCGCGGTTACCAGCGACTGCCAGGTCCCACCACCCGCGAAGTCGTCGATATCCGCCCCCATCGCCATCGCCGCACCGACGAAGAGGACACACCCGGCAACGGCAGTCCAAGCGACCTGCCGCATGCGACGCGCAATCCCGGGATCGATCGGGTTGTACCACCCTCGCTCGCCTCCCAGGACGCCGAGGGTGAAACCGGCCAGCCATGCCGGTGTCTGGCCGAGGGCGAGGCGCCAGACCTCCACTCCCAGAGGCACGGCGAACCTCACTCCATACGAGGCAAGGGCGACCATCCCGGCCGCGGCGGCCAGCTGCCAGACCCGCGGCCGCGTCACGCCCGTGGTCCGAGTCGGCCACACCGTACGAACGACGGCATACCCGATTGAGAACAGCAGCAGCACGCCCAGGAACCAGGTGGGACCGGGTGCTGGCGGCCACCAGATGTGCAGCGCGAACGCTCCGAATCCCTTGTCCCAACCGGCGGATCCCGGATCGACGTACTCGATGATGGGACTCAAGAAGATGATGAAGAAGATCATCGGGAGCCCGAGGCGCACCAGCCGGTCGATCAGGAACCGCCGTAGCCCCTTGCGCTGCAGCGAGGCCGGGGTGAACGCTCCGGCCACCAGGAAGAACAACGGCATCGCGAACAATGCCCCGACTACCGACAGCAGTATCAGGATGCTCAGCAAAGGCTCCCGGACGTTAGGTTCGTCGAACACCCAGTCCCCCACCCCGGTCCAAGCCATCGTCGCGTGACCGACGATCACCCCGACAACCAGCAGGACCTTCAAGTTGTCTGCATACGCGTAGCGAGGCCGAATACCCGTGACGGCATCGACCGAGACAGGCGGACTGTCCTGCAGTGTCATCGACTATCCCTCCAACCAAGCGCCAAGATCAGCAAATCACCACAGAGAAGACCGAGGTAGAGGCGAAATACTCTGCACCGATTCAATCTCTTGGCGGTGGGTTCGCCCCCGAACACCAGTTCTCGCGTCATAACGATCCCTTCCCCAAAGAACGCATATCGGCATGCCTGAAGAGTGGAGGTGCTGTCAAGGGGGGTTTTGGTGGGTGTGGCACCGCCTCGATCAACGCCAGGAGCACCTCCGGCGCCACACGCCAGGTCTCCACCGCCGCGGCCCCCGCCCGAAGTGCCCGAGCTGGGCCTGCTCGTCGGGGTCGGGGAGAAGAACGACGAGCAGGACCTCGGGACGACGCTCGCGCAGGTCGACGACGAGGTCGAGCTTGTCGGGGTCGAGCGCCAGCACCACCAGCGGATCGTCGGCGTCGGCCAGCCAGGCGTTGAGATCGGGCCGTACGACCACCTCGAAGTGCTCCAGCGCGAGCACTCCGCCAGGAAGCGCCCCAGCGCCGGGAGATGGGCAAATACCCCAATGTGCATGGGATCCATCCCGTCGAGTTTGCCGAGCTCCCAAGCCGACCCTTACCCATGACACTACTCAACGTGGCAGGACACTGACGGAGAGGTGTCATAGACCTGGTTCTCTCGACCGCCGGATAATCGGAGTGTGAGGGACGAAAGGAGGTGGCTACGCAAGGGAGGTCTTCGACGCAACGGGATAGGTTCGATGGAAAGGGATGGGAGTGACCAAGACGGGAATCTCACTGTCGTGGCCCTGAGTCTGATGCTGACGGCTGTGGTGGCGGCGCCTGCCTTGACGGCAGCACTGCGCAACAACCTATCCGAAGGCGCGGTGCTATCGGCCCAACCGAGCTGCCGTTCAACGACGCCCTTGACATGACCGACGCCCACCGTCGATGGCCAGGACAGTCAGCTGGGAGCTACACCTAACCGGGTTGGGGGAGTCAGGAGGGTTGATGATGCGACGCTTTATCTGTTTGACCGTGTTCGCGCTAGTCGTGTGGGCCGTCCCGTTGGCAGCGATGGCTGCGGTCCCATCGAATGACGACCTCGTCGACGCCACCTCGGTGGCGGCGATCCCGTATACCGATTCGATACCGGTCGGCGAGGCGACCACGCAGCCCGGTGAGCCGCTTGAGACGTGTGCCCCCTTCGCCAACACCGTGTGGTACTCGGTGACGCTCGACGGGGACACCGACGTGCGGATCGACACCGCCGGATCGGACTATGACACCACTTTGGCCGTGTGGGTCGGATCGGGGTTCGACGATGCCACCCTGGTTGCCTGCAACGACGACACTTTCGAGTCGCTGCAGTCGGCGTTGAGCTTCCCGGCTATGGCCGGGACCACTTACCTCGTGCAGGCCGGTGCGTTCTTCGAGGCGCCACCAGACGCTGTTCTACAGATCTCGTTCGACAAGCCGAAGCCCGGCGCCCGTCCGACCGTCTCACGCGACCAGTTCCGTGGTTCGATCGCAGATGCGTTCACCGAGTCTTTCGACGAGTCAACCGGAACTTACACCTTCCAGGGAGCCCAGGTGGTCGACGGCTGGTCGAAGACGAAGGGCATGCGTCCTGGGACCTTCTCGATGTTGATGGTGAACACGACGGAGTCGACATTCGACGAGACCAACCAGGTCTACACGTACACCGATTGGTTCGGGATCGCCGACCTGACGCCAGAGCAATTCTCGATCGACCGCCGACTGGCCGGCGCCTCGGTGACGGCCGCTTTGACGTTGTTCGGGTCCACGTGCGTCGAAGACCTCATCAACGGCACCTTCGAGTGCACCGACCTCGGGACGGCGGAGGTCACGGCGAACATCGAGTGGTCCGGCCAGGGTCCGGTCATCCGCTCGAGTTCCCGATCAGCCGAGCAGTTCGACGGATTCCGGCTGCGGTTCTCGGGACGCTCGACTAGTCGCGACGCGGCCGTAGCGGGCGGCGCTTCTGGTGAGATGGACATCAACCTGACGGAAGCCGTCGGAAGGCTCGCCAACGACGCCAACGGCTCGTGGTTCTGGGCGGCGGCCGATGGCGGAGCCGGTTTCTTCCGGTCAGGCGCAGCCGGTTTCCACAACCTGCTTGAGGGCACCGCCCTGGCGGGAATCCCCTCGGTGATGTTCGACCGGTTCACCGGCAGTTTCGCCGACGCTTACCAAGACAGCTTCGACGATGAGACCGGCACGTTCTCGTCCCGTCAGGTGTCGCTGGTGTCGGGCCGGAGCAAGATCAAAGGCCAGCGGTGGGTCTCGATGGACCAGGTCTGGGTGTCCAGCTACGCGGAGTCCTTCGACGAGGCATCTCAGACGGCCACGTACACCTCCTGGTCCGGTGTCACCGAATTGGCCGGGGATGAGTTCGCGATCGCGCGGCGACTTGGCGGGGCCCATGTGGCGGTGAGCGTCCGCCTGTTCGGCGAGACCTGCACGTATTCGTATGCCGACGATACGTTCGAGTGTGTCCCGATCGGTGAGACCGAGGTGGCCGTCAACGCCACCTGGGTGGGCGAAGGACCCACTTCCGCGTCCTCGAGCAGCTTCCAGGAGCGGGTCGACGGAACAATGTTCACGTTCCGGGGCCGCTTCAGTGGCCGGTCGGCAACGGTGAGCGGAGAGGTCACCGGCGACCTAGTCGGGTGGAGCCTCGACGGAGCCTTCGGCCAACTCGGAAGCCAGGCCACGGGAAACTGGTTCAAAGGCTGACGACACCACAAGTGGGCGCCCGACCCATCCCGGCGGGCGCCCATCTCCCATGTGGCATCCTGGCTTCATCACAAAAGATGATGTGTGGACGGGCGGGCGAACGTTGCCTGAGCCGATGCTGGCGCATGATCTCATCATCGACCGGAGGGCCACGAGCCGCCAGATTCCTTTCCCGGGGAACCTATACCAAGACCGCGGGCCGTGTTGTCGCTTTCTTTCGCGGCCGCCGAACGAGCTCCGATCGCTAAATATGCGTGATATCGAGCTGCACCGCAGGTCATCCGGGATCGGCACATATCGAGCATCACGGCCGCATATTGAGTATGTGCGTCGTCGACGCAGGGCTCCGACGATGTGGTCGTGTTCACTACTCCTCGGCCGACGCCACCACCTGGTTGATCGCATCGACGACGGCGTCGGGCGCATCCTCTTGGAAGTAGTGGCCCGCGTCGGGCAAATCAACGTAGATCGCGTCCGGGAACGTTTGACGCCACCGGGCAATCACGCCGTCGCTGGCCAGTGCCCGGTCCTTGCGGCCGAACACGAGCACCACCGGCTTGCCGACCAGGTTGTCTCGCACGCGTTGCTCGAGCTCCTCCAGCCAAGGGCCGGCATCGAGGATCTGCTTGGGGAACTCGGCAATGCCGCCTCGTGACGCCGGAGTGGGCACCACATCGGTGTAGTGCGCAAACTCTTTGTCACTGAGCGACACCTGCAGTGTCCGGCGCATGAGGCCGGTCACAAAGAAGTTGCGCTGCTTGATGAGCCACTGCGTCGGCGCCAAGCCCATGCCCTTGCTGAACATCTTCATTAACCGGCCATCGGTCTGCCAGAACCACGTGTTGCCCATGACCAGAGCAGCGACCCGGTCGGCACGACGCGAAGCAACATCCATGCCGATTGGCCCTCCCCAGTCCTGGCCTACCACCACCATGTCGCTCAGGTCGAGGTGATCGACCAGCTGGCCGATGACGTCGGCATGTTCAGCCGCCGTGTAGTGGTAGCCCTCGGGATGGATAGACAATCCAAACCCGGGGTAGTCGGGAGCGATGCACCGAAACTCGTCACGGAGGGCCAGCACGATCTTGCGGTACAGGAAGCTCCAGTCGGGATTGCCGTGCATCAGAAGGAGCGGACGACCTGCTCCTTCGTCGATGTAGTGCACCGGCCCCACCGAGCTAGAGAACCACTTCGACTCGAAGGGATACAGCGTGGGATCAGGCGTGAAATCGACGACGCCCGCGGGACGGTCCACCGTGGCCTCCTTTCGTTATCGCCGAATATACCCAATCCGGGACGTGTTTCTCCGAGGCGTGACCGACGCCCGCATGACACTCCCCGATCACCCGCTATGCGCCATGTCGCCCCTCATGCCCGAACGAGCCGAGCGGCACGTCGAGGAGCGCTCTCCCGTCGCCGCGTGGTCGCTCAGCGCGGCACTCGCCGACTGCCCCCTTGCGATAACCGGCGATGTGCAACAACATGCCGGTTATCGCGCTGTCAAAACGACGCTGACAAGGATCGGGTATCCGTGATTATGCGTGCCTTGCCCAAGCTGAACGATCAGTCTGCCGGATCACGGCATGGCCAGCGCCGAATGCCGGATATCTACGGATCAGAAGGTTGGAGGTCGAGTCCCTCCGGGCGTGCTTTGAGACCCCCTTTCCCGCAAAGGGTCTCTTTCATTCCTGGGGATCACCTGACGGCTGTCAAGCCGCCGTGATGGCGCACACCCGATGACACCAGCCATCGCGGAGATTCCTTCGCTTGAGCCTTTGGAAGTACTTCCGCGCCCGTGCGGAGCCTCTTCGTGGTGCGGCTTCACCCTCGCGACCGTGCTTTCGTTGCGCAATTTGGGCCGCTCAGTACCCGAGGCGT
>JAOTUY010000035.1 GCA_029863625.1 Acidimicrobiia bacterium
GGTCGGTCCCGAATCCGATGCAGATGATCTGGAGTTCGTCGGCGATGGGGCTGGCAGCGAGCTCGATGGCCATCGTGTAGCAGGTGGCTATGACGTCGTCGGCGTCACCAGTTATCTGAATGGCTCCGAGGTATTCGAGATCGAGGAGCAGCTGGGTGTGGTCTCCGTGTCCGACGGTGACGAGCGCCGGGTAGGGCGCAGGGACACCGGCCGCTTTCTCTCGGAGCCTGTTGATGTCGGTGTCGGTGGGAATGGTCCAGCTGCGTCCGTCGTCGTCGATCCGCCATCCGGGGGGTGGTTGTTGGTGTGGGGTCCACAAGAGCACCCGCAGCATGTCGGAGCTGAGGTGGGCGCCGACGACTTGTGGTGGCGGGATGTGGGAGACGATGACGTCTCGGGCCATGGCGCGTAGGGCGAGGTCGAGGAACTCGGTGGCGGTGGGGGCGGCGGCGGTTCGGATCATGGTCTCGGCTGCGACCGCCTCCGTGGGTGGGGGTGTGGGGATGGTGCCGGGTCGGCGGTGCCTCAGCTGTGCCGCTCGGAGCCGGCGAAGGAGAGCAACGATCCCGGCGGCGAGGACTCCGAGACCTGCGAGCGTGCTAGCGATGGGAAACAGCTCGCCGGCGAGACTCCCGTCGTCGGTGTCGTCGCCTGCGTCGATTCCATCAGGCTGGATGATTGGCGCGGGCGGCTCGCCGGTAGTGCTCGGGTCGGCCGGGGTCGGCGTGGTGTGGTTCGGGGTGGGCGAGGTGGTTGCGGATGGGAGATCGGGTGTTTCGGGCTCATCTGGAGGTGAAGGTGCGGTTTCGGGCGGGGCGGGGGTTTCGAGGCCGGTGTCGGGTTCGGCGGGATGGTGGGGATCGTTGGGGATGGCCGGCAGGAGGAATGTCTGGCCGGGGTGGATGAGATTCGGGTCGTGAGGTGGCGCCAGCCGGTCCCGGTTGACATCAACGAGGGTGTTCCAGTAGCGGGTGATTTCTGGGGTGGTGGGGGTTCGGTCCCATCCGTCAGATAGGGCCGTCTCAGCGATGCTCCAGAAGCTGTCACCCGCTTCGACGGTGGCCTCGGCGACCCCCTGCTCCTGATCGTGATCCAACACCGTTGGCTCGACTGACTCGGCCTGGGAGTGAGTGGGGATGGGGGGCAGTTCGAATCGTTGGTCCGGGTAGATGAGGTCGGAGTCGTACGGTGGTGCCAGGTGCTGTCGATTGGTGTCGACGAGGCGCCTCCAATACTCGGATGTCTCGGACTCGGTGGGTGGACGCCCCCACGCGGTTGCGAGGGTGGTCTCGGCAATCGTCCAGAAGTTGTCGCCTGGTTCCACGCTGACCACGCGTGCGGCCGCTTTCGCATCGTCGTTGTTGGGAGTGCTTGCGTCGTCCGGCAGGACGAGCAGCCAGCCGGGGGTGAGATCACTTGTGGTCTCGGTGAACCTGTGACCGTCGGGCATGGCCCGTCCTTCATTGAGTGCCCGGATCTCCTTCCATCGTCGCCCGTCGCCGACGACGGTCTCGGCGATGCTCCAAAGCGTGTCGTGGCGCTTCACCTGGTATGTGGATCGGTGAGATCCGGCTTTTTGCGGTTGGGTGGACTCGGCCCATCCAGGCCTCGATGTCTCTTTGCCCAGGTCCACCGCCGGATAGATAGACGCCAGAGTGAATTCGGCTGGAAGCGGAGTCGCCGTGGCTGGGACGGCGCGGAGCGGACCGAGAGTGGCGGCGGCGAGCGTGACGGCAGCGACGAGCTGAGCAACCGCCGGCTGCAACCCTGGCAGGACGGGTAGGCGGCGGGCGGTTCTGCCTCGGACAGCGGCAACAGATTCGGCCATCAAGACGGTGACCAGCTGCACCCACACGATCCAGACGACCACGGCCAGGGCGTTGATGAGGAGTTGAGGGTCGATCCCGCTCCGGAAAGCGAGCTGGATTTGGTCGAGGGTTGGAAGGCTGGTGGGCAGTGGCCATCCCACATATGCGACCAAACCGGTGGGAACTCCAATGATGAACACGACACCGATGATGAGGGCTCCGACGCCGCGGATCATGTTGTTGAGGTGTCGCATCATGGCTCCTGGGTGATGGCGGCTGCGGTCTCGGTAGCGGTAACGGTGATTGGTCCCGTGGGAAGCAGGACGGGATCGACGGTGAGCTCGACAGTGACGGCGATGGTGTCACCGATCACGGTGATCCCGGTGGCGGTGTGCCCGAGGGTTGTCAGGTATTGGTCAACTCGATCGGTTGCATCGGCGGGAACGAGGATGAGGTCGCCGGTTGTTCGGAGGGTGTCGAGGTCGACGGCTTGGGCGCCCGCCCGGGCAGCGTTGTCGGCCAAGTGGCTCGCCTCTCTGAGGGCGTTGACCTTGCGGCCACCGTCGATGGCGAGCCCTGCAGCCATGAGGAGGGCGAGGGCGATGACTGCCAGGAAAGTGGAGACCGCTCCGCGCTCATTCATGGGCTGGCTCCGGCATTGGCCCGGTATGTGTCGATGACCTCAATCGCGGTTGACGTGAAGGTGCGGTTGCCGGGGACGGCGAGCATTGCGATGTCGGCGAATGCGGCCTGACAGGTGACGGTGACGGCGACTTGACCGCCGGCGGCGAAGTCGGAGATGTCGACGGACACGTCGAGACTCCGACATGCCACCGCGCCTTCTGCGATGTTGGCGGCAGCCGTGTTGGTGCCCGCCTCCAGGGCGGCCGCTGGGGTGGCGACGAGGGAGGCGGCTCGGGCGGCTTCGTGGGCGGCGTTGGCGACATCACCTTCGGCCTGGGCGACCCGCCCGGCGAACACAACCAGGAGCATGAACCCGATCAGCACCGGGGTGAGCACGGCCAGTTCGGTGGAGACGGCACCCCGCTCATGATGGATGCCGGTCATCGGTCTGGCTCCGGGATGAATCGTTCGATCGGACCCGCCGCGCGGGCGGTGACCTCCCAGTCGAAGCCGGGAACCAGTCGGGGCGCCCTGCCGGTCACCTCAACGGTGACGGTCTCGGTGGTGCGGGTGACGGTCACCTGTGGTTCGGTGATGTTGCCGGCGGCATCGAGAAACCACTCGGCGGCTCGGATCCCATCTTCTTCGGTGGCGGTGACGACCTGGGCGGCGTCGACTGCCTCTCGGGCGGCGGCATCGGCGATCTGATCGGCGTGCCACCACAACGCCACTTGGAATGGGACCAGGACGAGCGCAATCAGCACCGGCATGATCACAGCCAGTTCGGTGGACGTCAGGCCGTCCTCGGCCTTTCCTCGTCTGTTCGCCAGTATCACGACCTCTCCCCACAGCCTTTCAGGGGGTGGGCACGTTGTCGGGGATGGCCTCGGCGTTGGATCGCATCTTGGCGATCAGGATGATTCCGGCGGCGACGGCGATGGTGACGAGGACTCCGGTGAGGACGGCTGCCTCGGTTGACATCGCTCCTCTCTCATCCCGCATCCGGACCCCGATTGAGGTCAGCGTGACTTCGATCAGCAGGCGGGTGTAGTCGATGTAAGCGGTCATATCAGTTGCTCCTTCCGTACTGGCTTCGTTTCGTGGGTGTCATGGGACTGTCCCCGGCGTGGAGATCGCTTGGACGACGCCAAAGCCGATGAAGAGGATCATGCCCACGACCAGGGTGACGACGGGCAGAAGCATCTTCTCGGTGGCGGCTTCGGCTTGGGCTTCGATAGCGGCGGTCTGACCGTTGCGCATGGAGTCCGCTTTGGCCGCGAGAGAGGCCCGGATGCGGGCTCCCTGATCGCCGGCCAGGTGAGCGGATGCGGCGAGTTCGCGGAGCTCGTCGACACCCAACTCCTGTCCGAGTTGGTCGAAGACCTCCCACGGGGTGCGGTTGGTGAGGCGCGCCTTGCGCAAGGCCGATCGGATCTCGACGAAGGCCCACCCATCTCCGAGGTCGGCGGAGGTTTGCAGGGCGGTCTCAAGCCCTCCCCCGCCGGCCAGGATGATGGTGACGAGGTCCAGGTAGGCGGACAGGGAGTGGCGGAAGTCGCGGCGGCGACGTTCGATCCGCTCCGACAACCCGAGGTCTGGCCACACGAAGCCACCGATGCCCAACCCGACCGCGAGAACAGCGATCCACACCACCGGTACCGTCACTCCCCCGACGGCGAGTACGGCGGCGAAAACCAGAGGGAGGAACATCCCGGCGAGCCCGCCAGCCACCTTCTCGTAGGCATGGACTTCGACTGGCTTGCCGAGAGCTCGGAGACGCTGGCGGAGCCCTCCAAGGTCGACCAGTCCGGTGGCCTCGAACAAGCTGATTGTTGCCCGACCGATCCGGCTGCTTATCGACGTCGACGTCGTGTCTGAGCGGACGAGAGTTGGGCGCGGTCGACTCAGGTCGGATAGGGCCCGCTGGAGTGGCACGGGTCGAGGGAACACGGCCCTGGCTGCCAGGAAGACACCGAGTCCGATCCCCGCCCCTGCGACCATCACCGCCAGCGCCGTCATCGGAGCGGCTCCTGATGTGAGATGTGACGGAGGGTGAAGCGCTCGGGTGCTTCGAGTTGGCTGTAGTGGTGAAGCATCACCCCGGCACCGAAGAACACGGCCATCACCACCACCAGCCAGCCCTGGCCGGCGGCAGTGTCGTAGGGTTCGAGCAGGTGCCGGGCGAAGACGTAGAGGAAGACCACGGTGGCGGTGGTGGTGGCGACCGCGATCCGGGCCGAGGTGCGGATCCGTGCTCGGCCGATCTCGATGCGGGTGCGCATGCGAACGTCTCCTCGGATGGCCTCGGCCAGGCGAGCCAGCAGCCCACCGAGGTCCCGTGCTTCGAGGCGGGCGGCAGCAGCCAGGGCGGCGACGATCAGGTCGGCCGACGAGTGGTTCAGGTCGGTAGCAAGACCGTCGAGGGCGGTTTCGAGTGGCTGATGCCGGAGCCGGTTGGCGAAGGTCTCGAGTTGAGGTTTGATCGCGGCAGGCGCGACGGCTGCGGTCTGGATGAGTGACTCCTCGAGACCGGAGGCTCCGGCCATGGTGTCGCGGATCATGTCCGCCCAGGTGGCGATGGCATCGGCGGTAGCCGTCTCCTGAGCGCGGCGGGCGGTGCCGCCTAATGCTGACGGGCCTATCAGCATGCCGATTGCGGTGCCGAGTCCGGCTACCGGCCAGCCGGTCACCAGCCCGACGACCATGCCGACAAGGAGTGCTGCGGCAAGCCAGATGGCGGCCCGTTCCGGCGGTACGGCCTTGGGGACCAGGCGCCCGGCGTCGGGCACAACCCGGACGCCTCGCAACGCAGTGATGCCCAGCCAGATCCCGAACCCGGCTGCGGCGCCTACACCGGCGGCGAGGAGGAGTTCCATCGTCACCACCCTCCCGAAAGGCCGGTCAGATATCCGGCGTCGAAGCCAGCATCGACGAGCTGGGCAAGCGTGTCATTGCGGATGGTCGGTCCCGCCGCCGGCACTGCTCTTCCGTCGGTGGCGGGTCGATAGACCTCGTTGGTGGCGATCTGACGGGCCTCCGCCTCCAGGACTTCCCGCACCGACGTAACCCTGCGCATGCCGTCAACCCAGCCGAGGTGAACGATCAGGTCGACCGCGTTGGCGATCCACTTGTTGGAGGTTTCCTCATCCAAGCCCGCTTCCGCCGTATACATGCCGAGGCGGACGACGGCGCCCTTGGAGGAGTCGGCGTGAATGCTGGACATTGAGCCGTCGTTGCCCTGGGACATGGCCCGCAACATGTCGACGACTTCGATTCCGCGGATCTCACCGACGATCACCCTGTCGGGGTTCTGGCGCAGGGTCGCTCGTACGCAGTCGGCCAGTGTGGCTTCACCTCGGCCTTCGATGTTGGCGCCGCGACGTTCCCACATGACCTGGTCGGGGTGGAGGTCTGTGAATCGGTCCAGCCCGATCTCGAGGTTGTCCTCGACGGTCACCACCCTCTCTTCCGGGGGGATTTCGTTGAGTAGGCATCGCAACATCGTGGTCTTGCCGGTGTTCGTCCCTCCAGCCACGATCAGGTTGAGCTTGGCTCGCACCGCCGCGCCCAGGAACTCCGCCAAACCCTCATCCACTACGCCAAGGTCGATCAGGTGTTTCAGGCGATAGATGCTGAAGTCGTGGCGGCGGATCGTGATGGCCGGCCGACCAGTCAGACCCATCACCGCGTGGAGGCGTTCTCCTCCAGGCAGTTGGAGGTGGAGCTCCCAGGACACCTGGTCCCAGCGCTTCTCAGACCGACCGATTCGCCGGGCAGCGGTGGAGACCATTTCGATCAGGTCCCGGTCCGAGTCGGCGGCCGGTTCGCCCCGGACCTTGGTGCCGTCCCGGTAGACAAGCCATACGTTGTCACAGCCGTTGACATGGATATTCGAGACGTCCGGATCGTCGATGTAGGGCTGGAGACACCCGAGTCCGTGGACTCGATCGAACACCGCCTCGGCCAGGTCGGATTCGGCTGATTCGTCCAGTGGTTTCTGACCGTTCCGGTAGGCCTCCTCTGCGAGACGCGCCAGCTCGGCGGCGATCAAAGAGCGAGTCAAGGCCTGTTCGTCTTCGACGCTCAACGGATCACTCCCGTCAAGGGTCCGGAGACGCTCAGACAGCTTCTCGGCCACCATCCGGTGCAGCCGCCCCCCGAGGTCGCCGTTGCCGCTCACGAACCGGCCTCCCGTGCAACCTCCGCCACGCGGATCACCGGCGCCGGATCCAAGTCCTCGCCGACATCGGGCCCAGTAGCGGGTATCGCGAGACGGTCTGCCAGAGTTCCCACCGATCGGACCAACGGGGACCGGCGCAGGTCACGCACCGCACCGTGCGTACCGGTCAACACTGCCCCAGCACGAGGATCCCAGGCGATCACACCCGCCACCGGAACACCCAAGGCGCTGGTCACATCACGGACCCCATAGGGCTGGTCACCGACCAGCAGCAGGCTGGCATCCACTCCCGAGTGGCGAAGCGACCCGACACGGTGGGCTGCAGGTCGAAGCTGATCCAGACTCGAACGCGTCAACACCATCAACGCACCTGCCCCAAGAAGGGGACCGGCCGCAGGGAAACCCGAAGCCAATCGGCCACAGTCGACAATGACGTCAACAGCGATGTGGGCGGCGGACCAGGCCGCCAAAGCTCCCGCCAGATCCCGCAACACCGCATGAGCCTCATCCGCCGAGGCCGGACCGACCAGCACCCGAACCCCACCCGGAAGCTGCTGTGCATGCTGCCAGACGACGTCGTCATCGAGGCCTCGACGCCCCACAGCCGCCAGCGAAGACAACCCGGGCGTATCGCCCAGGCCGTATCGGGCCGCGATCACCCCGCCAAACGGATCTGCTTCAACCAACAGGCAGCGACGATGCTCCGGCCACGTAGCTGCCAGCGCCAACGCCGTGGTCGTCACACCGGGGGACCCGTGAGCAGAACCCAGGCATACCAGGCTCATCCGTCCACCCCCGGATCCGCCACAAGGACCAGCCGAACCCGGCCGGCAGCTGCTGCCCTCGCCACCTCCGATGCTGCCTCGGCGTCCATACGCAGCGAGACGAACCGATCCCCCTGCATACCCAACTCAGCAACATCGAACACCTCCGCCGACGCAACCACCGCGTCTGCCGCTGCGCCGCCCGCCCCGACCGGCACGGGATCGGTCAGAACCACATCAACCCGGTCACCGGGTGCTAGCAACGGGGTCGGATACTCGCCAGGTGAAAGCGCCAAGCCGACAACACCCTCCCCGGCATCGAGGAGACCGCGGGAAACGAAATGGGCGGGCGTGAGAATCGTCCCCGCCCCCAGATCGGCCACAGCCGTCAACCCCACCAGCCCGGAGGCCGCCTCCGACGACAGCGTCGCGATCGGATCGTCGGTCGCCACGTACACCACCATGAGGTCACTCGACGTAATCAGCTGACCCCTCTCCACCGGCTGAGCGAGGGCCAACACTGGCTCACGGGCTGCGACACGCGAGAACAGCACCACCGCCACCAGCGCACTCACCGCCACCAGGAACACGGCGATCAGCAGCTGGGGTACCTGCACCCTGCGACGGGGCGGCTCCAACCGGAAGGGATCGGCCTTCCCTTGCCCGTTCCCAGACGGGTCCGTTCGCCTCGCCGATGGGCTCGTGGTGCTCCGATTCATGTCAGCCTCCCGTCTCCACCGCTTGGATCTCGCCGACCGCCACCCCGAAGGGAGCAGCCAGATCGACGGTGCCGAACACACCCTGGTAGACGTCGTTAATCCACCACTCGAACTCCCACGTCACCGTCACCGACGCCCCAAAACGGCCATCCGGCTCGCCATAGGAACTGTGCTCGAAGGTGTACGAGCAATCCGTGGCATCCTCCGACAACCCTGACGTCCACGCCACACCCGGCCCCGTGCAGGTGGTTCCGCCGCCGTCGCCCATCACCCAACGAGCATGAGTCGGTGTCGCCCGCACCGTCACCGTCGTCAAACCTCGGGTCTCAGAAACCTCGATCGGCGACCAGTACGCCGAGTCGAGCCACAGCCACGTTGGAACCTGCACGAAGGCTTGGCTTGCGAGAGGCGGGCTCGTCTCCGGGACAGGTGAAGGAGGTTCCAGGCGGGCCGCCGCAACATCACGGATCGCTTCGGGCGGGACAGGTGGCGTCACCTCAACAGCGAACTCGTGCGAGTGCGCCGGCTCACCATCGCGCCAGCAGGTGACGTTCCACCACCAATACTCCCCGGTCGGATCGAACCCCAGGTGCTCTACATCGCCCGGGGTGAGCTGGTCGGTGGCATAGAACTCGACCTCGTCACCCTCCTGGTACGGGCCTACCGCAGCAGCGCAGTAAATGTCCCAGGTCTCATGCACCGTCCACTCTCCGGGCCGTCCCGGCGTCTGCCCGTGGCACTCTGCGACAACGTCGCCGCCGCCCTGATAGATGTCGCCCTCGCCAGAGCAGTGGTTGGCCATTGCCGGCGCAGCTTGGAACGCCATCGCCGAAGCAACCAAGGCAATGGCGAGGCTCAGACGGACGGAAGTCCGAGATCTGTGGGTGAAAACTCGCATGCGAAATCCACTTGTCCTTGCAGGTCCGAGACCTTCCAGAGACCACCTTCGAGAACCATCACGGCCGACTCGAGGTTCCTCTGGCCATCTCGAACGGCGGGCACGTCGTTGAGCCGCTCGTCCGTCGCGACGTCAAACAGGCCGTAGTCGACGGAGGGCTCCAAGCAGCTGAGAATCACGATTTCGGTTGGGCTGCGGACTTCGATCACTTCGGGATGCGTTGTGGGCTCCCCACGAAGGGCCGCTCCCCTGCTCTCGTGATCGACCAGAAGATCAACAATGATTCTCCGCTGAGGGTCAGTCAGCACCTGATCGATGATCGGTGAATCTGGGTCAGCCGGGTCCCAGAAGTCTGTCCAGCCTGCGTAGAACGCCTGGTACCCGGCGATGGCTGCGTCGGCCATCGCGCTGGGAACGCATCCGCCGGCCCTGGGAACACGAATGGAGTCCACCATCCAGCTGTTGTCGGTTCGAACCAGGTCCGCCTGGTACCAGATGCCGACGGCGTCAGTGAACGACGGCATCAAGAGAACGCAATCCTCGAGTGTGGCCCGATCGCCCTCCGTGGACGTGACGACCGGGTGCAACGCCACTTCGGTTTGAACCGGACCAAGGCCGGATGAGCGCTGGCGCTCGAACAGGGTGAGAGCACCATCAACCACCGCTGATGACGCGACGGCCTCGAGGGGACCTCGATCGAGGTCATCCGAGGCTCGCACATCAACCCATGCGCTCCAGTAGGCGTTCCATGCGAGGATCACGTCTCCTTCGGGGAGAGTGGTCGTGGTTGTCGCCAGCGAGGTCGACGTGCTCGTTGTGGTAGCGGACGGTTCGGCGGTGGTCGAAACCGGATCGGTCGACGACGTTGTCGACGACGCTGTGGATTCGGTGGAAGTGCAGGCACCAAGGGTCAGCAGCGCCGCAAGTGCGACGCCAACAAGAAACGGCGGCCGGGTCAGGCCGCCGAACCCAATTGACGAGCGTCGTGGGTCCAACTCACTACCCCCGTTCCCAGTAGCGGATTCAACACTACGCGTCAGGGATGGCAGATGGTGGGGCGAAAATGATCGCATCATGTCGTTCAAGAGGTAAGGGGCGCCCACCGTCCGGCAACGCGACAACCCTGTCATTTCGATGTCAGCGGCCCTCCAACTAGCGGCCGCACCGCCCGGACTCGTAGATACCGACATGGCCATTGCCAGAGCGTTGCGTCGCACCCTGTCAACAGAGTGTCAGCAGCCCTGTCATTTGAGTGTCAACCAGCCCCGATACAACGCCGAAACCTTTCCCATAATCGACACCGTCGAACGCCACGGGAACATCCCGATTGCCATCCCACAAACACTCGGATGACAGGCCGACTCGAGACGATCGGGCGATGGAGACACTCAACCGCCTGCTCACCACCCGACAACTAGCCGACTACCTGGGCGTTCCAGTCGCCACTCTGTACTCCTGGAGACACGCCGGCGAAGGTCCGCCTGGCTTCAGAGTTGGCAAACACGTCCGGTATCGCTGGAGCGACGTCGAGGAGTGGGTCCGCGGTCAGCTGCATTCCGCAGAAACACGAACCCGGTGACGCATTCGGCCTGAGAACCTAGGGTGGAGAGCACCACCCCTTTGACGGTGACGGAGCGACCCGTGGCTCACATACGACGACATCCCAAGGCTCCCAACCGATGGCAGGTTCGATACATCGACCCCTATGGCAAGGAGCGGTCAAAGAACTTCGGCCGCAAGGTCGACGCCGAGAAGTTCCTCCACACCGTCGAGGTGCAGAAGATCAAGGGCGAGTGGACCGACCCCGCCGCAGGCAAGACGAAGTTCGGCGAATGGGCCATCCAGGTCGACACCACTCGTCCCAACAGGAGGGAATCAACGCGGTCACGCGATGCCTCCTACCTGCGGAACCTTGTTCTCCCCACCTTCGGCGAGGCGGAACTCGGCGCAGTTCAGCCGAACGACATCCGACTCTGGATAGCCGACCTGCAGGATCAGGGGTACGCCCCTGGGACAATCGCGAAGGCCTACCAGATCCTGTCGCGAGCCTTCCGTGTCGCCGTGGCCGACGGTCTCATTCCTCGCACTCCATGCCGTGAGATCACGCTTCCCAAGGATGACCGCGACGAGAAACGCTTCCTCACAGTCACTGAAGCGGAGGATCTCGCCAACGCTATCGACCCGCGCTACCGGGCGTTCGTCCTGACCGCTACCTACACCGGACTCCGCTTCGGCGAGCTGGCGGCGCTACGCACCAACGATCTCGACTTGCTTCGTGGAACTCTCAGGGTCGACGAGCAGCTCAGTCGGCAGGGTTCTTGGAAGATGGTCGCCGGCCCGCTCAAGTCCAAGAAGGCGTACCGCACAATCGGCATACCCGCCTTCCTGTGCGCGGAGCTCGCAGCTCACCTAGCCCAGTACCCATCCGAATCGGACTTCGTGTTCTCGCACGCCCAGGGCGGGCCGCTTGACTACAACCGATTCCGCCGGCGGCATTGGAACCCAGCCGTCGAATCATCCGTAGGCAGTCCGTGCACTCCACACGACCTCCGCCACACCCACGTCGCGATGCTCATCGCCGAGAATCAATCCCCCCGGTACATCGCCGACCGACTCGGCCATGAGAGCACCCGAACCGTCCTTGACGTGTACGGACACCTCTACGAGGGCATCGACGAGGCCGCCATGGAAGGTCTCGATCGCCTCCGCTCCCAAGCTGTGGCCGACCCCGGGCGGCCGCCAGACGGGTCGATTGTCGTGTCGATGGACACCAGATCGAGAAACCTGTAGTCGCTGCCGAGGCGTGGAGCGTGACCTTGAACTTCGACCGACTGGCGCTGTGAGCGTGGCAAACCCATGCGGGGCCGCCGCGCATCCACCATTCACGGCCAACCTGGCGTCCTCCGCGCCACGCCCGACGTCGTCCAATGCCACCAGTGCGGAGAGTGGTACCGCAATCTCGCTGCTCACGCCTGGGCCACCCACGGGCTCAATGCAACCGAGTACGGCCGAACCTACGGCCCGATGCGGAAGACGAAGCTGGCTGCACCGAACCTCCGAGCCGAGCAGTCCAGACGTGCGCGAGACCGCCTCATCGAGGTCGGCGAACCACACCGTGAGGCGATCAAGCGACCCTCCACCGACGAGCGGCGTCGTCGCGCAGTGAAGGCAGAACGTCGTGCCGAACACGAGCTGAACGCCACCGAGCCTGAACGGACTCGACCAATGCTGGAGGCGAGGTCCGGATCGAAGGGGCGGCTCCCTGACCACCTTCTCCGACAAGCCGTCGACGTGTTCATCAATGTGCTGGCAGTTCAGTCACGAGGTTCTGCAGCGTGGTGCCGCGGTCGGCGACGACGTGCACCCATTCGTGTTGGGCCAGTGAAGGAGGCGCGGACCCGGGCTGTCCAGGAAAGGTGAAGCCTCGGGACCGGTAGAACTCCCACACTCGACGCCCCAGTGTGCCGGGGGCCAGGTGTTCGAGGTCTGCCTACTTGGCCGCCAAGGCCGGGTCATTTTCGACTGCACACCGGCTGTCGCCGAGGTCGGCCTTCGTGTGGAGGACAAGACGGGGGAACTCGGCGAAGTTCGCAACGTAGCCGTTCGTTGCGAAGTCCACGACCGCTTCGTCGTAGCTGGTCGCCCCGAACCGCTCGATGGCGTCGATGATCTCCTCGCCGACGCTGAGTGCCCGGGCCACTGCGCGCAGCTTGGCATCGAGCTCAGGGTTTGCCGGCCGAGCAAGCATTCCGATCAGAATGATCTCCTGCAGCATTCGTACTCGGAAGACCCAGTCCCGCCGAGCCAGGGCCTTGGCGAAGCCTGGATTCCGACGGGCGTCGCCGCGCTTGCGGAGTGGAGCCGGTCATCGCGATGCACTGGTTGACCCAGACCAAAGATTGCAGCTCGGCCAGGCCTCCACTCGGTGCGGCGGCAGACTCGATGCCATTGTGGATCATCACCACCTCGTCGAGCGACGGGGGCTGTAGTTGACCGAATCGGCGCTTGGCAGCGGGACGGGACGTGCCTGAGGCGCGCTCATCTCGGAACCGCCCTGGTCAACCGACCGGCTCGAGAATGACCACCGGGATCTGCCGCGCGGTGCTCGCCTCGTAGTCGGCGAACCCGCGATAGCGCTCCTTCTGCGTCTCCCAGATCGTGTCGCGTTCAGCGCCCTGCGCGGTCCGCGCCCGCACTTCGACGGTGATGGCGCCCACCTCGACGGTGGCCTCCGGGTTCGCGACCAGGTTGTGGTACCAGTCTGGATTGAACGGCGCCCCGCCCTTGGAGGCGAACACGGCGTATGCGTCGCCGACCGCCTGGTACATCATCGGGTTGACCCGCTCCTTGCCGGACCTGGCTCCCACGCTGTGCAGCAACAACAGTGGCGCGCCTTCGAACTGTCCGCCGACTCGGCCCCCATTGGCTCGGAACTCCTCGATGATGGCCGCATTCCAATCGTCGCCCTTACTCATCGCTGTCATCTCCCTAGCTCGCGTTCCAGTTGCACTGGGCTGGTCTCGTTCATGTCGCTCGGCTCGCCTTTTGGACCGGAGCCGTAGGGTCGCGTGATGATCTCCCACCCGACATTGGTGTGGGAGTCGCCGAAGTAGGCGCCCCGCACCTCACGAATCTGCAGCGCTTCTGGCGGCCCTGGCGCGTCGAACACGACAGCCCGCATCGAGGTTGGGATCTCGGTCATTGTGCATTTCCTTCTTGGGTGGCGACGTGCTGGCGCACGTCTCGTACGGTCGACGCGACGAGGGCAGGCTGCTCCGGCGACACCGCCGCTCCCGGCCGGGCTGCCTGTTCCTCAATGATGATCAAGCTCGGTAGCTACGGCCGCATCGTGGTTGGCTTCTTCGTCATGGTCGGGTGATCCCTTCGAAGCGGTCTTTGTTGGCGCGTGCCCAGCTCTCGAACGTTTGGAGGTCTGGGTTCAGGGAGCGAACCACAGACAGATCGCGGGCTCCCACGTAGTAGTCCTCGAAGTCATGCTTGAACTGGAACATGTTGCCCGCGTCGTCCGCGCCGGGGAACCCGAAGGAGCGGAAGACGTCGGCGGGGATGTCGACGTACTTCACCTCTTCGCCGAGAACCGCGGTGAGGGTGGCAGCCATTTCGGCGATGCGCAGATGTTCGCCTGCGATCCCGATGTGTGAGCCGATGAGTTCGTCCCCGCGCTGGAACACTCCGTAGGCCGTGATTCCGATGTCCTTGACCGCGATCCCCGGAAGACGCGCATCGCCCATCGGGAGTGTGATCGCCAAGACGCCATCGTCGCCACGGGCAACCGTTCCCATTCCGAACAGGTTCTCCCAGTAGAACGCGGTTGCCAGGTATGTGGTCGGGGTGCCGGCTTCGGCGAAGAGAGCGTCGGCTTCGCCCTTGCTGTCGTAGTGGGGGACCTTGTAGTGCTCGGCCAACGTCGGCATCCGGTCGTCATCGAGTGGGATCCACTTCCGTGTGTCTTCGAGGGTGGACCAGATCACGTGATGGACTCCGGCTTCCACGCTGGCCCGTGCGATGTTGGCTGCTTGGGCCTGCTCGCGTTCCACCGAGAAGAGTTCCCAGTAGTTGGTCACACCGAACACGCCGTGCGCACCCACGAAAGCAGCCGACAGACTCGCCTGGTCATCCAGATCCGCCGCCACCACTTCGGCCCCACGCGACGCGAGTGCCGTCGCTGCGTCGGATTCGGGGTTGCGGGTCAATGCTCGTACCGTGAAACCCCCGTCGGGGTCGCGCAGGATGGCGTCCGCCAACCCTCCACCTTGGGCACCGGTGGCCCCAACGACCGCTATCACCTTGTTGTCTGCCATGTTGTGTCTCCTCTTCGAGTCATAATATTTGCTTACGCAACTATCTTAGGCAACACGTAGTTGCGCTGTCAACTATCTGCGAGGTAGATTCTGCGTATGGCACCGAAGACCAACGCCGGGGTCGAAACCGCGCAGATGGAAGCGTTCGGTAATCTCATGCGCGCTCAAGCGGAGCTTGTTCGCCGCCTCGACGATGATCTTCAGACGGAAGCCGGCCTGTCGCTCTCGGAGTACGTCGTACTCCTGACCTTGCGCTACGCACCCGACCGGAGTCTTGCGGTTGGCGACCTCACCCGCGAGGTCCACCTGTCCAAGAGTGGTGTGACGAGACTCGTGGACAGGATGGAGAAGGCCGGCACGATAGAGCGGGTCGCGGATACGGACGACAGGAGGTTCGTCCGGGCATGCATCACGGAGAAGGGTCGAGGCGTGTTGCGAACGGCATGGCCTATCCACCGCAGAGGCATCGACGAGTTCTTCGGGGCGCACCTCTCCGAGGCTGAAGCGAAAACATTGAGCGAGCTTCTCCGCAAGGTCACCCCTGCGGAAGACTGACCCGCCGGGGAGGTAAACCACCCACCCACACCGGACTGGCCGAGGATAGAACGCGAAACACGGTCCGAGTACACCATCGGTGCTGAAACCTCCGATATGGCAGTGGCCACGCGCTCGTTCGTGGGTACGGCGAGAGTTCCTCAGAGGGGACACCCATTCGAAGCGTCAACCGTGCGACCGGGCAGTCGCCCTCCGTGATCTTTCGGTCGAGATCTGTCGTTGATGCGGTGGTTGTGTGAGGCTGGGCGGGAGTTTGAGGCTCCGCATGTCGCTTCCTAAGGGTATGTATGGGTGGCCCGGAGACGTGACTCCTCCGGGTTAGTGTGTCTGTCTTCCACCGTAGACCGAGAGTCCCCGATGTCCCGCGTGAGAGCAGCCGATATTCAAGGCGTGACGTTCGTCGAGCTCTTCTTCGATCTCGTCTTCGTCTACGCGATCACTCAACTGACGCGTTCGGTGCTCCATGATTTGACCTGGACGGGTGTCGGGCGGTGGGCACTCGTCTTCTGGCTGATCTGGTGGGCGTGGACCCAATTCACCTGGACGTTGAACCTCGCCGATACGGAGATCCCACAGATTCGATTTCTCGCGCTCGCTGGTACGGCTGCCGCGTTCTTCCTGGCGCAGGCGGTACCTGACGCCTACGGGGACGGAGGAGTCTGGTTCGCCGTCTCCTATGTCGTCGTTCGGGGGCTCGGGATCGGGGGCCAGGTTTGGGTGATAGGGGACGACGTAACACAGGTCAAGGGTCTGACCAGGTACGCATCCGCATCCCTGATCGGGATAGCCATGGTCCTTGTGGGAGCGTTCGCGCCGGAAGATGCCAGAGCATGGTTCTGGTTGGGCGCAATCTTGGCCGATCTCGCCACCGTCGCGGTCGCCGGGCGGCAAACGTGGGTCCTCCAGGCTGGACACTTCGCCGAACGTCACGGCCTGATCGTCATTGTCGCTCTGGGGGAATCGCTCATCGCGGCGGGTGGAGCCACGGCCGATCTGGAGCGTGACCTCACATTCACCGTGATCACCACCGGTGCGGTGCTCGCCACTGGTGCGTTGTGGTGGATGTACTTCGGGACCCTTCATTCGAGACTCGAGTCAGGTCTCGCCGCCCAAGGTAACCAGGAGATCGCACAGTTCGCCCGTGATGTCTTCTCGTTATGGCATGCCGTAGTCGTGGCGGGCGTGATCGGGGTTGCCGTTGGGTTTGAGGAGGCCGTGGCTCATCCCGAGGAGTCGCTCAGCTTGGGAGCGTCGACTGCCCTAGCGGTGGGAGCAGCGATGTTTGCAGGCGGTCTTGGAATGGCCGGCCGGCGAGCGCGAATCGAGGGGGTGGCATTGCCGAGATTCGGGTTCACCGTGGTGGCGCTAGCTTCGATTCCGGTCATCAGTCGAGTGGACCCCGGCGTCGCGCTTTGGGGGTTGGCGGCAGTGGCGACCACGGCGTCTTTGTTCGAACTCGCCTTCACTCGAACGACGGAGCCAGCCCATCCATAATCACGGCCACTTCGCCCTTGACGGTGACCTCAAGACTGAGAGATATCCGGCAGTAGGAGCGGCGCGGCCCCGGTGCCGCCCGGAGTGTGATTGGCGGCAAGGATCTTGGCTGTGATGGCGGCCAGTTGGTTGATCTCCCGCTCGGTCAGCACGGAGAAGAGGTGTTCGTCGAGGTCTTGCAGGTGTCGATCCTGAGCGGATCGATACTTCTCGAGCCCTTGCGCGGTGAGGGTCACCGTGACCGAGCGTTTGTCGGCGTCATCGGTGGATCGTCGAACGAGCCCGCCGTCTTCGAGGCCGCTCACGACGCGAGAGACCCGGCTCTGGCTAAGTGGCGTGCGGCGGCGGAGTTCGGTCATCGGCATCGAGTGATCCGGGGAGAAGACGGCGAGGAAGAGCAGCACCTCGTATTCGTGGAGCGAGATACGGTGCCCGTCCTGGAGGGACCGGTCGAGGGCACGGAACACGGAGTCACTGGCGCGGATGAGTCCAAGGAACGCCCTGGCATATTCCGGACGCAGGTACTTGGTTCCGTCGCGGTCGACGGTCACCCCGACCTGGGAAGGCTCAAGGCTGCTGGCTCGCGGGGCCGAATCGTTCATGCGGGGAGACTACCCGAACTTGCATGCGTCCGCATAGATAGTGTATGCTTACGCATATACATAGTCTCGCTGAGCACTCGGCGTGGCTTGATCGATCCAGAGAGGAAGGCAGCACTCATGAAGTCAGCCATAGCGAGACAGGGAGGAATCGGACTCATCGTGGCCCTGGTGTTGGTTGCCATCACCTACGTCGCAGCCGACGCCGCAAGCGGACCGTTGCTTGTCACCCAACCAGGCGGCGATACCCCGGAGGCTATACCCATGGGCTTCGCACTCGGGTTCACGGTGCTCGGTGGCGCAGTCGGGATCGGACTCGCCTTCCTCGCCAACCGAACTGGTCGACCGCGGATCACATTCGTGGTCGTCGCCGCAGTGGCGCTGGTGCTCTACGGCATCATGCCATTCGCGGCCGCCGAAGAAGCATCCACAGCGATCTGGCTGAACGCCATGCACCTTGCAGCCGCACTACCGATCGTCGGCCTCCTCGCCCGCTCCCTCCCCGACCGCCGAGCGTCCCTGGCGGCCGCAGCTGAATCACAGGCGCTCGCATAATGACCGTAGAGAAGCAACAGGCGGCCGCCATCAACCAGCAGGTGATCGAAGACTTCCGGGCCAACGGTGGCGCCGTTGATGTCGCACTGGGCGGGTTCTTCGTGGGCAAACCCGTCCTGATCCTGCACAGCACGGGAGCCAAGACCGGCAAGCAGCGCCTCAACCCGCTCGTGTACGCAACTCACGACGAGAGCTATGTAGTGGGCGCAACCAAGGGCGGGGCACCCAACCACCCGGACTGGTTCTTCAATGTGCGGGCCAATCCCGAGGTGACCGTCGAAGTAGGTACGGACCGGTTCCCTGCCAAGGCGATCATCGTCGAAGATGGCCCATACCGCGACGAGCTGTACGCAGAGCTTGTGGTGATCATGGGACAGTTCGCGGAGTACGAGACCAAGACAGACCGACGCATTCCCGTCGTCGTGCTCGAACGAGCGGACTGAGTGCGTACCGGTCGATCGAGGCAAAGGCCGGTCCGCCCCGCCGAGGGGAGGCGGGCTGCCCGGCCCTCCCGCTGTGGGGACCGAGCGGGGGACAAACCATGAGCAGTGCAGCTGCGAAGCGGCACGCCGGCGCCTCTCTGGCCATCGGATGGGTCCAGGATCACATCAGCTGCGAACCCATCGGCGCCTCACTTCATCAACCCCGGCAGGCGGCTTGCGGCCGACAGTCGCCGCCACGGAGCCGGGGTCGCATCCCGAAGCAATCCGAGATCACGTCATCAACGAAACCGAAGCGAAAGGGGCCGTCATGCGAGCGATAGTCGCATCACGACCAGGTGGGCCCGAGGTTCTCGAGATCATCGAGACCGCCGAACCCGACGTACGACCCGGAGAAGTGAAGATCAGAGTCCGAGCGTTTGGCCTCAACAAAGCTGAGAGCTACTACCGCAGCGGCAACTACGGCATCTTCCGGTCGGATCTGGCGCTGGGATACGAAGCAGTCGGCGAGGTCGTCGAGGACTCGAACGGCGTCCTGGCGGTAGGCCAAAGAGTGGCGACAGCGATGGGCGGCATGATGATCACTCGTCACGGAGGGTATGCGGACTACATCTCCGTCGATGCGAAGAACGTGGTTCCGATCGATAGCCTGTTGGCATTCGAAGAACTGGCTGCGCTGCCAGAAGCGTACTTGACGGTCTGGGGCGCGCTCGAGAAGAGTCTGCGGATAGTCGACGGTCAGACGCTCTTGGTGCGTGGTGCCACGTCCAGCGTCGGCATGGCAGCCGTTGCCTACGCCAAGATGCGGGGCCTGAACGTCCTCGCCACAACGCGCCAGTCTGAGGCCACCGAGAAGCTGATCTCCATCGGGGCGGATCATGTTGTCATCGACGACGGAGAGATTCGCGATCAAGTACGTGCGATCAACCAGCAAGGCGTTGACCATGCCATTGAGGTCGTGGGTGCGGCAACGCTCCTGGATACGGCAAGCTGCATAAGGCCTTGGGGAGAGGTAGTGGTTGTCGGGTTGCTGGCAGGCCCCCCGGTTCTGAGCAATTTGAACCTCATGATGGACATACCGAACACGGTGAAACTGAGCTTCTTCAACAGTCAGCTACTGGGTACTGAAGCGCTACCTCTCACCGATTCTCCGCTGGATCTGATCGCCGAGCAGGTAGCAAGTGGTCGTATGCCGAGCGCCTTGGCGAAGGTGTACCCATTTGACGACATCCAAGAAGCGCATCGTTTACTGGACAGCGGAAGAGCTGGGGGCAAGATCGTAGTGAGATCGTGAATCCCGCTCCAGTGTCAACGCCGGTTCAATTCTGCGCGATGTGCGCCGGTTGAATTCTGCGCGGCCAAGATGGTTGTCGTGGTGGCGATCACCTCCTGCTGCTTGCCTTTGAGCCGCCGGTATCTGCCGCCTTCTAGGACGTGCACGTGGCCGTGGTGGCCGTTCCAGTGCTGGTGTGGTGGGCTGAGTGCGGCTCGGACTGCGCTACGACTTCCCGCTGACGGGCTCGACAATACTTCCTGTCAAGACATGTGATGCTCCCATGGACGACGTTCGAGTGCTGGCTCCCGCCGCCGCCGTGGAGGTTGGGCTCGGTCCGATTCGAGCTTCGATCCTTGACGCACTTGCCGAAGCGGGATCGGCGACCACGATCGCAGCAGCGATCGGATCAACCTGCCAGAAGGTGAACTACCTCTTGAATGCGTTGGAGGCCCGTGGCCTCGTCGAGGCGGCGTTCGAACGCGAATGGGGTGGCATCACCGAGCGGTTCGTTCGCCGTGCCGCACGCCGCTTCGTTGTCGCGCCCGACGTGTTGCACAGCGAAGCCATCGATCCGGAGGAGCAGGCCGACCGTCTCTCAGCCGAGTATCTGATCGCTGTGAACGCCAAAGCGATCGAGCTCGGGGCGATCACTGCCGGCGCGGATCCCAGCGATCACCGCGCCACGCAACAATCCCACCAGCGCCGTTCTCGTCGGCACCTACCTTCCTCCAGCGAGGACCCCCCCCCACCCAGCCGACAGCTCGCCGGTCAACACGCCTGAGAACAACCGGCCGGCCACCCCGATCACCAACCCGAACCAGACACGGCCACCACAACATCAGCCCACCTCCCCAAGCCCCGATAACACCCTCCAAGGATCATCGCGAAAGCCCAAGGGGATTGCAGACATATGTGGCAATCCCGGACGCCTCACGAATACGGGACTGACCACTCGCAGTGATTCAAACCGTTGTTTCTGCGCGGTGGAATCGCGGTGCAGACCTCGGGAGACAGCGTCCCCGGCGCCGGGTTTAGCCGACCACCAACGGGTAGGACGCCCAGCGCGAGGACGTTGCCCGGGGGAGTCCAACTGACGCGGATCCGGACCTCTGACGGACACCAGACGGACACGTGACACCAATGGGAGCCCAATCGAAGATACGGAAACGGCAGAATCCCCTGTGTTTACAGGGGATTCTTGGGGTGGGCGCTACTGGGATCGAACCAGTGGCCTCTGCCGTGTGAAGGCAGCGCTCTCCCGCTGAGCTAAGCGCCCGTGTCGAGGCATGTTAGTACCGCCTCCCGACCCCAACCGGTGGTTGAATGGTCGCTTATGGACCGCCAAGAGTTCGAAAGGCTGGTCGACGAGGCGCTCGAGGGGATCCCTGAGGAGTTCCTGTCTCGAATCGACAACCTGGTAGTGATTGTTGAAGACCGGCCACCGCCCGACCAGGATCCGGACGGCGAAGAACTGCTGGGCTTGTACGAAGGTGTCTCGCTGGCCGACCGTGGCATCGATTACTACGGTTTCATGCCCGACCAGATCACCGTCTTCCGTATGCCCCATCTCGCTTTGGGCCTCAGTCGCGAAGCTCTGGTTCAGGAGATCCGTAGGACGGTCCTCCACGAAATCGCCCACCATCTGGGCATTGACGATGCACGACTGCACGAGCTGGGATGGGACTAAAACAGGCGGCTGAACCGTCCCCGTGCCCCTCGGTGGCCAGCGGCTCGCGGAACTTCCCGAGTTGCGGTGGGTCTCATCAAAGGATGCTTCGAAGAAAGGCCAGCCATGGATGAGTTACTCAATACGGTCGCCGAGAAAACGGGTCTCCCGCTCGACAAGGCTCAAGGCGCCATCGACGCTGTCATGGACTTCCTCAAGGACAAATTGCCTGCACCCATCGCAGGCCAGATCGAGAAGCTGATGGCGGGGGGCGGCAGCGCCCTCGGTGGTGTCACCGACACGCTCGGCGACGCGACCGGTGGCCTCACCGACAAGCTCGGAGGGATGTTCGGCAACAAGGACTAACCGACCGGGCCTTCTTTTGGACCTGAACCACGGTTTCGCCGGGGTGCAGACGCGTTGGAGCCTGCGTTGCGGCTATTCCAGGTGAGCAACTGCCTCTAAGCCGCCCTTTGTCGCGGGGGCTTTCCGCCGGTGTCCCCGATGCGGGCAGGATCGGTTGTTTCACCACCTGATCACGGGGCCTGGAGGCTGTCGCTGGGCCATCGGTAGGCTGGGATTATGAAGGACTTCTACGAGCTGACCGATATTGGACGGGCTCGCCGGTTACGGCCTATTGCCGAAACGGTGCTCAACGAATATGACCTCGAAGTTGTTCGGATGCGATCGATGTCGGATGCGACCAACGGAGTGTTCCGGCTGGACTGTGCTAACGGTGACCGATTCGCGATGCGGGTGGGCGCGGGACCTCCGATCGGGCACAGCGCCGACGAGATGCGGTCAGAAATGGAATGGCTCGATGCGCTCTGCACGATCGAAACGCCAGCGGTTCCACGTCCGGTACCTTCTCGTACCGGTGAAGTTGTTGTGATGGGGTCGGCACCGAATGTGCCGTATGACCCGCCCTGTGCAATCTTCACATGGCTCGACGGGTCGTTGCTCGCCGATCGCCTCGACGAGGTGTCGTTCGACAAGTACGGTGCAGCGATGGCGAATCTGCATCGTGCTGCCATCGGGTTTGAGCCGAGGTCAGGGTTCGTTGCACCGAAATACACGACGGTCTATCCGTATGAATCTCCGTTCATCGTGTTCAGCGAAGCTGACGGTGATTTACTTCCACCCACAAGACGTTCCTTGTTCGAGAAGGGTTTGGGGCTGGTGCAAGAGCTGTTCGGGTCGCTGCCGAGCCGGGAACCGATGCGTTTGCTTCACGGTGACCTCCATGGTTGGAACGTCAAGACCGACCACGGAAGAGTCTCGGTGTTCGACTTCGAGGACATGGTGTGGGGTTGGCCCGTACAAGACATCGGCGTTGCTCTCTACTACTACTGGCAGCGTGACGACTTCGATCAGAAGTTGCACGAGTTTCGATCGGGCTATCAAACAGTGTCACCTTGGCCGGATTCTGGCGGCGAGGTGTTCACGTGCATCATTGCGAGAACGCTGCTGATGGCAAATGATGTCATCAGTCAGCCGGAGTGGCTGGAAGTCGCATCCGAGGTCTATGAGCGTGGTGAGAGAAGGATACGAGACATGCTCGACAGGATGAATTCCTAGGCGTCCCCCTCGCTCGCGCTTGGCGATCTCTTCGATCCAGCCCGCCGACGTGCCGCTGCCCGGCTGCGGTTGGCTTTGACTCATCTCCCTCTCCGGCAGTGCCCGCCTCCTTGGATTAGGCTCGACGCGATGCAGCACTCCGACATCAGCTTCAGCGAACTCCAGACGAAGAGAGTCGTCGACGCCGACGGGGTGCGTGTCGGCGCAATCATCGACGTTCGATTCGATGAAGAGGGTTCCACCTGGTTCGTTCTCGGGGGAGGTTTCGTCCAGCAAACGCTCCAGAAGCTCCACATCCGTCCGAACATCGACCTTCTGGTTCCCGCGGAGTGGATCGCGAGCATCGGATCGGACGAGATTGTACTGAGACGGTCCCTTTTTCAACTTGAGTCAACTTGTCAGGAATGCTGGGAGAGGGAGAAGGACCGTCTCGTGGCGGAGGCGGCTCCTTCCCATCGAGACCAACAGTCGGTGCTGCGGCTCACCGACCCCCGGATCATCTGAAACGCTTCAGTCTTCGGGGAATCGGTTCGACACATCACCGCACCAGCCGCGGCGCGACCCTCTTCGCCAACGCGATGTCCCCGCCGCGGTGACAAGTGGGCCGAGCCGACCGGGGCCGGGCACAATCACGCTTGGACGGTGGTCGGCGGGCTGGTCGACAGGTACGAGGGTGCCCCCTGGCGGGTGGGGGCGTCCGTTGGGAACCGCACGGGACCGCAGAAGCGTCTCAGGTGCGGGAGGAAGACATGGAATATCCACCACGCTTCTACTTCAAGCTAGACCGTGCCAAGCCTTACGTTCGGGCGAGGGCGCTGCGCCGCCGCCGACACAAATATCGTCTGCCGTCCTCGACATACCAGAAACAGGCTGCCTAAATTCATCACGGTGTGAAGGCCCGCTGAGACCGAGTATCTGGTACCGCACAAACGAGACGATCCCGGACAAGGAACTCTCGGCAACCCGGGCCGGGTCCTGGCGTCGCACTAGACCATCTGTGAGTGACCTTAATCCCCCAACCACCCGGGGTGACATCCTATAGCATAGAGACCACTCCTCGTGAGGCGGGGAAGAAACGGGAGGCACTATGAAACGCGGAATAGCGGTTGCATTGCTTGCAACCATGCTGCTGGTGGCGATGGTCGCACCGGCGGCGGCCACCAAGCCAGATACGGGGACAGACCTCGTGGACGGCCACAAGGTCACCATCTGTCATGCGACCAGCTCGCTATCGAATCCGTACGTCGAGATCACCATCGACGTGGCGGCCTGGAACGATCCAGACGATGACAAGAACCACGGAGATCACCACACTCGCACCAAGGATGGTGTGACGTGGAAGGACTACATCCTCCTGGACGGCCAAGAGTGTGCAATCGCATTGACTTGTGCCGATCCCGATGCCATCACGATCCTTTTCGACGGTGACAAGCTGGTCGGACCTCACCCGAACCCGTTGGCCGTGAATCAATTCGAAGACGGAACCTCCAGTGTCATCGTTCCCGCCGGCGTGTACGACGTTCTGCTGGGTAGCAGCGACACTCGAAAAGACAACACCGAACAGCAGGACAATGAGCGGTGGCTAGCCAACTTCGACAACGGAGCAACCACCTTCTCGACCGGCTATTCGGACGACCTTCCCGACGAGGACAGCGACTTGACACCATTCGTCGAGACCAACGTAGGACCGTACTTCTTCTCGGCGGGCACCTTCACAGTTGAGGCCGAGCACTGGTCAGTCGCTAATCCTCCGCCAGGGGAGACGCTTGCTCCAAACAGCGTGATACCTGAATACGTCTGCCTACTCCCGCACATAGGGAACGGCGACACCGGTAGCGACCTCTAGGCACGCATCAATCCAACAACCTACGAAGTGGTGGCGAGACAAATCGCCACCACTTCTCTTTGTGGCGTCAACGAGCGGCACACCGGCGTTTTGCAGGCCGATCGGAAGATCAGCCAGGCCCATGTGGTGTTGGCCGCTCACCGCCTCCCAGAATCGAGCGCACCTGCCCTGGTGCCCATCTCGGACCCATTTTGCTCTTCTCGGGTCGCCGCCCGCCCCGCAGGTCTACCGTGGTCCCATGAGCAACCGGGCGATCAGACTGCTGGTCCGATTCGACGGTGTACGGCGGCGATGGCAGACGGAGGTTGGCGGGATCGCCGGCAGAGATGATCGCCATTGCTGCGGTCGCCATCGTGATCGTGGTGGCGGCATTAGACCTCCGCGAAGTTGTTGGCCGGCGGGTTGAGGTTTCCGTGGTGTTGCACCACCAGCCAAACGGCCGAACCCCAGACGGATCCTCGCAATTCCTAGCCACCTCCTCCACGAATCTTCCCTCCGCGTGCGAGCGACGGCGAAGGACTGGCGAGCGCAGCGTTCCGGCAAGGGATGGCGGCGATCGAAGTTCTCCAAGTAGTCCCTATCTAGAGTGATAGAGCGAAGAGTGCGGGGGCCTTGCCCGTTCTCCTGAATACCAGGGATCGGGCGGGCCGGGGTCTGGTCTCGGCAGGTAGTGTTGGATGGAATGCATCCTGGCGATGGGAGGCGCGGTGTGCGCCGGGTTCGCTGGGGAAAGGAGAAGCATGTCCAGATCACGAAGCCGCTTGCGCTGGATGGTCGTAACTCTCACGGTGGCGCTGCTGGCCGCCCTGGCCGGACCGGTCCAGGCCGGCGAGAAAGGCAGAGGGCCCGACCGGGAGATCTCCGTCATGACCCGCAACCTCTACTTCGGTGCAGACCTGACGCCGGTGGTGTTGGCCGACACTCCGGAGGCGCTCCAGACGGCGCTATTCGGCGCGTTCGGGCAGGCGCAGGGAAGCAACTTCCCGCTGAGAATGGACGCCGTCGCAGGCGAGATCGCCGACAGCGGGGCTGTGCTGGTCGGGATGCAGGAGGTCGCCACATGGTCCATCAACGGCGTGGTGGTATCGGACTTCACCAACCTGGTGATCCAAGGGCTGGCGAACCGCGGTCTCAGCTACGAGGCCGTGGCGGTGGCCCCCGGATTCCAGTTCGCCGCTCCCATCCCGGGAGTGGGGTTGGCCGGCCTGACGATCTCGGACGTGATCCTGGCCCGCACCGACCTCTCGCCCTCCGAGCTGAAGGTTGAGAACCCCCAGACGGGCCGGTACACCACGCAGGTCGTCCTGCAAACCCCGATCGGTCCGGTGCCGTTCCCTCGCCAGTGGGCGGCAATCGATGCCAAGGTCCGCGGGATGAAGTTCCGGTTCGTCACCACCCACCTGGAGTCCCTGGATCTCGGGCCCGTCGCCGGTATCCGCCAGGCGCAGGCGGCCGAGCTACTTATGTCTCCCACCTCGCCGCTCAACACCACGAAGCGGCCGGTGGTGCTCGTGGGTGACTTCAACTCGCAGGTGACCGACCCGGGCGACGCTATCGACCAGTTCCTGTCGGCCGGCTTCACAGACGCGTGGGCGGTTGCAGGAGTCGGACCCGGCTTCACCTCCGGCCACGACGCCAACCTGGCCGACCCGGCCGACCTGCTGGACAACTCCCGAATCGACTTCATCACTGTGCGGGGCGGGCCGGTTGTCGAAGCAGCGGCGGTGGTGGATACGGCGCTCAGCCCCGGCCCGGCCTTGCGACCGTTGTGGCCATCGGACCACGGTGGGATGATGGCGACCTTGGAGCTAAAGCCCAAGTAGATGCCCATGGCTGATACCGATAGGGCCCCTGGATGAGCAGGGACCCAGGGGCACTGTGGTCAGGACCGGTCGCCGTTGCGCCCGATTTGAAAGCGCGATCGGCTCCTTTCCTCGTCGTGGGAGTCGGGAGGGTGAACCGTGCCCGTAACATGGAGCACGCGCCCTCTGTCGCTACTTCGCCACGGCACGGATGCCGGCCGACGCGACCTCACCGATCCACGCCCTGGGAGTATGAGGCGTGGCCGTGAGGGCCGTCCGTCCCGTTCCTCACGTTTACCCCATTACAGAGATCTCTATGTGGCAAACGTGAGGTTTCGGCCCAGTCCCAGGAGTCCGGGACCTCCGGGTCTGACCCCGTCCAGGCAAGGTGACCCAGGGGGAACCCCCACTCGCCGAGCGGATCTTGGAAATCACAGGGACGGCGACCGGGGCCGAGTCTACCGGTCAACCCGCCAGGTCAGTCGGCCGGATTCTCCTTGGTGGAGGTGTA
>JAOTUY010000036.1 GCA_029863625.1 Acidimicrobiia bacterium
AACCCCTCCGTGACCTCCGGCAGGTAGTTCCAAGGGCTCGAAAACCACTGGTCCGTCTTCCACGGCTGGTCGGACATCATCCCCTCCTCGATGTGCAGGCACTCCTCGCATGCTAAACCATTCACAACGGCCCAGGTTTTTGGGCCACAAGGCGACCGGATTGGCGCGCAACGATGACTGCGGAAGGCTTCGGACCACCCTATTGGGCTCCCGACGAGATCCCCGAACACAACGGTTTCCCGCGTTACCCGAGTACAGAGATGTCTCGACGTCATGCGTGGCTGGAGGCTCTCATCACCGACGAGGCGCTCGACGTTGTCATAGTCGGCGGCGCGACCGGGCCGCTGGAGACCTCGGTTCAGTACTTCACCAACTGGCCTCCGCAGGTGCCGTCGTATCTGGTCGTGACGCCGGGCGAGGCGCCGATTCTCTTCGTTCGTCTGTGGAACCATCTCCCCGACGCGCAGCGGATCTCCACTATCGAAGACATTCGCTACGGAGGGGACACTCCCGGGGCACAGGCCGAGGCGGTGGCTCGCCTGCTGAGCGGCCACCGAGCCCCCCGGATCGGTCTGATCGGCTCAATTCCCCACAGCGACCTGGAGGTGATGCGACGGCAGCTGGGCGAGGTGTCGCTCATCGATGTGCATGAGCGCTACCAGCGTTTCCGTTTGGTCAAGTCGGAAGCCGAAATGGTATTCACCCGGGTCGCCTCGCGCATGAACGACGCGACCATCGCCGCTCTCGCCGCCCAACTGAGGCCCGGGATGTACGAATACGAGGTGGCCAAGGTCATCGAAGAGGTCTACCTGGCCCACCGAGGGTTGAATCTGATCCACTTCAGCCTGTCGACTCCGATGGATGACCCCCAGGTGTTGGTTCCTCACCAGCACCATCCGAACCGCCGCCTGGAAGCGGGGGATGTGTTCGTTACGGAGATCAGCACCACCTTCTGGGGGTACGCCGGACAGATTCTGCGCACGTTCACCATTGCCGCAGAACCCACCCCCCGCTACACGCGTCTCCACCAGGTGGCGCTCGAAACTTACGAGCGCATCGTGGAGGTTCTCACTCCCGGAGCAACGATCGGGCGGGTGCTCGACGCGGCAGAGGCGATCACCGCAGCCGGTTTCGATATCTGGGACGACCTGGTGCACGGCTTTGGTGGCGCCTATTTGCCCCCGATCGTGCGCACCCGTGCATCACGAGGCGCGACCCATCCCGATGATTGGGCGTATCCGGAAGGGACGTTGCTGGTGGTACAACCCAACGTGATCGACGGGAAGGCCGGGGTCCAGGTAGGCAACTCGTTGCAGATCACTCCAGTCGGAGCGGTCTCGACCCAGCGATACCCGGTCGAGCTGATCCGCTGCGGATGACCGGCACGACCGGATGATCACGCCGCGATCCGGTTCAATTGCCGGGTTCGTAGAGGCCGAACTTCCAGGCCGGATCACCGGGCACCATGGTCCCCTCAAACTGGGAGCTCTGTCCCATCCGGCGCGATCTGTCCACGACCGCCCGTCCGAGCGCAAGCTGGCCTGGTTCCCAGGTCGCCAGCGCTGCGTCGATCCCGCCGTGCGTGCTACGCAAAGCGTCGTGGAGGGCCCAGGCGTCGGCCGACGCTTTGGCCGTCCCGGCTGCCACGTGGGGGCGGGCGGTGAAGGCTGCGTCGCCCATGAGCAGCACCCGGCCGAAAACGAGTCTCGGCGATTCGAGATCGAAGATAGCCTGCACGAACACATCGGAGGATTCGTTTACCACCTCGGTCATCGTCGGCGCTAACGCTCGGGTGGCGCGTCGGAGCTCATCGAGGTGCTCACGGCGGACCATTCCCGGCGGCACGGTCATGGGACGGCGTTCGCCGTGGACGTCGGTCATCACCGAATCGAAATCTTCTCCCTCCGGGTAGTTGCGGTACCAGACGAAGTTGATGAGGCGGTCGCCCGGTTCAACCGCACCGTCTTGACCAGCGATGGCGTAGGTGAGGATGTGGCCGCCGACGAGCACCTGATACAGCATCGAGTCGACCAGATCGGCTCGAGTGGTCGGCGAGAGCTGCCGCTCAGGCACCGTCCCGCGCCACGCCACATACCCCGCGTATACCGGCTGAATGTCGGGAAGGAGCAGCCGGCGGGCGGTTGATGATGTGCCATCCGCGCACACCAGGAGGTCGGCCTCGATCTCCCGGCCGCTTGCCATACGGACGGTCACGCCGTCTGCATTCCGGTCGAAGCCGACCATCTCTTCATTGAGGTGATACCGATCTGGATCCAGGCAATCCAGGAGACCCCGGTAGACGGTGTTCCACGATGAGAAGCGAAAACTGTCGGGATCCGCACTCAGTAGGTTCCCCTCTGCATCTACATACGACCAGTAGGTGAGAGTCAGGCTCACTCGCTCACCCGTCCGGCTCTGCTGAACGAAGTAGCGCTCGGTCATGGGGAGTACAACGATGCCTGCTCCGCGTGACTGCAGCGCTTCGGAAGAACGTTCGAAGACGTCAACTTCGCAGCCCAGGTCACGCAACAGGAGGGCGGCGGTCAATCCTCCGATAGACCCGCCGGCAACCACGATATGCGGCCATTCGGTCATGCTCGATTAATCGAGCAGCTCGACCGTGACGAACCGGAGAACCCGGTTCCCGACGTTTTCCAGGTCGTGGATCAGTACCGATTCAGGCGTGTGCTCGAGGAATCGAGTTTGGCCCACCTCGTAGTCTCGCACGACGAAAGTCCCGTCGACGAAGCGCTGTAGGCCCCGGCTTGCTTCCACCACGGTCCAAAAGTAGTTGCGCGTGTGGGCGTGGAATGGGCCCCGTTCGCCGGGATTGAGCTTGAGATCCCATACCCTCACCCTTTCGTTCTCGAACCACAAGGTCGTCCCAACCTCCAGGTTGCTCGGTGCCGCCGCCAATTCCTCCGCATAGTCGGCCGGATCGAATGCACCTTCGCTGATGTTCGCATCGCTCATGTTCTGCTTTCCTTCCGGGCCATGCACATGGCGTCGTCGACGTCGATTTCGGTGGTCGCCCCATGGGCGACCGGGGAGCAAACGAAGGTAGCGTGCACCAGGTCGGCCGGAGCGATATCGCCGACGTACCGACCGGCGCCGCTGACCAGGTGGCGATCGTCCAACCGCCGCGCCGACCAGGGTTGATACTCGAGCTGCCTGTGTTGCATCGCGTCGACCCTACCCGATTGGTGTACCGTCCTCAGCGAAGACAGAAAGGGGTGTCCTATGGCAGAGCTCATCCGTTTCGAACAGGCGGCACGGGTGGCCCGAGATGACGGGATCGAGAGTGTTCCGTTGACTCCGGTCCCCCTCGAAGATCAGAGGTTCATTATGGGGATCACTAGTTTCCCGCCGGGGACGGCGATTCCGCTCCACTCCCACAACACCATCGAGCAGGTGACGGTAGTAGAGGGGGAGGGAATGGCTGAACTCAACGGCGTCCGGCGACCCGCGGTGCCTTTCGACACGACGCAGATCGCTCCAGGGGAATTCCATCGTTTCATCAACACCGGGGACTCGGTGATGCGGATCTTGTGGGTGTACGGCTCAACGCATGTGACCAGGACCTTCGCCGAAACCGGCGAGACGGTCGATCAGTTCGACCATCGCTCCTAGGCGCCGGTCTACTGGAGTCGGATCATGGAGCAGATAACCCTGGAACCGGTCGACTCGGTTCGCATCACCAGCCTGGTCGACAACGTGGCAGACACGACCGCCCCCAGCACGGGCCCCGCCCGGCGGACCGGGTGGGGGACGGGAACTCTGGAAGCACACACCATGGTGGGAGGTCGCAGTTCCGTCCCTCTGGTGGCCGAGCATGGCTTCTCGGCCCTCGTTGAGGTGAGCAAGGGTGAGACGACCTATCGGGTTCTGTTCGATACGGGGGTCAGCCCCTGCGGAATGATCGAGAACATGCGACGCCTCGAGGTCGACCCGACCACGATTGAGGCCATCATCCTGAGCCACGGACACTACGACCACACCACCGGCATGCACGGCCTGATCGAGGCGCTGGGCCGGCCCAACCTGCCCGTCTACCTTCACCCCGAGTTCTGGAATCGGCGCAGGGTGGTGGTCGAAGGAAGCGACCCGCGCGAGTTGCCGACCACCAGCCGCGGGGCGCTGGAGGATGCCGGCTTCGAGATCATCGAACAGGCCCGGCCTTCGTTTCTACTGCAGAGGTCGGTGTTGGTCACCGGCGAGATCGACCGGACCTCGGCATTCGAGGGCGGCTTCCCGGGGCACGAGGCGTTTCGTGACAGTGCCTGGCAGCCGGATTCCCTCATCCTCGACGATCAGGCTCTGGTGTTGAACCTCCGTGGGGAGGGATTGATTGTGATAACGGGCTGCGGGCATGCGGGCGTGGTCAACATCCTCCGCCATGTGACTCGCCTCACCGGCACCGGTCAGGTTCATGCTCTGATCGGTGGGTTCCATCTCGGGAGCCGGGCCATGTTGAACCGTATCGCTCCCACCGTCGAGGCGATCGCGGCTTTCAACCCCGACTACCTGGTCCCGGCCCACTGTACGGGTTTCCGGGCGACGCATGCCCTTGCCGAGCGGCTTCCCGAGGCGCTCATCCCCAATACCGTGGGGACGGTCTATACGTTTTGAGGAGTTCAGGTTTCGATCGGCATTCCGACCATGCTGCCCCATTCGGTCCACGATCCGTCGTATACGCGAACCCGGGATCGACCGAGGATCTCCGTCATGGCGAACCAGACCAGCGTGGCGCGATGGCTCAAACGGCAATAGGTGACCATCTCGACGTCGCCGTCGGGCTTGACTCCGATGCGCTCGAGGGTGGCCGCGATGTCGTCGGGAGAACGGAAGGTCTCGTCGAGGTTCAAGAGGTTCTTGTAGTAGAGGTGGACGGCCCCGGGAATCCGGCCTTTGCGTTGGGCTCCGTGGTCGAACTTGGGAAACGGCATCACTCGTTCGCCCCGAAACTCTTCCGGCGAGCGGGCGTCGACAACGACTCGGCCGGGTTCGTCCAGTTGACGGAGAAGGTCGTCTCTGCCGATGCGCATCGAAGAATCAGCCACTCCAGCCTTCCGATCGACGGCTCGAGGTTCGGGGACCTCGACCGTCAGAGGCCGTCCCTCCGCCACCCAGGCGGTGCGCGAGCCATCCAGAAGCCGGACACCGGTGACGCCGGCCATCACCATGGTCCAGTAGGCATACGTGGCATATTGCGCCTCGTTACTCATCAGCACGACGGTGTGGTCGTCTCCGATCCCAAGTGCGCCCAACCGTTTGGCCATCTGGGCGGGAGTAGCGAGTAGCCGCATGGCATCGTCCCAGCACAGCTCCTGCCAGAACGCCCACACGGCACCGGGCGCGTGTCCCAGCCGGTAGTCCCGGTCGTCAAAAGAACCCACCTCGAGGATGCGGATCGTGGGGTCGTCGATGTGCTCGCGTAGCCACTCCGTTGTTACCAGAGCGTTGGTCATTTCGTGATCCTCTCCAGGCCGGAATCCTATAGGATCCCCCAATCGACGGAGAAGTGAGTATGCGGCTTGTCACCATCGAAGACCAGAACGGACGCCGGGTCGGTGTCATGGATGGGGATGCGGTGGCGGATGTGACGGCGGTCGACCGCGGGCTCCCCGCCGACATGATCGATCTCATCGGACTCGGATCCTCCGGGCTGGATCGGCTGCGCGGAGCGTTCGATGGGGCGCCTCGCTGCGAACCGTCCTCCTTTCGATTGCTGGCCCCAATTCCCCGACCCCGGAAGAACGTGATGGCGGTCGGCCGGAACTACCGGGACCACGCCAAGGAGTTCTCCGAGTCGGGTTTCGATGCCTCGGAAAAGCAGATGATCCCAGACCACCCTGTGGTGTTCACGAAGGCCCCGACCTCCGTCATCGGGCCGGGCGTTCCCATCGACACCTCGAACGACCCGCTCGGGACCCCCGATTACGAGGGAGAACTGGCGTTCGTGGTGGGCATGCGGGCCAAATCTGTCCCACGAGAACGGGCCATGCAGCACGTGTACGGCTACACCATCATCAACGATGTGACAGCGCGCGATCTCCAGAAACGGCATGTCCAATGGTTCATGGGCAAGAGCCCGGACACCTTCTGTCCGATGGGCCCCTGTATCACCACCGTTGACGAGTTGCCGGATATCGGCGAGTCGTGGATGCGTACCTGGGTCAACGGGGAACTACGTCAGGAGGCGCCGATCTCGGCGCTGATCTTCGACGTGCCAACACTGATTGCCGTGCTTTCCGAGGTGATGACCCTCGAGCCCGGAGATGTGGTGGCTACCGGCACCGGCCTCGGGGTCGGGATAGGCTTCGATCCTCCCCGCTACCTGCAGCCGGGCGATCAGGTCGAGATCGCCATCGACGGTATCGGGCGACTCAGCAACCCGGTCATCTGAGCTGCCGACGCCGGTCCCGGTGGGGGCCGCCTGCGCACTAGTTCACCTGGTAGTCGGGCTCCTCGCCGGTGAGTACCTTGACGACCTGGGTTGTGGCCTTGCGCTGCGATTCCTGGAGTGCCTCCTCCGAGTAGTACGCCATGTGCGGTGTGACCAGAAGGTTGGGTACCCCTTCGATGCGGGAGGCATCGAGCGGTTCCTGCTCGAAAACGTCGAGGGCAGCGCCCGCGATGGTCCCTTTCCGGAGCGCCGCCAGCAGGTCGTCGAGAACGACCAGCGGGCCGCGGGAGGTGTTCACGAGAATCGCCGACGGTTTCATCTTGGCGAGGTTTCCGGCGTTGATCATGCCGCGTGTCTCCGGAGTCGCCGGAGCGTTCACCGAGACCACGTCGGAGACTGCCAACAGCTCGTCGAGATCGACCAGCCGTGGAATACCCGGGCCCGGCTCGACGTACGGATCGTAGACTACGAGATCCATCTCCAGGGCCTTCACCGCCTCGGCGAATCGGCGGGCGATGCGACCGAATCCCAGCAAGCCGACGGTGAGCGTGCTCAGCCGGCGAATCGGACGGAGCGCGTCGATCTTCCACCCGCCGGAGCGGATAACGGCGTCGCCGACGGTGACTTTGCGAAGCATCGCCATCATGAGCGCCAGGCTGTGGGCGGCAACCTCTTGCACCGAGTAGTCGGGAACGTTGGTCACCACTATTCCGGAGGCGGCCGCGGCTTCGAGGTCGATGTTGTCGACCCCGATGCCGTAACGAGCGATGATCTTGCAGCGCTCCAGGCGGCTGAGGGCGTCCGCACTCCAGGAGAGGTAGGTATTGAGAATGGCGTCGGCGTCGGCAGCCACTTCCAGCACTGCCTCGACGTCGCCGGTGGCCACCAGGAGTTCGGCGTCGATCTCGGCCAGCATCGCACGCTCGAGATCCACCGTCGGGAACACCTGATCGCTCACCACCACTTTGTACGTCGCCACCTCTCGTCCTTTCATCGCTCACCCCATTCTGGCGCAATGACCGGCCGGGTGTGTCCACAGAGGAGCGGGCCGGGGTCGACCGCAGGGCAGTCACACCGTAATGTGCGGTGCGGAGTCGAGAACTGCTGGTTTCCGGTCCAGATCAGAGATCCGCTCGATCGGGTCTTCCTCGGGCTGGGTTCCGGCGCTTGACGGTTCGAGGCCGATCCCAGGAGTTGAGCTGATGACCGAGCAGCCGCGGTTCGAATGGGCCGAGCGGTGGTCACCCACCCGAGCCGCGCGGCCCCCCGTTGTCACGGTGGATGTCCACAACCATATCCTTGTGCCCGAATCCGCCGAGTTGGTTCGCCCGCACTACACGCCCGAGAAGGATCCGCGCACCTTACCTCTGAGCTGAGGCGTCGAAGGGCTACAACCTCGAGTACTACGAGGTCGCCGACGCCAAGTTCACCGATCCCGACACGCGTCTCGCCGACATGGACGCGGCCGGCATCGACCTGCAGGCGGTGGCCATGGCCCCTCCCAGTACTTCTACTGGCTCGACGCCGAAATGGCCTCCCGGGTGGCGGCGATGCAAAACGACCGTATCGCCGACGTAGTGGCCCATTCGCCCGCACGCTTCGTCGGTCTCTGCACCCTGTCGATGGCGCATCCCGAGCGGGCGGTGCAGGAGATCGACCGCATCCATCGTGACCTCGGGTTTCGGGGCGTTGAGATCGGTGCAGACGTTGACGGTGATGATCTGGACGACTCCCGTTTCGATCCGGTGTGGAACAAACTCGAGGAGCTGGAGATGCTTGTGGTCCTACACCCGGCCGGTTACACCGAGGGGCGGAGGCTCGCCGAGTACTACCTCGTGAATTTGCTCGGGATGCCGCTCTCCTCGACGGTGGCGGTGAGCCGGATGATTCTGGGCGGCGTGTTCCACCGGCACCCGGAGCTGAAGATGCTGGTGGTGCACGGAGGAGGCTATCTCACCTTCTACTCGGCCTGCACGGACCATGCCTACAAGCATCGGCCCGAGCTGCGCCGCCACATCGACCGGCTTCCATCCGAGTATCTATCCCGTCTCTACTTCGACACCACCGTCTTCGACCCGGTCATGCTCGAACACCTGGTCCAGACCTACGGTGCGGATCACGTGTTGCTTGGTACTGATTACCCATACGACATGGGCCTCCCCGACCCGCTGGCCCTGATCAGCGCCGCCCGGCTCACGGATCCCCAATGGGAGCTCATCGTCGGGGGGAACGCCAGGCGGCTGCTCCACTTCGGCGAGTAAACGTCGATCGCTTCGGACCCGCAGCACTCAGGCCGGGCTCAGACGGCACCGGGCCCGGGCAGGAAAACCCCTTTGCGCGCTTCGTGCGTCGCACCCCGAAAGGCGATCTCGGTTCCCCGCAGGTAGGTTCCGACAACCTGTCCGTGGAACGCCCGCCCCGAGTATGGTGACCAGCCGGCCTTGGAGATGACCGTCTCGTCGGTGAGGGTGAAGGTCGATTCAGGATCAACCAGCACGAAATCGGCATCTGCCCCGCGCCCGAGCCGTCCTTTGCGCGGCGCAAGCCCGTACCGGCGAGCGGGCGCCTCCGCGTAGAGATCGACGGCCTTCTCGAGCGGGATCCGGCCGGTCAGGGCCAGATCGAGCAGCCAGGGGAAGGTGGAGTCGAGGCCCGGCAGCCCGAAGGGAGCGTCCCAGATATTGCCGGCCGTTTTCTGCGCGGCGGTTGAGGGGGCATGATCGGTGGCGAGGTGTGAGAAGACACCGGCGGCCAACAGGTCGAGCATCTCCTTCTGTTCGGAGTCCGAACGGACTCGGGCAGGTGGGGTGAACTTCCGAAAGGGACCATGTTCCAGGATCTCGTCTTCTCGCAACGCGAAGTACTGAGGGCACGCCTCGGCGGCGAGATCGGCTCCCGCCGCTTGCGCCTCACTGACCAGCCGGGCGGCCTCCGGGGTGGAGACGTGGGCGATGGTGGCACGGGCCTTCGTCAGGCGCACCAGGGTGGCCACCAAGGCGATCGCCGCCTGCTCGGCCTCGCGGCTGCGCCACTCGATGATCACCGTGGGGTCGACCCGCCCCGCTTCTTTGAGGGTCCGTTCTGCCTCCGAAGTGATGAGCTCGTCCTCACAATGGACCAGGCATATCCCCCCGAACCCTGCCACGGCTCGCAGCGTGTCGAGCAGATGGCTGGAATCGAGGCCGGGCACCCCGTGGGTGGTGCACGTAAACACCTTGAAGAAAGTGGTGCCCATCGCCCACAACTCCGCCAATCGATCGATCCGGTCGGGCCAGACGTGGGCGGCTAGACCAAAATCTACGTGCGACCGACCTGCCAGGTAGCGCCGCTTTTCGATCAGGTCCTCTGCCCCGCGAATGGGATGGGCGTGGGTGTGCTCGACGATGGTGGTCACCCCGCGAGCGGCCGCGGCGGCGCTGCCGGTTGGGAAATCCTCGCGTTCGGTCGGCCCGGGATCCATGAGGTGGACGTGGGTGTCGACCATTCCGGGGAGAACCAGCAGGCCGGAAGCATCGATCACGCTCCCCGCGGCGGGCAGGTCGAGTTCTCCAGCCACGATCGACCCGTCATGGATCCCCAGGTCGAGCCGCTGCCGGCCGGCCCCCGTCACCACCGTGCCACCCTTCACAGTCACGTCGGCCATGTGTCCTCCACAAACGCCCTCGGTCTCATAACCTATAGGATCGACCAGTCGACGACCGGCGGGAACGCGTGTGATCGAGAAGGTGAAACTAGCAAGTATCGGGTTGGGACCGTGGGCCTCAAGCTGGCCGATGCAGTGGGCAGCGGTGGCGAAGCGGAGATAGTTGCCGGTTTTGCACGCCGCGGTGCTGGCTCTGGAGTTCGAGAGTGGGGTACTTGGGACCCTGATCACGAGCTTTCTTCATTCAGTCGGTCTCCCGGATTGCGGTTTTTGGAACCGGGGGTGCGGCCTACAACGAGGGCGACAGCACGATTCTGAAGGTCCAGACGCTTGAAGAGAACGCCCCTACCGTGGTGGACATCGTGCCAAACGATCCGGTGGTTGATCAGTTGGTCGAATTCGCCCGGGTAGTCCGGGGAGAGGCGCAGCCGGATACCGACGGTGCCGCAGGTCTGGCCATCGTGGCGATCATGGAGGCAGCCGTCGAGAGCTCTCGCAAATGGCCGTCGTGTCGAGGTGACCGCTCGCCATTGACGGCCGCCGGAGCGCAGCCGTCTCTCGCTCAGCTCACCCGCATCAGCACCTTCATTGAAGCTGGATCGTTGACCAACTCGAAGGCCTCGGCGGCATCGTCGAGCGTGAGCTGGTGCGAGACGATCGGTTCGAGTTGCAGGCGTCCCGCGGCCGTCAGCTCGATGCCGAGGGCGTAGTCCCTGAGCAGGGCAGCGCGGGGGTTGTAGAGCGTCAACTCCTTGAAATAGAGGAGGTAGTAAGGCAGGCCCTGGTTGCCGCCGGTCAGAGTGCCGAACACCAGGATCTCGCCGCCAACCGTTGCCAGCTCGATGGCGCGAGCGAGGGTCTGTTCGGTCCCGACTGCTTCGACGACCAGATCGGGGCCGCGCCCATCAGTGAGCTCAGCCAGAACCGATTCCGCCCGATCCGGGGTAGCCACCGCCGCGGCACCCATCCGGGCGGCCAGGTCCAGCTTCCAGTCCGAACGGGTGATCCCGACTACGGTCACGCCGCGTTCTCCCAAGAGCTGCACCATCAGCTGGCCGGCTACACCCAGCCCGATCACCGCTGCTACTTGTCCGGGAAACACCGAAACCGTCCGCTGGGCGTGGACAACGGTCCCCAAGACCTGAAGGACTCCTGCCGCTACGTCGGAGATCGACTCCGGAACGTGGAGAAGAGCGTTCTGTGGGGCCCGCACGTATTCGGCGAACACTCCGTCGACCTCGCGGCCCATCAACCCGGCGTTGCGACACAGATGCGGTCTGCCCTGACGGCACAGGTCACAGTGCCCGCAGGCAAGGGCCGGGTCCAAGAGCACCCGCGTCCCCGGACTCAGGTGACTGCCGGCGGGGACGGACATGACTTCGCCGACCATCTCGTGGCCCATGACTCGCGGATAGGTCACCGGAATTGCACCGGTGTACACCTTCACGTCGGTTCCGCACACGCCCACCAGTTGTGGACGGATCAGCACCTGGGCGTCCTCGGCCGGCTCGGGGACGTCGGCGACGACCAACTCCGAGGGGGCCACCGTTTGTACTGCCTTCACTGCGCTCCCTTTGGCTCGATGGCGTGATGCTATAGGATTCACGTCCGCCCAACGGATCGGGAACCCAGTGGAGGCCATCACAGCATCATGACCACCCAACCAGTCGTCTCGCTCGAGAACATCACCGTGGTCCGGAGCGGGACGAGAATACTCGAAGCGATCAATTGGGTGATCGAGCCGGGGCAGCGGTGGGTGCTGTTCGGCGCCAACGGCTCGGGCAAAACAACGCTGATGGAAGTGGTTTCCACCTATCTGTTCCCCACCGAAGGGACGGCGGAGATACTCGGTCACCGGCTGGGAAAGGTGGATGTGCGCGAGATTCGACCGCGGATCGGGTTCGTCGGGCCGGTTCCCAGTTCCCTGGTTCGCAAGCACTTCCGGTCGCTCGACATCGTCGTCACCGGGCGTCACGCAAGTTTCGTTGCAACCCGCTGGCACCACTACGACGAAACCGATTGGGAGTTGGCCAGGGAATGTCTGCGCGTTGTGCACGCAGAGGGGCTCGCCGAACGCGAATTCGGCACCATGTCACAAGGCGAACAGAAGAGAGTCTTGATCGCTCGCAGCCTGGTTACCCGTCCGGAGCTGGTGCTGCTCGACGAGCCGGGATCCGGGCTCGATTTGGGAGCCCGGGAGCGACTAGTGGAGTCACTGGCCGCTCTGGCCAAGGCTCCCGGTTCTCCTCCGGTCGTGCTCGTCACCCACCACGTCGAAGAAATCCCTCCCGGTTTTGGCCATATCTTGATGCTGGCTGGAGGACGGGTGGTGGCGGCCGGTCCGATCGATCAGGTTCTCACCGGCCATGCTTTGACGGAGACATTCGACCTGCCGCTGCAGCTGGAACGCCGGGGTGAGCGGTGGCGAGCCTGGAGTCCGGCAGACGAGCTTGGCTGACCCGCGCAGCTCATTGCGGCGATCCCTGCAGGTTCTACCGGAACTCGTCGACCTCTACCGACTGGTTGCGCTCGATGCTGGCAACGGTCGCCTCGAGGACGGCGATCACCTCGCGGGCATCTGCCCCTCCGACCTCTGGTACGGTCTCTCCTCGAATGGCCGCCGCAAATTCGGCCAATTCATCGACCACGGTATCGAGACGTTCTAGCTCAACTTCCACCCGTTGGGGCGACCCGCGCCGCGCCAGGAGGAGCCGTTCTCCGTCGTTCACATTGAATGCCGATCCCTCGGTTCCATGGACGTTGAGGTCGATCACCGGACCTGAAGCGGTCAAGGTGACAAGATGCCCCAGAGCACCTGATTCGAACTCAAAGTTGATGGTGGTGGTGTCGTCGATTTCAGCGGTCGAGAACACCCGTTTACTGAAGGCGGAGACTGTCGCGATCGGACCCGTCAGATAGTGGAAGGAGTCGACCTGGTGGATTCCGAGGTTGGTCATTCCGCCGGCGGGCAGCTCTTTCGGGTTGCTCCTCCATCCCAACACCTCTTTGAATATCACGGGGAACGAGTGGTTGGCCTCGAAGAAGAGCATCTGTCCGAGCTCTCCTCGATCCATCATTGCTTTGATGGCCCGGTTGGCAGGGAGGCGGCGGCGATTGTGGCCCACCTGGAGAACAGTCCCCGCGGCCTCACAGGCCGCAATGGCGCGATCAGCTTCAGCCACCGTCAGGGTGAACGGCTTCTCCGTATACACGTGTTTTCCGGCTTGGGCGGCTTCCACGATGAGATCGGCGTGGGTGCTGTGTGGCGTGGCAATGAGCACACCGTCGATCTCGGGGTCGGACAGCAGATCGTCGAGCTCGCTCACTTGTGCGCAGCCGTGCTTCTCGACAAATGCTGCCCGTTCCTCGGCAGGAGGGGCAAAACAGGTCACAATCTCGGCTCTCCCGGTCCGGGTTGCCGCCGCCGCCAGTTCGTTTCCCCACCATCCGAGACCGATAGATCCAAGTCGTACCGTCATCAACGACCCCCTTTCGCTTCAGGGCTACAAGCTGTGGGGCGACGATAGCCAATCGGTCGGCTCGGCGCAGTGCTGTCCGTGGGCGCCGGTGTTCTCTGCCGGATTCCGCCCGAAATCGATCGTTGTTTGCGCATGATGATTAGCTGCGCCCACGGGTATCATCTGCGGCCCTGCCGGCTAATTGACGGCCGTCTCGGCGTCGATCGTGTTGGAGGGCGCCCGTCAATGGGGGCCTTCGGTGAAAGCATCTCGTCGAGGGTCGTTGGTCTCTCACGTTCTTGGGGGCGGGGAACCAGGATGGTATGGCAGATTGAGGAGAATCGGTTTTCGTGAGCGGCAACCAAGATTCGGATCGGAAGACTCCCGGGTCGGTGATCGTTGACGGGGTTCCTCAGCATGACGGGCGGCGTCCCAGTCGGGCAAGGTTGTTATCGGTAGGGGCGGCGATCCTGGCGGCGGGCGCTTTGGCTTTGTTCGGAGAGTTCGGCGCTGGAGAAACCCTTCCCAATGGTGGGCAACCCTCAGCTGGCGCCGCCACTGCAACGACGGTTTCTCTTGCGACACCGGCCGCTGATCCGGCTGTCGTTCCTCGCCGGTTCGAGGTTTTCTTGACAGGTCTTGAGGTACCGAACGATCTGGTCTTCGGCCCGGCCGGTGGTCTGTTCTTCTCAGAGACCGGAGCGGATCGGGCCACCAGGGTCGAGATCGCTTCAGACGGTTCGGCCGGCGAGGCGGTTGTGGTTGCGTCCGGCATAGCCGACGCCGGGGGATTGGCTTTGAGCGACGACGGTGTCCTGTTTGTCAGCGACTCCGACGTCGTGTATCGGGTTGCCGATGGAGTGGTCACACGATTTGCCGATGGGTTCGAAGATGCGGAGGGGTTGGCCCTCGGCCCCCAGGGGGACCTCTATGTGGCCGACGACGCGGTCGCCGGCGTCACCGATTCCGGCAGCATTCGGATAACCAGGGTGGACGTCCGCTCCGATGGCACTGCCGGGGCGGTCACAGAAGTGACCATCGTGCCGGGCGGGGGTGCGGCCGACATCGACTTTGGGCCAAATGGCGAACTGTTCGTTGCCAACAACCTGGACACAGTGTGGGTGGTCGAGTTCGGCGGCGACGGGGCGGTGAAATCTCTCCCGCGTGCGACCTTTGCAGAAGCGCCGAACACGTTGGCTTTCGACCCCTCCGGGACTCTTTATGTCGGGAGCGGCGACTCCATCTGGTCGATCGAGCCCGGAGATTCGCCCGGTCTCTACGCAACCGGATTCGACATGGTTGAGGGCCTGGTTTTCGATACCTTCGGCAACCTCTATGTGGCCAACGTAGGAGAGAACCAGATTCTGAGAGAACGCGACTCTTTGCTACTCCCGGTAGAGACGGTGCGATTGGAGGGTGGCGCGTTCTTCGAGCGGGCGACAGCCGACGTCGATTCGCGGCGGGGTTTCGGCCTGATGGTGGCGCCGGAGACGTTGGCCGATGACCTTTTCTTCGACCGGGGCTGGCAGTGGGATGAAGGGCCGCTGTGGTGGGAAGGCGGGGCGGTCAATCCGGTGTGGGGAGATGCGCAACCCCGGTGGATCGAACTCGACCTTGGTGGCAGCGTCACGATCGGGTCGGCTGTCGTCCAAGCCGACGACAATGACGAGTACCTGCTCTCCTACCGGGACCTGACCTCTGGGGAGTGGGAACCGCTATGGCGAATTCCGTCTTCCCCGCGGAATCTTCCCGCTCGGACCAATACCGCCCGCCACATTGAGCGGACGGTCTTTCCCGAGCCGGTCGCTACCGACCGACTCCGCTTCGAGGCGTGGTCCGGCGACGGGATGTACTCCGTGTCGGAGATCCAGGTGTTTGCAGCACCGAAGCTCGAAGCCGGCACCGGGGCGACGACCGGTACGATCACTATCCAGGCGTCCGATTGGAGGGGCGTGGACGGACACCGGCTCTTTGCCCTTGTGGACGACGGATACTCCGTGGTTGGCGGGGCGTTTTGGATCCGTGTCGACGGCGATCCCTTCTCGGGGCAGGACTTCGTCCACCCCTATGAGAGGACCTTCAGCGGAGGGATCGCCGAGGAGTACCTGTGGGGTGAGACCGCCCGGCTTGAACCGGGTACCTACCAGGTCACGCTTTACCTGGATCCCGTTGAACTCCTTCCCTTCGGGCATGCCCTCCCGAGAAGTCCCATCGAAAGGCAATGCACTATTGAGGTGGTAGTCACCGCCGGCCGCAACACGGTGGCTGTGGTCGGGGCGACCCCAGGGTCGGAATATGTTTCCTGTCCGTCGCTCTGAGGGACGGAACCGCTATCCGGCCGCAGCCGCCCGCTCCGCCTCCATGACCTCAAAGCGGCCGAGTATTTCTGCCTGGTGCGCCGCAAAGTCCGGGTCCGAGGCCTTACGTGGGAAGGGAAGCTCGACGGTTGTGTCGTCAAAAACAGTCCCACCGTGCGCCAGAGTAATGATCCGGTTCGAGAGTTGGACGGCTTCCAATACGTCGTGGGTTACAAAAAGCACCGTCTTCTTGGTTGCATTCCACATCACTTGCAGTTCCTCTCGAAGGGAACGGGCCGTGATCGCATCGAGATGGCTGAACGGCTCGTCCATGAGCAAGAGGTCGGGGCTCACCGAGAACGCCCGGGCGATCCCCACCCGTTGTTGCATGCCGCCCGATAGCTGGCCGGGATACATCTCGTGGGCGTGCTCCAGGCCGACCATTTCGAGATACTTCGTCGCGTTGGCGCGGCCTTCTTCTTCGTGGAGATCCGAGACGTAGAGCATGTTCTGCATGACCGTTCGCCAGGGCAAGAGGCGCGGATCCTGAAACACGTAGCCGAGCCGGGCTTTCTTGCCGTCCTGGGTGACGGTCACCGTCCCGGTGCTCGGAGTATCCACTCCGGAGACGATATTGAGCAGCGTGCTCTTGCCGCAGCCAGATGGGCCGACAAGAGAAACAAACACCTGACCGGACATTTCAAAGCTGATGTCCTGAATGGCGCGGGTCGGTAGCCCACCTTTGGAGTGGGCGTGGAAGGTTTTGGTGAGATTCTCGATCTTCAGTGTTGCCACGTGGTTCTCCTAAAGGAATGGGGTCTTCGCGATAGCTTCCATGTCTGCGAGGCCGTGCTCGAGGTCGACCTCATCGCTTGCCGACTTGCGCCAGCGGAACGCCCGTTTCTGGATTGGCGAGAGGACGAGTCCGTCGAGCAAGAAAATGAACACGATGAAGATGATGGCCCACCCGATGAATCCCCTATATCGTGCTGCGTCGTACCACAGACGCGCCCGCCACCCAACCCCGTCGGTGGCGCCGAACCACTCGGCCAGCAGTACCGCGTTCCAGCCGATGATGACCGCAAAGCGGAGCCCGGTGAAGAGATAGCCGGTGACTGCGGGCAACATCAGGCTGCGCAGCCGGCGGTTTCTGGGCACCCCGAATGCGTCGGACATTCGGTGAAGCTCTGGAGAGACTGCGCGCACTCCCTGGGCGACGTTGACCGCAACGAACGGAGTCGCTGAGAGAATGACTGTGTACACCGGGGCTTCCCACCCGAGTCCGTACCACATGACGGTGAGGAAGGCCCAGATGATGGCCGGCAAGGCGAGGAACACAAGTAGCACGTCGCTGAGGAGCGCTCGCACAAATGATACGGATCCGATGGCTATGCCGACGACGGTCCCGACAACGAAAGAAGTGGTCAGCCCGATCGCGAAACGGGGGACGGTCGCCCCGAAGTGCTCGAGGAACTGACCTCTGCGTACCCCCCCAAGGTCACCGCCACTCACCTCACGCCAGATGAAATCCAGCGTTTCCCACGGTCCCGGCACTCGCTCAACGAGCATGGCCAGAAGCTGCCATCCAATTATGAAGACGACATACGAGGTCAGGCGCGCTCCCCACTGCGACGTCAGCGCCCGTCCCACAGGACTGCGCTTGAACGGCGGCCGATTCAACCTGGTGGCAACACTCATTCTTCCTGCTCCCAGGTGCGCCACCGAAACAGCCAGCGCTCGAGAACGGCGAGGGCCCGCTCAATGAGCAACAGCAACGCGATGAACATGAGCGTCCAGGCCAAGACCCTCGGGATCGAGAATCCTTGGAATGCGAAGCGGATCTGAAAACCGACCCCGTTGGAAGATCCGAAGACCTCAGTGAGCGCTTCAACCTTCCACGCAATTGCAAAGGAGAGCCTCACTCCGGCGAAAGCAAACGGAAGGATCGAGGGAATCAGGATGTGGCGGAGAGACTGGCGCTCACTCCGACCGAAAGCCTTGCTCATCTTCAGCAAGTCTGTGTCGACACCCTCCAGACCTTCTGCCACATTGAGCGCAATGAACGGCATCGAGATCAGCCCGACGGCGAGGACCGGCCCCAGGTATCCGATTCCAAAAATCACCAGGGCCATCATGGCGTAGACAATGCCGGGAACGCTGCCCGCCCCGACCACCCCGTCGTGGAAGAACGCCTTCCAGTATCCGGCCCTGCCCATGAGGTAGCCGATGGGCGTGCCGATGAGAACCGCTATCGCGAAACCCATGAACGTTTTGGAGATGCTGATCAGGAAGTCGTCGGCCCAGGATCCGGCCGTGACGATCACCCAAATTGCATCCCATACCTTGAGCGGCCCGGGCAAGGTGAATTCCGTGAGGATTACCGAAGAAGTGAAGGCCCACAGGCCAACGAATGCGCCCCAACCCAGGACGACACCGGAGGCTCGCCGGAGACGTGCTCCGGCGAGCCTCCGGCTCGTGCCTTCGAGGGTGGCTGCTTCCGCCAACTACGGACTTACGATGTCGTATTTCGGGGGATCAGAGGTTTCGGACAGGCCGGCGTCCTTGAGCATGCCGAACAACTCAGATTCGGAGTCGATCCAATCTTGGGTCAGATAGACCGACTTGACGAACCAGTCATGTTCTGCCACATAGCCCTGTATCCAGGCGATTTGCTCGTCGGTTTCGACCGCGAAATGCTCCGGATAGTCGGCGACGAACTGATCGCGATCGGCGGTCCATGCTTTGACACCCGTGTCCCACAACTTGAGGAAGAACGCCACCTCTTCGGGGTGGTCGTCATACCAATCTTCCCGGGCCAGGAAAATGTTGATCATCGGACCCTCGTGCCCCGGCTTCCCGACCAGCTCGGCGTATAAGTCTGCGGAAGTCTTGCCGTCGTACAGGACTTTGACTGCGTCGGTCGACAAGAACGGGACTGCGAAGTCCGGCAGTACCAGGGCGCAGTCGGTGTCGCCGTTGGCAGCCTGGTCGACCGTGTTCGTGTGGTCGACGACCACTAGTTCGAAGTCGCCTCCATCCACCCGGAAGTCCAGCCCGTACAACTCGTTGGCCAGGACCCCCCAGATCGTCGTCGAGGACAACGTGTCCCATACGGCCACCTTGCCCCCTACGCAGTCTTCAAGAGTCTGGTATTCGGGGTGGGACGGCGAGGCCACCACGATGCTCCGGTCAATGTTGTATTTTCCGAAGACGACGCTGTCCACGCCGAACTCCTGGACGATGGTTGGCACTTCGAAGTCACCGACCGACATGATGTCGGCGTTGCCGCCTGCGTAAACACCGACCTCATTCCAGGTTGCCGAGTCCAGGATGGCAATGTTCGCCTCGGCCTCCATTTCCTCCCGGATACCGGAGTCGACCAAGTAGTCCCACACCGGATCGGGTGCAAATGCGAAGCGGATCACCTTGAGCGCGTCGGGGTCGGCAGTCGTCTCAGTTGAGGTGTCGTCGCCCCCACAGGCAGCTGCTACCAAAGCGAGCGCCAGCGAGACGGCGATTAGTCGTAAGGCCTTCTTGGCCATGATTCCTCCCTTGTCTTCCCTTACTGGGCCGATGGCTCTCGCCGCCGGCCATGTTCTCGGTTCGTCGGGAGCGGCTTCCTCGCCGCCTGTCAACGCACGATTCGAACCAGCTGCCATCATCGCTTCTCTGTTTGCGACGCATCATGGCACCAATCGATTGCACCTTATACGATGCCATCGGGCGATGTCGAATAGTTCAGCCTCGCCGATCGGCCGCGGAGATTCAGGTGGAACCGGCGGCGATCGATCACCAAACGACATCCATTCCTACCAACCCCGGCCGGGAGACGGCGGATCGTGATGGCCTACTATGCGAGCCACGGCGGCTCCTTACAAACGGAGGTAGGTCATGGTTCATCCTGGGCAGTCACGGTTCGATTCGGGCACCACCATCGATGTGCATTGCCATCTGGCCACCCCGAAGACGAAGGAGCCGGCCGCCCCTCATTTCCGGCCGGTGGACGAACCCTACGACTACTTCATGGGGTCCGACTCAAAACAGCACAACACGGTGATGTTCCCGACCATTGTCGAGGCGCTCACCAGTCCGGCCGCCCGTCTCGAGCACATGGATCGGATGGGGGTGAACGTCCAGGGTCTGGCCACGTTCGTGTCGGAGTATTACTACTGGACGCCTGCCTCGCTCGGGGCGGATCTCGCTCGCATGCAGAACGACAACCTCGCTCAGGCGGTAGCCGATCATCCGGCCCGCTTCGTCGGGCTTGGGGCCACGGTGCCGCTGCAAGATGTCGATCTGGCCATCGCCGAGCTCGACCGGGTGGTGGACGAGCTGGGGTTCAGGGGACTACAGATCGGAGGCACCATCGCAGGCCACAACCTCGATGAACCTCGTTTTCGTCCCTTCTGGGCGGCCGTCGAGGCCAAGGAGGTGCCGGTGATCCTCCATCCGAGTGGTTATCCGGAAAGCCAGCGTTTCGGGGATTATTTCCTCACCAACTGCATCGGTAACCCGCTCGAAACGATGGTGGCGGCGACCCGCATGATCTTCTCCGGTTTGTTCGAGGAGCATCCTGACCTCAAGCTGGTACTGCTGCACGGCGGCGGGTATCTGCCCTTCTACAGTTCCCGTGCCGACCACACGTGGAAGGTACGGCCCGAAACCAGAGTGAAGATCCCCGACCACTCGCCCAGCTACTACATGAAACGCCTCTTCTACGACACGATGGTCTTCCAGCCCCTGTACCTGCGTCACCTGATCGAGATAGTTGGTTTCGATCGGGTGATGATCGGAACCGACTTCCCGTTCGACATGGGGGAGGACGATCCTGTGGCGCTGGTGGACTCCGTGGAGGGTCTCACTGAGGATCAGCGGGTCGCCATCAAAGGTGCCAATGCGATTGGGGTATTTGGCCTCTAAGCGCAACCGGCAGGCCGTCGCTACGCTCGATTCATCACATCGTCGAGGCATATCGGGGAGGGCGGATGTTTGGTGGAGGGGACGAGCAGCAAGAGATCTTGGAAACCACCCGACGCTTTGCCCGTGAGGTGGTCGTTCCGGTGGCGGCCGAGCTCGACCGGCAGGTTGATCCTGAGGACTGTTTCTCGTGGGACATCGTCGAGAAGGCTGACGCCGCAGGTATCCGCACCGCAACGTTGAGCGGGGAGTACGGCGGAGCCGGCATCGATTCGCTCACCACGGCCATGGTTATCGAAGAGCTTGCCAAAGCCGATCTCGGTGTCTCGGTCATCTTCGCGCAGACGCTGAAGATCGCGCAGACGCTGCAGGGCGCGGCGACACCCGAGCAACGGGAACGGTTCATCCCCGACTATGCCGCCGACTCGCGTGGCCTGTTGGCGATCGGCATTACGGAGCCGGATCGATCGTCCGACTACATCATTCCTTTTGCAGAAGGCGACTATCGCACCAGGGCGGTTCGGGCCGAGGGCGGGTGGGTCATCAACGGCCAGAAGCACTTCATATCAAACGGGAACCGGGCGCGGCTCTATCTGCTGTTCGCTCAGACTGAACAGGGTAAGGGCCTCGTGGAAGGAAGCACCTGCTTCCTGGTCGAGCGGACGGCACCCGGATTCAGCATCGGGCGGGTTCACGACAAGATGGGGGAGCGCCTCGTCAACAACGCTGAGCTGTTCTTCGAGGATTGCTTCGTACCGGACGAGAATGTGCTTGGTGAGGTCGGCCAAGGCTTCCAGGTGCTGGCTCGTTTCTTTCCGGCCAGCAACGCCTACGCCGCCGCCAGTGTCCTCGGTGTGGCGGAAGCTGCCTACGAGCGTTCGTTCCAGTGGGCGGAAACCCGGGTACAGGGCGGCCGTCCCCTCATCGAACACGCCCCGGTCCGCCAGACGCTGGCGCGGATCCGCATGCTCAACGATGCCTCACAAGCGTATGTGTACCGGTCGGCCTGGCTGGCCGACCATCGCGACCAGGGCTGGGACGGCACCGTTGGAGCTTTGCCCAAGGTGTTTGCCGCCGAGGCCGCCTGGGAGGTGGTCACCGAGACGCTGGAATTGCATGGAGGGTACGGGTATATGCGCGAGTTGGGCATCGAGAAGCTGGTGCGGGACGCGGCGGCCTTCCTGCATTCGGACGGCGCCAACAAGGCGCTGCTGTTGAAGGCCGCCCGGTTCCTTCGGCCGTCGTAACCGATACCAGGTCGGGCGTTGTGCCGCGTTGGCCGGTGGGTGGCGGTCATCCGGCTGTCAGATCTGGAGGCTGATGGCCACGATTCCCGCTACAACCAGCAGGATCGAGGTGACCAGTTTGGAATCGATGTGTTCTTCTTGCCGTAGGAAGAGATAGCCCATCCCCAGCGTCCATAATGGTTGGGTCCCCTGCAACAACCCGACGACCCAGGCGGGCGCGTAGGAAAAGGCGGTGAACTGGGCCAACAGCGCGGCGCTGCTGGCGACCCCGGCCCAGACGAACAGCCAAGGCACTTCGCGGAAGTTGTGTTGCATCCTTTGCCGCAGCCTTCCCCCGAAGGCATCGCCGGCAACGACCACAACGAATGCAGCGGCCGCTCCGATGAAGGCACCGATGACCGCGTTGGGAAAGAACTGGAGTCCCCATTTTCTGGCCACGAACGCCAACCCGAAGAAGACCGGAGCGGCGGCTGCGTACAGGTAGCCGACTGCGGTCCGCCGCTCGGCCGTCTGAGCGGCCAATGCCGGGGCCGTCATAGTCTGTCCTTGTCCGGTTGAGATCACCGATCCGCGCCGTATGAGGCGAAGGAGACCGGTGATGACCAGGACTCCGCCGATCGCCTCGCCGAACGACACTGCTTCCTCGAGGACCAGCCATCCGCCGATGGCCGAGACGATCGGGTTTCCGGTCAAGAACGCGTTGGTGCGGGTTGGTCCGATTCGGCGCACGGCTCGCAAGTTCGAAGCCCTTCCGAATACGGTGCCGACGATTCCACCCGTCAGCAGAGCGACTACGCCGGGGCCATCGAAGGGGGGCCAGTTCATGAAGAGCGCTACAGCGCCGAGGCACAGAGTATTGACCAGGACGGTCATGAGCAGCCCATCGTCGGCCGCCCTGTTTCGCATGCCGATTCGAATGAGGATCGTGAACGCTGCAAAGAACAGTCCGGCTGCCAGGCTCAACACGACACCCATTTGGCTAGCCGGCTTCCAGCGGGAGGGCGCCGTGAAGCGTCGAATCCCATGGGCGCGGCGGGCTAGAACCCGTAATGGTCATCTCTGCCTCCTGCACAGGAGGCAGAGTATGCCACCAGATGAAGATGGAGAGCGACTACCACTGTCTGACGGCTCTCACGATTCATGACGTTTCGATCTGGAGGCTCGTACCGATCTGCCCGACACGTTCGCCAGCCCGAGACGATCTCCACACGGGACCGGATTGCAGCCGACCATGCCGGCTGTTCGACGATCGAAGCGTCATACGGGAATTCCGTCGGTGGCAACGGCGGCCCATCTGATGAACAGATCAGACCGGAGGCGAAGTCAAGACGATTATGAGCAGGAACAATGCGGTTGTGAATCCGATCGCGCCGGTGACGATCCCGCCGATGGCCAAAGCTCTCCCTTCCAGTTTGTAGGGAGCGAGGTCGATCTCCTTCCTGGCGCGCCGACCGGCGAAAACGGCCAGGAATCCGAAGATTCCCCAGGCTAGGCCGAACACCAACCACAGTGGAGAAAGTACACCCAGGATGAGGGAGGTGACGGCCAACCCGCTGTAGCGGAGGTCGGACTGTGGGGACGGCTGGTCGGTCATAGTCCTTCCGGCGTGACGCTTCAGGCGACACCATACCGTTCCACCACAGTGGACGTCAGTAGGATGCGGTCGTTGGCGAGGGCACAAGGACGGGCGAAGATCTCGGGCACTGACTACGACGTGGTGGTAATCGGCAGCGGCTTCGGCGGAAGCGTGGCGGCGCTACGCCTGACTGAGAAGGGATACCGGGTCGGCGTGCTCGAGGCAGGCAAGCGGTGGGATGCCAGTTCCCTGCCAACCACGAATTGGAACCTCCGTAAGTTCCTCTGGTTTCCCAAACTCGGAATGAGGGGCATTCAGCGACTGAGCCTTCTCAACCATGCCCTGGCACTGTCCGGCGCCGGTGTTGGGGGAGGGTCGCTTGTGTGGGGGAACGTCTGCTACGAGCCACACGGGGTCGCCCTTCGAGATCCTCAATGGGGTCACATAACCGATTGGGAGAAGGAACTGGCCCCTCACTTCGACCAGGCGCGGCGCATGCTCGGCGTTCACAGCATTCCCAAAGAATCGGCCGCGGACGGTGTACTCCGCTCCGTGGCGGCGCACTTCGGAGTGCAAGAGACGTTTACGTTGACGCCGGTGGCGGTGCACTTTGGCAAAAGGGGAATTGAGGAGCCCGATCCCTACTTCGGAGGCGAGGGTCCTACCCGGACCGGCTGCATCGAGTGCGGCGGATGCATGGTTGGGTGTCGTCATAACGCGAAGAACACGCTGGACAAGAACTACCTCTACTTGGCGGAGAGACATGGGGCGGTAATCCATCCTGAACATCAGGCGGTCGACGTTGTGCCGCTGGAGGGGGGAGGGTACCGCGTAGTAACCGAGCGGCCCGGAGCATGGTTCCGTAAGCGTTCCCGATCGTTCGCCACCCGGCAGGTGGTTTTTGCCGCCGGGGCCTTGGGAACGGCCCGGCTGCTGCATTGCCTTCGGGAGAGCGGGCGGCTCCCCAACCTCTCACCACGACTCGGCCATCACGTGCGTACCAACTCGGAGACGATCTTGGGGGCAGTTGCCTCGGATACGTCTGTGGATTACTCGAAAGGTGTTGCGATCACCTCGTCGATCCATCCTGAGCCACAAACCCATATCGAGGCGGTTCGGTACCCGGCCGGAAGCAACGCAATGGGCCTGTTGGCGACCATCATCGTCGACGGAGGCACAGGCGTTCCGAGATGGGCACGATTCCTGGGCGCCTGTCTGCGACACCCGGTTACTTTCTTGCGCTCGTTGTCGGTTTACCGGTGGTCGGAGCGGGCGGTGATCTTCCTGGTCATGCAGAGCCTGGACAACAGTCTTCGCTTGCGTTTCCGTAAAGGCCTTTTGGGGTGGCGGCCGATAACCGAGCAGGAGACCGGAAAACCAAGCCCTACCTACATACCGGTTGCCAACGAGGCCGCCCGGGTGGCGGCTGCTCGGATTAGTGGGCAGCCGATGAGCAGCATCAACGAGGTGCTGCTCGATGCACCCGTCACCGCTCATCTGCTGGGAGGCGCCTGCATCGGCGACTCTCACGACTCGGGGGTGATCGATGCGTATCATCGTGTCTTCGGCTACGACGGTCTGCATGTGATCGACGGGTCGGCGGTTACCGCCAACTTGGGCGCCAATCCTTCGCTGACGATCACGGCGATGGCCGAACGTTCGATTGCTCTGTGGCCGAATCTTGGTGGAGCAGATCCTCGCCCGCCTCTGGGAGAGCCGTATCAGCGTTTGGAACCGGTAGCACCGGTCCGCCCGGTTGTGCCTGCCGGAGCTCCGGGGTCACTCGAGCAACCCTGATACGCCCGCTCTGCCGCCGCGCTCCCGTCTCCGTTAAGGTACCGGCGGCAGGAGGGGAGGAGGGGAGATGCGTCGGATAATTGCGGCGTTTGATCTCACGCCCGTTGGACGGCGTGTGGTCGAGCGAGCCCGGTTGCTGGCCGAACAATTCGGAACCCATCTCGGGCTGCTACACGTCCTCGAGAAGTGCGAGGATCCCTTTCTTTCAGAGGACGAAGATCAATTCCTCACAGACCATCGTCATACGGCCGCGGCGGCGCTCGTCGATTGGGTGGCAGGCCGGACCTCAGTGCCGATCGACTTTGACATTGTCAAGGGCGCTCCTGCTTCTCAGGTTGCCCGGCTGGCCAGGGACGCTGATCTTCTCGTTTTCGGAACCTCCTCCATTGATGCCGCCCAACTCGGCCCGGTGACCCGGCGGCTGACCCGAATGGCCCGCCCGAACGTTCTCGCCGTGCGCAGACAGCCGCGGGTGGCGTATCGAAGGGTGTTCGCCGCAGTGGATTTGTCCGAGCATTCCAGAGAGGCCGTTGAGCTGGCTGCACTCCTGGCTCCTGGCGCCGAAATCACCGTCGTGTATGCGTTGTCGCCGCACTCCGATGTTCTGCTCGGCCAGAGCCGTCTCTTCGAACAGGATGTAGCACATCGGGCCCGTGACCGCCTGGAGCGGGCCAAGGGTGCACTCGACGAGTTCTCCGCGCCGTGGGGCGATGCGATCGCCAATCTGATTGTAGAGGGACCGCCATCGCAGGCAATCGGTGAGGCCGCCCGGCGACGGGGCGCCGATCTTGTCACGGTTGCCAGCCGGGGGGCCGGCGCCACCTCGATGGTGCTGCTGGGCGGTACGGCCGAAGAGATCATGGCGGCTGCGCCGTCCGACGTGGCCGTTGCTCGCGTCGAAGGGTCCTTCCGGCGGCCGTAAAGCGCTTGCCGGGGTCGCGCGCGGTTCATGGAATATCTTTGATGTGGCGCGCGAGGTTTCTTCGCTTATCCCGCGCTTTCGTTTGTCTGATCGGCGAGACTTGTTCAGAAAACGCCGCGAACGTGGGTTCTGCTCCGGCGTTCGGGCCCGCCCGGCAAACTTCTACACTCCCTGGTAGTGGGGCCCGTAGCTCAGTCGGTCAGAGCAGCGGACTCATAATCCGTAGGTCGCAGGTTCGAGTCCTGCCGGGCCCACTAGAGAAGGCCCTGTGTTGGCGGGGGTTTCTTGAAGTCCAGGGTTTCCGTGGGCTGCCAACCAGAAGGTCAACCCCACTAGAACCCCGCAGCCCGATCACGAGCCTCCCTCCTTCTAGCGTCGAGGCGAACGGCGAGGTCCTCACCTTGGCTCGGGAAAAGGTGAGCGTATCTCTGGGTGACGGTGACGCTTGAATGCCCGAGTTGCTTGCGTACGAGTTCCAAATGGGCTCCTTCGTGGATCATGAAACTGGCAGCCGTGTGCCGTAGGTCGTGGATGCGAAGCCCCTCCGGCAGGCCCGAGGCTTTGATGGCTGGCCGCCAGATCCTCGTGTAGAAATTCGAGTGCCGGAGCGGTCCACCCTGTGGGCTGGTGAAGACGAGCGCATCGCTCCTGTCGTCCACTTGTGTCCCGATGTGTACGCCGAGCATGTCGGCGACGAACCTTGGTATACAGCTTGGCGAACTCGTCGGATCCGATGATCTCGAAGAGCGTCTCCCGGTGACCAGGGATGATCATTGTCCCTAGCCCCGAGGGAGCCAGGTAGGCCATCGGTTCTCCACATTTGC
>JAOTUY010000116.1 GCA_029863625.1 Acidimicrobiia bacterium
CAAGACCGCCTCCGTTTCCTTGGAGCTGCCCCGCACAAACCCTTCCTGCCCCCTCCGACTCGGCTCTTTCGAGCCGACCCACCTCCCCCACGGTGCCGTGGGGGAGGCCGCTGGAGAACCCCCGTCAACGTCGGTCCAACACGTCCTCCCCCGGCGTGAGACGGGGGAGGTGGCCGAGCGAAGCGAGGTCGGAGGGGGCAGCACCCGCCGCAGCTGGGGGAGGTGGCCGAGCCAAGCGAGGTCGGAGGGGGCACGGTCGGGGAAGGCCGCTCGTCACTACCCCCTGCAAGCGCATATGATCGTGCGAACAGCGAACCGGAGTTGACGATGACCGAGATGCTCACCTCCTACGATCCCCGCACCGGGCTGCCGGTCGGCGGAGTTGCCATTACCCCACCGGAAGAAGTGCCGGCCGTAGTGGAGCGCTCGAGGAAGGCGTTCTCCGAGTGGAAACTGCTCTCGCACCAGGAGCGACGTACCCTTCTCAAGCGCTTCAAACAGGTGGTGTTGGAGGAAGGCGAGCACATTGCTGAGGTGGTACGTTCCGAGACGGGCAAACCTCTTCCGGAGGCCTATTCCATCGATGTGCTGACCGGGTTGACGGTGATGGATTACTACATTCGCAACGCCGAGCAGCTCTTGCGGCCCCGTCGCGGTGGTTCGTGGCCCTTCGTGACCACCAAGGGGTGGACCGAGTACCACCCCCGGGGTGTCGCCGGCGTCATCGCGCCCTGGAACTACCCTTTCTTTCTGGCGATGATCCCGACCATCACCGCCCTCTCGGCCGGATGCTCGGTGGTTCTCAAGCCCTCCGAGATCACTCCGCTGACCGGGCAACTCTTCGCCACACTCGCAGACCGTGCGGGGCTGCCCTCCGACCTGGTGCAGGTGATCCACGGCGACGGGGTCACCGGGGCCGCCCTGGCCGAAAGCGCGGTCGATGTGCTCGCCTTCACCGGTTCTACCAGGGTCGGTAAACAGGTGGCCGCGGAGGCCGCCAAGCGGCTGACCCCGGTCATCCTCGAGTTGGGCGGCAACGACGCCATGGTGGTGCTCGAGGACGCCGACCTGAAGCAGACCGCCCGGGCCGCGCTGTGGGCCGGAATGCTCAATGCCGGACAGGCCTGCATCGCGGTGGAACGGCTCTATGTGGTCGATTCGATCTATGACGAGTTCCTCACAAACCTGGATAAGGCGTTCGATCTGGTGGCGGTCGCCACCGAGGACGAGCGGGACATCGGACCGATCATCAATCCCCCGCAGCTTGACATCATCGAAGCACACGTGCAGGACGCAGTGGACAAGGGAGCCCGGGTGCTGCGGGGCGGCAAACGAGCGCTCACCGAAACCGGTATCTACTTCGAACCGACCCTCCTGGTCGACGTCGACCACTCCATGACGATCGTCCAGAAAGAAACCTTCGGGCCGGTGCTCCCCGTGATTCGAGTGGCCAACGAGAGCGAGGCCCTGCGCCTGGCCAACGACACCCGGTTCGGCCTGCACGGTTCCGTGTGGTCGAAGGATCGGGGCCGGGCCAAACGCTTTGCCTCCCAGATGAAGTCCGGCACCGTGGCCGTCAACGACGTTGCAGTCAACTTCATCGTTCCCACCGTCTCCTTCGGCGGGATCGGTGATTCGGGGTACGGATCTAATTTCGGCCAGGACGGGATTCGCACCACCTTCTGTTACCCCAAGAGCATCACTGCAGCCCGGTTGCCCCAGGCGACCTCCAAGCTGTTGGGGAGCTGGCAGCCGCGCCGCGGCCTGCGGTACTGGAAGACCCTCGCCAAAATCCTCTTCCGCTGGTAGCGAACGACGGAACACGGCAGCGAAGCGGGCTGGCGGCTGGCTCCTACTCGGCCAGGGCGACTCCGGCTATGGATAAATTGTTCTTGCGGTACTCAAAGGCCAGCCACCAGGTGCCGTCGGCGCTGCTGTAGGTGTAGCGGTGGAAGTTGCGAATCTCGGCGGGGACCAGCAGCGTCGCCACCTTTCCGGAGCCTTCCGGCTGCCTACCCGACCAGTAGGAGCTGAGGAACGGCTCGGCCACCCGTTCTGGGAAGAGCGCTTCCATGGCGGTGAGAGCGTCCGAACGCCACCAGCCTGGTTCCTTTTCTGCTGAAAGTAACGCCTTGAGCCGATGCACAGGGACGACAACCGGCTTCCCGAACCGTATGGAGGCCAGTCCACGCTTCGCTACCAGTTTCTGCATCGCACGAGCGTCCCCGGCGGTGAGAGCTCTCACGAATTTGGCGGCCAGGTCGGCTGGTCGCTTGTCCCCGGCGAATGTCTTGTCATCGACTTCTTGGGTTAGGTAGTAGGCGTCGATCCACCCTTCTCCGTTGGGGGTATAGACCGGCATCCACACGGTCTTCCCTTTGCGTTTGGGCGCGCCGTTTGAGCGAATACTCTGGGTGGTAGGCGGATAGTTGTAGACCGTCGTGGACCCAAAGTCGGGTTCGGCGTATACGCCAACCATCGATTCGCGGTCAACCAGTACGATCGACCAGAACCGGCGACGACTCCCGAACACGAACCAAGGCGACGAGAACAGACCACCGAAGATCAGAGCCCACACCAACGCCATCAGCAGGAAAACGAGCGGTAGGCGGAGCGCGTCGAAACTGTCGAAAAACGCCCCGGCCAAAAGACTGATCCCTTTCGGGCTCACCAAGGAGATCGACGGCAAGAACGGCGACGCGGCGGGACCGTCGAACGGGACATCGGGAGCCCCGATTTCTTCGGCCAGGTCGTTGGCGGCGGCCAGCGCCTCCTCGGCCATGGTGACCGTGACCGGCACCTCTACCAGACCACCATTCCCATCCGACAGGGTGTAGGTGAAGGACTCCGACCCCAACCACTCCGAATGGGCGTTGTAGACCAGTTCGCCGTCGAGGATCTCAGCCAGGGCGTGCTCGACACTGCCAACCGCTATCACCGACAGCACGTCGCCGTCCACGTCAGAGTCGTTGGAGAGGACATTGAGGGCGGCCGGACCATACCGGGTAAACCGGTAAGCGTCGGGCACCCCAACCGGCAGGTCATTAACGGCGGCCACCCGGACGGTGACCAGACCGCGACTGCTCTTGCGGCCGTCGGTGGCCAGGTAGACGAATCCGGTAGCTCCGAACCAGTCTGGCGCCGGGGTAAACGACAACGTTCCGTCGGCTTTGAGAGTCGCTACTCCGTTGGCGGGCTGTTCGATCCCGACGATGGCCAGCGGGGCTCCCTCCGGATCGAGATCGTTAGCCAGCACATCAATACTGCCGACGGTGTCTTCGTCGATGGCGAGGAGGTCGCCGACCACAACCGGTGCCAGGTTCTCGAGAACCCGGATGATTACCACCGCCAGGCCGGTCCCACCCCGCGAATCGGTCGCTACGTAGGTGAAACTGTCATCAATAGCGTTCCCGGCGGTGTGGGTATAGGTAAACGATCCGTCCGAAGCCAGGATGACTGTCCCCTGGGTGGGAGGCGTGACCAGCACCGCGGTGAGGGGCTGATCATCCGGATCGGTGTCGTTGCCCAACACACCGGGTGCTCCAACCACCAGGGTGTCACCTTCGTCCACGGTGTACTGATCGTTGATCGCCAGCGGTGCCTGATTATTGTCGGTCACGATCCAAACGAAGTTGGCCTGCCCGGAAAGGTTCGGCACACCGTCGTCGGTCGCCGTCACCGTCACTGGATAGGTACCGGCACTCTCCAACGGCACTACGCCGCTGATCAAGCCCGTCGAACTGATCGACAGACCGGGCGGCAAACCGGCAGCCACGTAGGTGAGCCCATCATCGTCCGGATCGGAAGCGGCGATCTGCAGGGCAACGTCCAGGCCTGCTTCAGTGGTCTGAACCCCGGGGTTGATTACCACCGGCGGCAGGTTGACAACCACCACGCTGACGGTCCGGAACACGGTCGCCGGGTTCCCCGAAGAATCCGCCACGCTGTAGGAAACCGAATATGTACCCGCCACCCCGGTATTCACCGCCGAGGCGTCGATGACGATGCTGCCGGTCAGGTCACCGTCGATGCTGTCCGTCGCGGTCGCTCCAAGTTCGACATAAGGGGTACCGGCCGGGATGGTCTGGGGGTTGTCGCCGAGAATCGTAATGACCGGCGGCACGGCGTCGCCCGTGACCTGGACCAGCCTGAACACCTGGGTCGCCGAATTACCCGAGCTATCGGTCACGTTGTAGGTGACCGTGTAGGAACCCAACACCGAGGTGTCGACCGGGTCGACCGTCACAATGTCAGCGGTGATATCCCCATCGAGGTTATCG
>JAOTUY010000047.1 GCA_029863625.1 Acidimicrobiia bacterium
GATCGACCGTCACAATGTCAGCGGTGATATCCCCATCGAGGTTATCGAGGGCGGTCGCCCCCGCATCCACATACAGGGTGCCGGCCTCAACATCGATCGGGGAGGAACCCAACCGGGTGATCACCGGGATAGTGGTATCAACCACGTTCACCGAAGCAGTGTCGGTGGCCGTCGAGAACGCCGATGTGCCGTCGTTATTCGTCCAGACAGCAACCTCAAGGTCATCGATACGTATGTGTTGACCACTGCCCGCCACGACGTATAGGCGAATCCGAGTATTCGCGGAGATATAGGGCGAAATGTCGAAACTGAAGATTCCATTTGGGGTGCCGCTCGTGATCGTGGCCAGCGTCGTGTAGCTGCCCCCACCGTCTCCGGAAACCTGGACCGCAATCTGATCTGATCCACCCAGCCGGTTGTCCAGGGTAAACCAGAACTCGGCAGCCAATGCACCACTCAAGTCGGCTTGACGGTAGAGCCAGTCCCCCGCGGTCGATGCGTTGATCCGTAGGAAGGGCGTTGGCACATAAATGCGTCCACCAGTGGCACCACCTCCAGAGCTGTCATTCTCAAGCCAACTCGTCGCCCAAATCTCTGTCCCATTGCTATTGCTGTAGGAGGCAACGCTGAAATTGTCTGCCCAGGTGCGGCTCACACTTTGCGTATTCGCCATCCCGCCGTTGACCCCGCTGGTCAGATCCCATGCCCGGAAGGTGACGGCATCGGTGACCGTGCCGACAAAGCCGGCGCTGGGTTGAAAATAGATACGGGTGTTCGCGTCGGCTGCCAACAGCCTGGCACTCGTGTTGCTCACCGCGCCCAGCGCGTTCCAGGTCGTGCCACCATTCGTCGAGTACCACCAACTGCCGTTGGCGGTATCCGCCGCGTTGACCGCGATGCCCAGGAGCGCTCCACTGTCGGGATCGGTGACATTGTCCACCTGGCCGGCCGGGTTGGCGAAGTCCACCAAGCTTGACACGGCAGTGCCTACCACGCCCACAGGGGCGCCAGAATCCTGGTCAATCGGGGTCAGAGCGGGATTCTTCGTTGAATCCAACACAGGAGCCACATTCGTTGGCGTGACTGTGTAGGCAGCCGAGAACTCAGAGGTAGATCCGAACGTGGCGCCAGGATCTTCGGTCGCCGTGGCAGTCAAGATGTCACCCGCCGACCCGGCAAAAGAGGTGCTGTACGAGGCCGAACCTTCTGGATGGCCGACGACGTCGTAGGAGCCGGCGAAGGTCTCGCCTTCTCCGTAACCCGTCGGGTCTTCCCCAGAGGGGTTGGCGAAGAACTCGATGCGATAGTTGCCGGCCGGCACGTCCAGGTCGAAGTCGACGGTGACCGTCCCGCCCAGATGAGTGGCCGAGGTGATCACCGGGAAGTTGAGTGGATCCCCGGGGCCATTGGCGGTGACACCATCCAGATCCAGGTCGATGGCCAATCCGGTGTTGTCGACCAGCGCGTTCCCGAGAATCGAGTTGCCGTTGCCTGCCGTCGCGCTGACGTTGACCCCGTCGCTGCCGTTGTTGGCGATGCGGTTCCCGGCGCCGACCACCGTCCCACCAATGAGGTTGCCGGCCGCCCCGGCATCAATGGCGATGCCCGCCAGACTATTGGCAAGGGCGCCGGTGCCCGCCGCGTCGGTGCCGATGAAGTTGCCCTGGACGGTGTTCCCGTCGGACCCGGCACCGTTGATCAGCACCCCGTTGTCGAGGTTGCCCGAGATCAAATTGCGGTCGGCGGCTGAGGTCCCCCCAATGGTATTGGTATTAGCACCTCCGGTGATACGAATACCGCTGCGGTTGCCGTTGGCGCCGTTTCCGGTCGCCGTCGTACCCAGGTAATTGCCGGCGATCGTGTTGCCAGTGGCGCCGACCCCGATGATCAACACACCAGCCCGGGCGGCGTCGGTGAACCCACCAACCACCAGATCGCGGATGGTGTTGTCGGCCGAGGTGATGGTCAACCCGTCCATGGCCGGGACGGCTCCTGGACCGGCAAGCTCGAGCTCCGGTCCGGCTGAATTCGGATTCACAGCGGTTGTGCCGTCGCTCGAATCGTAGGCGGTGCCGTCGACGGTGGTGTCATCGTCGGAGAGGAACGGCAACGCGGCAGTGATTGCCAGGCTCCACCAGTCATTGCTGCCCCCGTCGCTGGTATTGGTCGGCACCACCGGGACGAACCGCATGACGTTGGCACCGCTGCCGTTGTTGGCATTGGTGAGGAACTGGCGCAACGAACCCTGCGGGCTGGACGCATCCCCGCCCTCGAGGTTGGTGACGACGTTGTACGAGAACCCGAAGTCGATGTCTTCGACGACCTCGCCCCCGATGAAGCTGCGATAGGCTAGGTGCTCGGCGTCGGTCAGCCCGATCGCGTTGAAGTCATCAGAGACGGTCGGCTGCATGCCGCCAAAGAGTGGCCCGGCTACCGGGTCGACCGTGTAGGCGGCGTCCACTACGGCTCCGACCGGTGCGTACGTCTGCTCTGCCCATCCCGTCCCCCCGGCCACAGGGGCAATGGTGGCCGAGTCGACGACGACCCAGTAGTTACCTATCTCGATCTCGGAGAAGAAGTAGTGACCGGTGGGACCGGTGACCGTCGAGGCGAACCAGGTGTCGGTCGAAGGTCCCTCCGGGGTACCGACGACACCAAGATCCTTATAGAGGTGGACGGTCACTCCCGCAACACCCGGGTTGGCCAAATCGTCAACGGCTTCGGCCACGCCCAGGGCGTTCCCGTCGAGGTCCTCGAAGACCGTGCCTTCCAGCGAAGGAGGCTCAGCCGGATTGACACCGAATGCCAGCGCCCCGTAGTCGGACCCGTTATCGAGCGTCCGACCGGCGTCGAGCGAACCGTCGGTCTTGTCGACGGTGTAGAGCGCTCCGGCGTCGGTGCCCCACAGCTGGCCGACGTTGGTGAAGCTCAGTCCGATGATCGGCGTGGTGAGCGTGCCGACGCTTTTCGTGTTGCCGTTCTGGCGTTTGACGGTCACCAACTCCGAGGTAACCCCATCGGTCATCACCGCATACATCTCCCAGTCGATGGGGTCGACGGCAATGTCGGTGACATCGCCAAGGGTTCCGACGTTCTTCACCCTCCGGTAATCCTGGCCCAAGCCGAACGCATCGGCGATGAAGCTCCCGGTGGCCACGTCAATCTGGAAAAGCACGTCTTCGCCACCCACCCGACGATGCACCCCGTACAGTCGGTCGTTGAGTGGATGGAAAGCCAGACCGCGCACATCGTCCAACACAACCGCCCCGAACACGCCGTTGGACGGGGTTCCCAAACCTGCACCGATGGCGGTGAACACGCCCGAATCGATGTTCAGCCAACCGAACTGGCCACCATCCACCCCGTAAACCACGGCGCTGCTTGGATGAACCGCAATCGCTTCAATGGCGTTTGTCCCGGTCCCGGTCCCGATGTCGACCTCATTGGTGGCCGGGGCGAAATTGGTCTCATCGACGTTGGTGAGCAGATCGTCCCCTCCGTTGGCGCCGCCGGTGCCCGCTACCACGTAAGGGATCGTGGCCGGCACGTCGGTGACCGTCCAAGTGAAGGTGTCGGAAACCGGAGCATTGACGCCGTCGTCGACAGTGACCTCGACGCTATAGGGACTCGAAGCCTCGGCGGCGTGGTTGATGAGCCCCGCGATCAGCCCGGTGTCGGTGGCCAGCGTCAAACCCAGCGGCAAACCCGTCGCCGAGTAGGTGAGAGTATCGCCGGTATCCGGGTCGGTGGCGGCCACCGACAGCGAAATCAGCGGGGGGCCCTCGGGATCAGTCTGATCGGCGAGCGGTGGTACGAACGCCGGGAGTCGGTTGGCCAGAACCGTGTAGGTATCGGAGAACTCTGAGGTCGACCCGAAGGATCCGGCTCCGAGGTCCTCCGTGGTGGTGGCGGTGAGGATGTCCCCGGTCGACCCGGCGAACGATGTGCTGTACGAGGCGGACCCGGCGACATGACCAACGACGTTGTAGGACGCCACCAAGGTTTCACCCTCGCCGTTACCCGATGAATGGGCGGCCGTGTTGGTGAAGAACTCGATGCGGTAATTGCCTGCCGGTAGGTCGAGATCGAAGTCGACATCCACTGTTCCGGCCGTTTCGACGGCGGACATGATCACCGGGAAGTTGAGAAGGTCATTGGGACCCGAGTCGGGATCTCCCGGAACCAGGTCATTCTCGGTAACACCATCTTGGTTCAGGTCGATGCCCAGCTGGGTGTTGCCGTAGATCGAGTTGCCGATCACGGTATTGCCAATGCTGCCGAGGCGGATGTTGATGCCCCGGTTTCCGCTTCCGGCTATCACGTTCCCGTCGTTGGGACCTGTGCCGCCGATTAGGTTGCCGGTGGCATCATCGGTGATCAGAATTCCGTTGTCGGTGGTGCCCTGAACGACCCCGGAGGCGTCGACTCCCACCCAGTTGTTTTGAATCGTGTTGTTGTCGCCAGTCCCGGGAATTCCGTCGATCTCCAGACCCTCATCGAGGAAGCTGTGCACGATGAAACCAGCGATGGTGCTATCGCTTCCCTCGATGACGAGACCTGCGGTCGCTCCAATGGCCAGCACCCCGTCCAGCTGGATGATCGGATCACCGGTGTATCCAGGTTGGCTGGTTGCGTCGAGGGTCACGGGACCGGTGATGGCTTGATACTGCGAGGCAGGATTCAGTGTGAACGCCAGCGGGCTCGCCGTGTACCCCGGCTCGGTGATCGGAATGCTGAAATCAACGTTGTCGGCACCGGCCAGGGCATTGGCCTCCTCGATTGCCGCGCGCAAGGTGCACTCCGGGTCCCCGTCGATATTCGTGCCACCCGTGAAGCAGGCTCCGTCTCCTGGACTGGCATCGGAGGCATCGCCGGTCGAGTTGACCACCATCGTGTCGCGGACCACCGGAATCGCGTCGGAGAATTCCGACGTCGAACCGAAGGATCCGGCCCCGAGGTCCTCGGTGGTGGTAGCGGTGAGGTTCACCCACCCGGCGCCGGCAAGAGGAACGCTGAACGAGGTCGGCACGCCCAGGTGGCCGACCACGTCGTAGAACGCCACGAACGTTTCACCTTCCCCGTAACCGGTAGGGATGTCGGCGGCCATGTTGGAAAAGAACTCGATGCGGTAGTTGCCGGCCGGAACGTCGAGATCGAAGTCAACGGTGACCGTTCCGGCGGATTCGGAGGCCGCCGTGATCACCGGGAAGTTGAGCAGATCGTTCGGACCGGAGTCGAGATCGCCGGGCACCAGGTCGTTGAGTGTTACCCCGTCGTTATTGAGGTCAATGCCGAGGTCGACATTGTCGTACATCTGATTGCCGAGGATGGCGTTCCCGGTGCTACTCGCTCCACCCACGACGAGTCCGACGTCGCCGTTGCCGGAAATGATGTTGCCTTCGCCGGCGCCGATGCCGCCGACGGTGTTTCCGGGTGCGTTGCTGAGGAGAATTCCTGCCCGTGGCGGAGTGTCAAACGCGTTCGGTACCGGGTTGGTTGCGAGTGCATCCAATCCGATGATGTTGCCCTGAATCTTGTTGCCGGTGGCGTTAGCTCCCCAAATGTAGATGCCGTACCAGGCGTTGCCCGAGATCAGGTTGCCGGCCGCGGATGTCCCGATCACCCCGCTGGGGCTGTCAAGCACATAGAGTCCGATCTGCTGATACGACGGTGTGTTGTTGTAGGGCAACGCTGCGGCGCCTGCGGCGTCGGTACCGATGTAGTTGCGGAGGATCTGCGTGCCGGCGGTAGCGGGGGAGTCGGTGTCTATGGCAATCCCGCGCAGGCGGTTGCCCGAGATGACATTGCGGTCCGCCGGTGTCGACCCACCGATCACCGTGTTGGTCGCACCGTCGACCTCGAGGCCTTCGTTGGTGTTGCCCACTTCTCCCGCCAAACCTGTGACGTCGGGGCCGAGGTAGTTGCCGGCAATGATGGACCCGTCACCGCCCAGTACGGCAATGCCGGTTGTGAAACGATTGATGACCAGGCCCCGGATCTCGCTGTTGCTCGCCAGAATCTCAAGGCCGTTGCCGGCGGCCAGCGATCCGTCGATCTCGATAACCGGACGGCTCTCCGTCGTGTACTCGGGTTGAGTCGTCCCGTCGATGGAGACCTGTTGGCTGATGGCGGGAAGCGGAGAACCGACACCAGGCTGAATCGTGAACCCGACCGGAGCCGCTGAGTATCCCGGGTCCGTGATGGGAATGTTGAACGTGATGGTGTCGGCCCCGGCGAAAGCGTTGGCTTCTTCGATGGCTGCCCGGAGGGTGCATTGGCCGGGTGTTGCCGTTTCGCACACGCCGTTGCCGGGGTTGGCATCGTCGCCATCACCAGTCGAGTTGACGACGAGAGAGTCCGCCACCAGGAAGTTGGCTCCAAACTCGGAGGTGCTGCTGGAGCCGTTGATGGCAATCGCCGAAACTGCGTCTCCACCGACGAGAGCAGTGATGCCGGACAAGCTCCAGGCTCCTGTGACGCCATCGGCCACGGCCGAGCCGAGGTACTCGACGCCTTCGCCGTAGTCGGTGCCGGTGAGTGTGTCGGAGCCATCGCCGTCGGCCACAGCTCGGTACACCTCGACGGTGGCTCCGGCGCAGGCGGTTCCAGTGACATCGCCCGGCGTCGCCGTGGAGACAATCGGCGCATCGATACCATCGTTGCCCAGCACTCCGACGTTGTAGCCACAGGAAGGCGGAGTATCGGAGTTGACTGTGATCCCGCCGACGGCGCCATCGGTCAGGTCAATTGCGTTGCTGTCGTTGCCACCGAAGACGTTCTGGGTCAGTCGGTTCTGATTGGCGGGATCCGACACGCTGATACCGCCGCCATTGTTGGTGATGACGTTCTCGGAAACGACGCTGCCGACCGCGGTGCTGAACAACGCGATGCCGTAGCCGCCGTTGACGTCGAAGGTGTTGTTGTCAATAGTCCCTTGACCATCCGAACTGATGATGAGTGCCTCGGCGGTGTTTGAGTCGAAAAGGTTGCCGGTGATCGTCGCCCCTGTGCTCGTAAGAAGGAACGCGGCGGAGCTTCCGTTTGTCCCGTTTCCGCTGAACTCATTACCCGTGATCTGCCAGCCGGTGGAAGTCAAGCCGAGGCGGAACCCGTACCCGTCCACCGCCCGGACGAGACTGTCCCGGAAGATGCCGTTCGTTGAACGGGATACCAGGACACCCACGTACGGCGTGATGTCGGGCCCCGGGTTACCGTTGCTGGCGGGATCAGTGCCGACTACGACGTTTTCCACGATGACGCCGTCGACGATGGGTCCGCCACCGTTGTCCCCGATGCGAAGATCAGTGTCGAGCCCTCCGGTCCCGAATCCATAAATGGAGAAGTTGCGCAACACCCCACCGTTGCTCTGGAAGTCGAGACCTCTCGCCACTGGTGTAGATCGGTCGTTGCGGATCGCCAGCTCAGGATCGAGCCGGGAAGTAGTGATCAAGGAGTCGACTCCAACCGCTTGACCGGCTCCGATCTGTGCCGTGTTGGTGTCCCGCACCGTCGACCCGTCGAAGAGGTCGTAGGCGGTTCCGTCGATGGAGGTGTCTGCATCGATCACAGTCGGCAGAACAGCGGTCACGTCGATCCGCCACCAATCATTAGTCCCATCAGTGGCATTCGGTGGTTCCACCGGCACGAACCGCATGGCGTTGGCACCGCTGATGGCGTTGGCGTTCTGGATGAACTGGCGCAACGAACCCTGGACGGTCCGGTTGTTCCCACCGTCATCGTCGACTGCGTTGCCGCCGCGGGTATTGACCACCACGTTGAATGAGAACCCGAAGTCCTGGTTGCTGACATCGGACCCGGAGAGGACGATCCGAGCCCGGTGGAGCGGCATTGTCGAACTGTCAGAGAGAATCCCGGTGATCCCGGCGTAGCAGGGACCCGGGGTGCCTCGCTCCGGCGCACTACCAGACCCGTTGGCACAGGCCCCTCCGGCCGGGCCGTACGTCTGGACCGCCCAAACGTCTCCAACCGGCGTCGCCGGATCCTGGGCGCTGGGCACTGTCCGGGAGTCAACCCTGACGAAATAGGTCTCATCGGGGAGCCCAGAAAAGGAGTACGCCCCGGACGCATCGGTCGCCACCGGTCCGGCGATCAGAGTGTCATTTACGCCCACAGTGAGCGCGTTGTTGTGGTCGGTGTCCTCGTAGAGGTACACGTCCACGCCGACCGCACCGGGGTTGTTGGCGTCGCCAATCGTGCCGTCGTTGAGAACGTCTCCGGCGATGTCTTCGAATACGGATCCAGAGATTGAGTGCGTCCCGGCGGCGCTCACCGTCACCTGGTGGCCAGGGATGAAGGTCAGCCCGGCTGCTCCGTTGAAGCCCCCCGCCCCCGCCGCGACGTACAGGTCCACGAAGGCACCAGACGAACGGTCATAACGTTGAATCCTGTTGGCATTCAGGCCGGCAACGTAGAGGTGACCGTCGGGACCGAACTGCAAGCCGATCGGGTTCGAGAGCCCGCTGGTGCCTTGCACCGCAAAGACGCCGCCGAGGCCGGTGTTGATGTCGTATCGGTACACGGCGTTCTTGTTGTAGCTTGCGACATAGAGATTCCCGTCGGGTCCGAGTGCCAGCCCTTCCGGATTGCCCAAACCACCGGCAGCCGGCAAGACGAAATTGCCCATGTACGCGCGGGTGGAAACGTTGTACTCCTTCACGCTGTCCGTAAACCAGCTACTGACGAGCAACGTACCCCGGTCGGTGAACAGCAGTCCGGTCGCGCCCTGAAGCCCTCCCAGTCCGGCCGGGATGAAATTATCAATCCAGGCTCCGTTGGCGCTGCTGTATCGCCGGACCGCATTCCCAGCGTTGTCGGCCACATAGAGGTTTCCATCAGGACCGAAAGCCATGGCCAATGGCTGCAACAACCCGCCATCCCCCGCAAGTACGAATGTGCTGCCGGGGTCGCCGGTCTGTGGGTTGTAACGGACGACGTTGGCGGAGTTGTACCCGGCTACATACAGCAACCCGTCGGGTCCGATGATGGGTGCTACGGGCCAGTTTTGATCTCCCACGCCGAACTGTCCGAGGGGGACCCCGCTCGTGGGCGCGACACGAAATACGCTGCTGGCGGTGGTGCTCGTGGCCAGCAACTGGTCCTGATGCCACGGCTCACCAACGGGACTGTCTTCGTCATTGACCGAGGCGAGGATGTTGTAGGTCAGGCCCGTTGCCGTGTAGGTGTGAGTCACGGAGGAAGGATTGCCGGGAATCGTCTCGACCATGTCGCCCCAGTTGATCACCCACTCTGTCACGGTGTCGGCTCCGGGGTCGGATACGGACAGGTTGAGCGTGTAGGGGACACCGGCAGTGGCCGTGCCCGTGCCCGTCGTCAAAATGGTCGGTGGCGTGTTGGTGACGGTCAGCTGGGCGGTGTCGGTGGCGGTGTTGCCGTTCCCATCGTCGACTTCTAACCCGATGGTGAACGGGCCTCCGTCGTCGTCGATCCCGAAGCTCTGCAAGGTGGCCCAGGGCACGGTGGGATTGATCCCGGTCACGTCCCCGTAGGTGAGGTCGTTGTTGAGGTCCCAGTTGTAGGTGAGGGTGTCGAGGTCGGGATCCGACGAGCCAGACCCGTCCAAGACCAGATCATCATCACCCTCGGCGATCCCATAGGGACCCCCCGCCACCGCCGTCGGGGCACCACCGGAGGCAGCCGGCCTAAGAGCGACTAGCTGTGCGATGTTCTTCTGGGTGGCTGATGGGGTGGCGGTGCGTGTTCCCGTGGGTCCGGGTCCTGCGAAGTCCTCGTCGGCAGCGGAGATTGAGGGTTTGGCGCCTGTGTTGAAGTCCCAGAGTTCGGTCATGCCGGGTGGTGGGGTGTACGTAACGACTTCGTCCACTCCGAAGAATCCGACCAGCAACGTATTGCGGACTGTGGTGGTGATTGAGGGCGCGATGGGGTTGCCGCTGAGGGCCATCTGCCCGCCGTGGGCATCGATCGGGATCGACGTGTCGACTCCACTGAACGCGCTGATCGACCCTACGTTGTCTTCGGATTTGTCGAACGTGAATGTGTAGTCGGCTGGTTCGGATCCGGTGGCGACCTTGTAGAAGAGGACTTGGGCGACTGAGTTGCCGATGTAGTCGTCTTCACGGATGAGGGTCCAGCCTGCCGGCGGGGTGAAAGTGACATCATCGATGTCGATCATGATCTGCGCGATCAGGAGGTCGTCGACGGCGATACCAGCGGGTTTGGTGAGCGTGATCTGTGTTGTCTTCGAGTTGCCCGTGGTGTCGGCAGATTTGAAGGTTGGGTCGATTATCAGGGGGAGGGCCGGGTTGTAGGCGCCGACTGTGAATCCGATGGTGCCGTCGTCGTTCAGCAGATACCTGCTGTCGACCGGCACGTGGTTGCCGTCGATCTCTTGGTAGGTAAAGGGAGCAGTGGCTGTCAGGTCGCGGCCGGCTCGGGAATCGATGAGCAGCGTCCCGTCGTTTTCGATGGCGAGGCTGTTGGCGCCGGTGAAGGCCAGAACGATCGAAGCCGGGTCGCCACCGGAGTTCACGAGAAAGCTGTATTCGAGTTCGCGGCCGTTGGCCGCGTACAAAACGTCGATGCCGGGGTAGACGTCTGTGTATCCGACCGAGGCGTAGAGGGGACGGCCATCAGCTGATCGATCTGCCAGCGGGTCCCAAACGATCACCTGTGGATCGGCCTGTCCGTCGATGAAGTTCATGCGGACTTCGTGACCGGAGTTGCCGTTCCCAAGCGACAGAACCGCATCGCCACCCTCAAGAGTCACGATGTACCCCTGGCCGCGAGCGATGAAGTCGAGAGCCGGGTCGGCCTGGCCGACGTTCTGCTCGAACGTCAGGGGCAGGTTCGGAGTGTCGGGCGGCATGACGGCGCGCCAGGCGGCCGCCGTCAAGAGCGGAGCGGGGCCGGTGGCCGTCGTCGATTGGATCGCCGGTGAGTCGGTCACTATCACGATCACCGTGCCGATGGCGATCTCACCAAGACCATCAGAGATGGTGTAGGCAAAAGCGGCCTCACCCAGGTATCCGGCGGCGGGTTGGTAGGTGATGGTGCCATCGTCGTTTGGCACGGTGAAGCCGTTCTGGGGTGCGCCAACCTCGAGCACGACAAGCGACTCGCCGTTGGGGTCGGTGTCGTTGGCCAGCACGTCGATAGAGACCGCCTGCCCGGGAGCGGTCTCAGCTGCGTCGTCCACCGCCACCGGTGGCTGGTTCAGCTCGACGGTGACTTCCGCCGACCGTGGGTCGCCGTCTTCCGCTGAGGTCACCGCCACCCCGGCCACGAATTCGGTCTGCTCACCAAGCTCCTGGTTGACGACCACGGCATAACTGACGGTCAGTTCGTCACCCGGCAACAGGGTGAACCCCGACGCAACCTCCGGATGGGGTCCGGTCGTGCCCGCCGGTGGAATTGAGGTGATAGTGACCTGATCGAGCCGGAAGCCGGCCCCGTCGGGTAGGTTCGGTCCGTCGGTCACGAACCGGATCTCGGAGGCCTCGGAGATGAACCGGGTGATGTCGATGGTCTGGGTTTGGTAGATCGGTTCGGTGAAACCGGAACCGGCTCCGGCCAGCGCATCGACCCGAGCGAACGACTCATCGCCAGCCCGGGCCATCTCGACTGCGAAGGTGGCGGTGCCCGGAAGATCGGTCCGCTTGTACCGGTAAGTCAGGTAAGCGGCCGGGAAACTAGACAGATCCACGGTCCGCGTCACCGCGGTGGTTGGCGCTCCCACCGAGATGACCATCGAGGCGGCCTCGTCGTCAGAGAGAAATTCCGCTCCGCCGGAAGCGCCGGTGGGGGTCCACGGGCCTGTCCACGGATTGAGACCTGCAGAACCTTCGAGGGTCCCGGACTCGAAATCGTCCGCCACGATGGCGATCACCGCCGGGCTGAGCGACACCCGGGTGCTCCCCTCCACCAGGGTGGTTCCCTCGGGGATCGGGGCGGTGACCTGCACGTCGGTCTGGGCTTCTCCGCCCTCGTTCTGCACAAACACCGTGTATGAGATGGTCCCACCCGGGACCGTGGGCCCGGACGGGTCGGCGATGATAGTGACCCGCACCGGGCTATCGCCACCGATCGCGAACGGCAGCGGAGGCAGCCCGATCGCCACCAGGAGCAACACCACGAAAGTGACACCCAGGCGGGTAACCGGACCAAGGCGGGAATCTCGTTCAGGCACGACGAGGGGCCTGCCCCTACCGGAAACAGCCGTACTCGGAGCAGGTCGGAAGCTCATCGGCCGATCAGCTCCCGCAGGACACGAGGAGCATTGTTCAAAACGCGACCACAAATGGAAAGAGGCAACGGTCGACAGTCTGTCGAAAAGTCGTGCGCATCCACCCTGTATTCATCGGCAGGGCGAGGGGTCATCTGAACCAGACGGATGACCATTCCTGGTCCACCCTAAGTGACTAGTCACCAGCCAAAGGGCCACACCAGCACGAGCGCAATCGGGATCCATCGACGACCGCACGGCGTGCTTCCAGCCGGGCCGCGCGACCAGCACCGTCGTCGACGACCGCGCACACAAACGCGGCCCTGCCCAACTTACGCGATGTTTATCGAGACCCCGACAACAAGAGTCGACCTACCTCTTCATGCACGCCCAGCCATGAGTGCTGGCTCGAGAAACAGGACGACACGTTCCTTCAACGACAGACGTACCCCGAGTACTCGAGTTGGTGGCCTCGCGGCAGCACTCAACCCTCCCCTGTCTCGCCCCCTTCGCGCAACCTGACACCGAGAGAGGGAGACCTGCCGCGAGCACAAGAACGAACCATCAGCCTCCCCCGCCTGCGGGAGGATCGGGACTCGAAACACGGGACTTCCCACCCTCCGCCTGACCCCGTCCCGCCGGCGGCAGGTACCGCTACGGGGCGACCACCACGACATATCCACCTTCTATCCTTATGGGTGTCCCTATGGCGGTTCCTATGGAGTGAGGAAGCACCCTGATTCTGGCTCCCGGCAGGGAGTCGGTAGGGGATGAATCACGGTTCGGTTTTCCGGTCGCGGGTCGCACGCTGAGAGGGAAAGCATTGACGTTCAAGCTTTGAGCTTCAACTAAAGCTAGTCGGTGGCTTCGGCCGAAGGAGGTTCCGGCAGCGTCCGTCTCGAGGCCAAACGTTGACGGCCCATGGGTCTGGAGACAACCCGGCGCTCACGTTGACCGCGTTCTGCCCCCACGCTTCTGCCCATCATGACTCGGCCAGGCTGTGCAGCTCATCGGCAGCCATCGCGCCCACCCGCCCATCCGAAGGTTGCTCCGCTTGTCGGTGTGGAGATGTGGCCACCCGTGTCTCGGCCGGAGCCCCGGTGGCGAGCGGAAGGACCATCACAAAGGCGGTTTCGTCATCTTCCCGCTCGTAGTAGACGTTGCCGCCCATACCCTCAATGAGTGACCGGACGATGGAGAGGCCCAGCCCCACGCTTTCCTTGACGGCAGTTTGCTGGCCTTGATGAATGAACCGCTCGAACAGACGGGCCTCGAGATCCACCGGAATGCCGGGGCCGTCATCGACGACGGCACAAACGAAGGCGCCGCTCTCCAGCACGCCGTGGACCCGGACGCTCGCCCCACCGTACTTGCGAGCGTTGGAGAGCAGGTTACGAAGGACCTGGCGAAGCCTGAGCCGATCGGCTCGCACCATGCCGGGTTCACACTCAACCTCGATCGACATGCCGGCCCGTCGCATCGGTTCGACGACTTCGGCCACCTCGTCGAGCACCTGCACATCCTCGAACGTGTAGTGCAGCGCGCCGGCATCGAGGCGAGCAGTAGTGAGGAGATCTTCGACCATGCGGCCCAGTTCGGCGGATTCGCTGACGATTAGCCCGATCAGCTCTGAGGCCATCTCCGACTCTTTGATCTCCGGTTCCTCCTCGAGCAGCATCGCTAATCCGTGGATACCGGTCAGAGGGGTGCGCAATTCGTGCGAAGCGTTGGCGATGAACTCTTCACGGGCGTGGCCGATATCCCGCTCCGCCTGGAGGCGGGTTTCGAGCTCGGCCTGTCGTTGCTGGCGACGGATCAGCTCGCGGTAGATCAGGATTACTGCACCTGGTATGAGGAACGCCACCAGGAACCGGGTAACCGTGCTCATGGTTCCCAAGAACTCGTCGGAGGACTTGATCTCGGCGCGCAATTCGTTGCGTATGCCAACCAGCACCGCGGTCATCCCCCGGAACTCAGAATCAAGCTGGGAGTTGGCCATTTCCTGCGCAGTGCGCGAATCGTTGCTTTCGAGCAACGCGATGATCTCTCCGCTTACCTGTGTGAACGCCCCCAACTCGCCACCCAGGACATCGAGTGACGCCGGCAGGTCCTCGAGCAGACCGGAGGTCTCGGTGGTGGGATCACCGAAAAAGCCAGAACGAACTTCCACCAGGGCGTCTTCGGCTTCGCTAATCGAGAAGGCAATAGCGTCGGTCGAATTGGTGCCAACTTCACGATCGACTGCCGCGAGATAGACGGCCAAACCCAGCTGAGCGCGAACCACCGTGGATGTCCGCAAGATCTCGTCGGCTTTGTGAAGAGAGGTCGCGTTGGTGGTGATCCGACGACTGCCGTAGGCAACCGAGAAGACGACGCCCAACAGAACGAGCAAAGCCAACGCGGCCAGGAATGAGATGACGAGGATGCGATCCCAGGGGGGACCACGGCGCACTTCCCTAGCGCGGCCTCCCGGATTCTTTTCGAGACGCGGGAACCGGCTCACCCAACGTTTATCGACACCGCAGTGGCCAGAATTGACCTCTTATTGGGCGTGCAGGTAGAGGAGATGCTCTGCGGTCTGCGGTCCGCTGTGGGCCGGGGGCCGATTGGCCTGGCGTCCTTCCGGCCTCGCCCCCTCCCGCCGGCAGGCAGGGGAAAGCGCTACAACCTTCGAATGTGTTCCAGCACCTTGTCGTGGATGACGTTCCGCTCGTCGTACAGCAAACTGTTGTGGCGGGACCGCTCCAACCACACCAGCTCTTTGTGGAACGATGAGGTCCGCTGCATGATGATTTCGGCGCTCACGGAACGGACCGATTCGTCGACTCGGGATTGTACGACCAGCAGCGGGCAGGTGACTTGGGGCAACTGCGCCTTGGTTTCCCGGATGAGGTCAAGCAACTGGACAGCAGCTTTCACGGAGAATCCCTCGTATTGAACCCAGTATCGAGCCGCTTCGCCCTGGGGTTTAGGTTCGCCACCCTCCCACATCCGAAAGCGCTGCACGTACTTCAAAACCCGCGCCAGGGGCTGGCGCCGATCGTGCAGTTTGATCGGGGTGTTGAGTGTGGTCAGGGAGGCCACCGCCAGTTGGGCGGCCAGTGACAAACCCAGCAGCCCCCCCATCGAGAACCCGAGTAGGTGTACCCGATCGGAGTCTCCCGAAAGCTGACCGAAACCCCGCCTGGCACTTGCCAGCCAGTCCCGCCGCCCCGTGGTTTCCATGTCTTCGAGACTGGTCCCATGACCCGCCAACAACGGACCGTTTACGGTGTAACCCTCGGCGTTGAGGTACTCGGCCACCATGCGCAGGTGGGCAGGCGTCCCCCCAAATCCGTGCACCACCAGAACTCCCTCGCCGTTGGTACCTTCCAGATGGAACGGGGCGGCGAGAGGGTCGAGGTAGGTCACGCCGCAGGGTCCGTTTTGGTCATTTCACTCATCGTCTGGTCCTTGCCGGAGCGGTTCGCCGACTCTACTGCAACGCCATCGCATGCTTTGCGTTGCTCCACCCTCCCCCTGGCCCCCTCTCGCCAGATTGAGCATTGAAACCTCCGTCCACCGAGTATCCATATGGATATCCCCGTGCCACGTGAAACGCGAAAAACCTCACTATCGCGCATGGGAGCGAGCGGAGCAAAGGCCACTCTGACATACTTACCTCCATGCCGAATCCCCTGATCAGCGTTGAGGAATTATCCAAACAGCTGGCGGACGATGATCTGCGCGTCGTCGACACTCGCTGGTATCTAGCCGACCCAACCGAGGGAAGAGCAGAATACGGGCGGCACCACATTCCCGGGGCCATTTTCCTGGATCTGGATGGTGATCTGTGTGCCCCGGAGGGACCCGGCCGTCATCCCCTCCCAGATTCTCAGGACTTCACCGACCTTCTCGGCTCGCTCGGCATCGGCCACCGGCACCGCGTGGTTGTGTATGACGACTCAGCGGGGTCGGTGGCCGCCCGACTGTGGTGGATGCTCCGCCACCTCGGTCATGAGCACGTCCAGGTTCTGGACGGCGGATACAGCGCGTGGTGGAGGGCAGGACTGCCAACCACGGCTCTGGTCCCGTCCTGGCCGACTGAAGCGTTTGAGGGACAACCCCGCCGTGACGACATGGTCACCGGCCAAGAGCTCGCCGGTCTGCTGGGGTCGGTGGTGTTGCTCGATGCCCGGGCGCCCGAGCGCTACGCAGGCCACGAGGACCCGGTCGACCCGGTGGCCGGGCACATCCCCACCGCGATCTCGGCACCATACGCAGAAAACACCTCAACAGACGGCCGTTTCCTGACCGTGCCGGAGCTCCGCCAGAGGTTCATTCGACTGGGCGCCGCAAGCGAACAACCGGTCGTCACCTACTGCGGCAGCGGCGTCACCGCGTGTAGCAACGTCCTGGCAGCCGTTGTGGCCGGGTTGCCCGCCCCGCTGCTCTACCCCGGTTCGTGGAGCGACTGGTGCACAACACCGGGAATGCCCATCGCGACGGGACCGGAACCGGGAGAAGTGAGCGGCCGAGTGTAGACCCGCGTCCTCCCTCACCGAAGGTGGGGAGGCAGGTCGGTTCGAAAGAGGCGAGTCGGAGGGGGCATGAAGATCTAGAAAGCAGAGCTGACTGCCCCCTCAGTCCTCGCTTCGCTCGACAGCTCCACGACGCCGTGGGGGAGCCCACCTTACGGAACACTGCGATCCGTCGCCTCTGTCGCGCAACCCGACCCCTCCGGGGGGGACTGTCCCAAACGTCGTACGTCGCACCATCGCCCCTAAGCCACTGTCATAACGTTGCGACCTGCAACGCTACGCTCCGACCAGTTGCCAAGGAGCTTCACCAATCGCCGACCAACACACCCTTGCTGAAGCCGTCGAAGAGGGCAATCCCGGCAAGCTTCTCAAGCTGGTCGATGGCCTGTGCAGTGGGCGCGATTGGGAGGGATTGGTCGACCTGAAAGGCCGCTGCCGGCACGCGGTCGACCGCGGCAAGCAACTCTGGGCCATCGCCGATCACATCGAATACCGGCTGGCGCTCGAGGCACCGGGCGAATGGGCCGGACCGATGGTCTTCGAAGGGGCCGGGCGGTTCACGCTCGGTCCGCTCCCCGAGGTGACAGCATCCCGCCACACGTGGGCAGAATTGTCTCCGCATCTTCCGGAAGGGCCGGCCCGGACGGTGACCGCCTACGAACGGGTGGTGCGTCGGGAAGATCTCAGACAAGCGGAGGGTATCGATCCGCTGATGGTCGAACTGCCCCTGATACTCATGGAGTGGGAACCGGCCTACGCCGTGGCCACCTATCACTCTGATAAGGCTGAATTCCCGGCTCCGGACCTCCCCAGGATGCAGGAGGTTGTCCTCCCCAAGATCTCTCCCCCACCCGTCGACGAACCTGAATCCTCTGACGCTCTTCTCAGTCTGACCCGACCGTGGACGGAAGAATCGAACGGGCGAGCCGAAGCTGCCATCGTCCATGGGGACGCTTTAGGGTCAATCCGATCTCTGGGCCCTTCCCGGGCCCGAATTGCACCGATCCTCCCCGAGTTGGCCATGGCCCTGATGGCCTGGACCGGTGCCAGTGGAGGAGCCCACGGACGGCGCCCCGGCGCTGCCGCCGGACGGTACGGCGCCTGGTGGGCTGCCGCTACCTTGAGCGGCCTCATCGACGAGTGGCCTGTGCCACCGGATCATCTGGGCGAAGCGATCAACGAGCTGAAATGGTATGTCTGGTCCGATCTCATCTCGCCGACCGGTTGGACGCTCCACCTTGCGGTCGAGGACCCACCCCACGGACTGGCATTTGCCGTGGCGGCGGTGGATGCGATGTAGGAGCAGGCCACCCGCCATCCCTCATCCGAGTATCCCTTGGCTAGCCACATAGCGTCCACAGACGAAGCACAGCTGAAAGCTGAGAGCGGACAGCGGATAGCTGGGAGCTAAGCGAGCTCCCGCTCGAGAAGCTGGGAAACCAGTTCGGACCTCGAAAGGCCGACCTCTGACGCTGACCCATCGATGACGGCGATCTCAGGCGCGGCCAGGTAGAGCATATGCGTTACTCGCCCGCTGGCAGCCTTGCGGCGGCGAGGCCGAAAGGGCAAGTCGGCATCCCCTTGCTCAGCAACGTACCCCTCGCGCATCTCTGCGTAGTGGTCCCGGTAGGCGTCGAGCACCATATCAGTGAGGTACCGATCTTGCAGGGCTGCCCGATCGGTGAATCGCTGGCTGAGCTCGACCGGGAGGGAGACGTTCACTCGCTTCTTGCGACCGGCCTTAGTTCTTCCCGCGGCTTTGGCGGAAGCGACCGGCCGAGGAGATATGGCCGGCTCCGGCTCCGGTTGCGGCGGCGGCTCCTCGACCCGAGTGTCTTCCGGCCGTGCTTCCTCTGCTAGGGCCTTCTTCTTCCTACCCTTCTTTCCCTCCGACTTCAGCTTCCCGGAACCAGAGGCGCTCTTCTTCTTGGGAGGAGGAGGCACATCGACCTTACGCTCGGCCTGAAAGCCGCTGAAGTCGAGATCCTGTTCCGTCATGAGCCGTTCCTTTCCGCAAAGGCAGCCAGGATCTCCTTGGTGAGGCTCTGGTAGTCCTCAGCGAGCCCGGACGCACTCTTCGAGTAGCCATTCGACGAAAATCGGTACGGGTGCTCCCAGACACGCTCTGCCACCCGGTGCCGAAGGGCCGAGGAGGCTGCTTCTTCATACTCGAAGGCGAGCAGGCCGTCCCGTCGCATATCGGTTGATGCCTTCCGTGCGTTGCGGATGACGGTGTCGAACACGGGCGCCGCCCCGGCCAGATTGCGTATGAGGCGCTCCCGCGTATCGGCGAGGATCCTCGTGTCCTGGCGGGCGAAATCGAAGAGAGCGACGCCCAGCACTTCCAGATCGGGGTTGTCATGAGAACGAACGCTGGCAAAGGACCTGGCGACTCGCACCAGGCCATGTAGGGAACCGAGATCTCGCTTGGTCGGTACAACCAGAAAGCGTGCGGCGATGAGGATGGCTTCCAGCAGAACTCCACCGGCGGGGGGACAATCGAGGAGAACGAGATCGTAATCCTCGGCGACCGTCGCCAGCGCATCGGCGATGGCGGTCGCCGGCGCAGTTTCATCCAAGAGGCGGGGCGCGAGAACGGTCATGAGGCCATCCATGAGGTCGCCTCCAGGAACCGAATCAAGGCCGGGCCGAACATTTCGGAGTGGCTTCAGTTTGGCGCCGTCCCCGATGGCCGCCATGAGCGCGGCGCCCTGATCGGAGTCGCCGTTCTGCGTGTAGCCCAGGTCGGTGCCCAGGTTGCCCTGAGGGTCGAGGTCAACCGTGAGCACCTGCCACCCACTCAACGCAGCAATCCCAGCCACATTGGCGGTGACGCTGGTCTTGCCGACCCCGCCCTTGCCGTTGGCGAACGCAATCGTGTTGGTCAATGAGGTCATTGGTATACCCACTATGCCACATTATGGCGGTCATGGTACATACCTGTGCTATGTATGTGGTCATCATATGGACAATCAATGGTGAGCCCGCTCCAGGGAATCCAAGCCGGTGAACTAGTCAACAGGAAGAGCAACAAACCCTCTGCCACCTCAGCATTGAAACCTCAAGGCCTCCCCTGTTGAGGTCGAAAAACATTCGGTAGGTACATGGCCTTCAGTGGCCCACACCGGCCGGCGTTCCAGGGGAAACCAGAGGGTTCGAGACTTTTCGATGAGTTGGGCAAGCGAACGACATGGCGAACACCGCCGCAAATGGACCGCGACGTTCACAGCATTGCTGCTCGTGGTGCGCCTCATCGCGTTGACCATCGGATTCGGAGTGCTCCACCAGGCCGATCCTGCCCTGGCCGTCGATCTCCCGCCGGTGGCTTCGCCCCTCTTCCTCCAGACCAGCGGACCCAACGCCGGCATCGGGATCGGCGACTGGTACTCGAGCCCTCCACCTGGTGGCGGCACCCACCACCTCTTCGAACTCAACGTCCCCCAACTCTGGCCGGCCGGGACTCCCCTCACGGTGGCCCTTTTCGACCCGGAGCTGCAGGTGCCCGACCCCGTTTCCCCGACGGCGATCGACGAGATTCGCGGCAGTGGTCCCGATAATGCCACCTTCATCCTCGAGGCTCCGGGCGGAACCATATTGGCCTCCGTCACGTACACGCCCAACGGCGGCACCAACGGAAGATGGACCGAACTCCTCACCTTCGACCCAAGCGTCTACGGCACGGGTACCTACCTGCTGCGGACCACGGTGTCGAACAACGACGACAACTCGTGGCGGCTCGCTTTCAATCACGACCCCGATTGCAACGTCACCGGCACACCTGCCAGCTGCGCGTCGGCGTTGCTGTCAAACGGCAATCAGGTCGACAACCCGGACGGATCTCCCGGCACCGGTGACGAACTATCCATCGGTATCCAGCGGGCCAGCTACCAGCACGGAGGTGCCGGCCAGACCTGCAAGACGTTCTACTTCTTCGTGGCGCCCGGCACGACGTCGATCACCCTCCACAACTTCGACATGGACAACAACGGGTCGGTGACATACCACAGTCCTTCCGGATCCAGCTACGCCGGAACCGTGTCGGGCAACGCCGTTTGGAATAGATCGTCCAATGCAACACGGGTCGGAGACACCCTGGCGGTGGGAGGCGCCGATGAAGGGTGGTGGTCGGCGGACCTGTGCATCAGCAGCGGCAACCAGTACATCTTCGAAGGTGTGAACGGCGAATCGGTGTTCCTCGATCTCATCCCCGCTGTTCCCGAAATGATGCTCAGCAAGAGCGACGGAATCACCTCCGTCGATCCCGGCCAATCCATCACCTACGTCCTCGCCTACGCCAACACCTCGGACGGCTCGCCCAACCCCGGACTGGCCACCGGGGTGAATATCTCCGACACCATTCCCGCCGCCACTACTTACCAGAGTTGCTCGATCGATGGACCGGCGACCGGCACGTGCACGGAGAGCGGCGGCGTAGTTACGTTCACGCTCGACAACCCGGTCCTTCCGGGCGAGAGTGGGACCGTACGAGTCACCGTGGACGTTGACGGCGGAGCGACCGGCTCCATCGCCAACTCGGCCACGCTCACCTACAGCGACCCGCTCGGAAACAACTACTCACCGCAATTGGCAACCGATGTCGACACCGTCCGGTCGCCCGCTCTCACCGTGACCAAAACTGCTGCGCCCGGATCCGTTGAACCCGGCGACATCATCACCTACACCGTCGACCTCACCAACACGAGCGGCGGAACCCAGACCGGCGTCCTGATCACCGACGACCTCCCACCGGGAACATCGGTGGTGCCCGGTAGCACCGTTATCTCGCAGGCCTCTGCGGTGACCGACGACTTCCAATCCAACAACTACACGGGCGGATCGGGATGGACCGGACCCTGGGTCGAGTATGTCGATAATGGGATTGCCACCACCGGCGACATCCGTATCGGGACCGATCTCGGCGCGTCACTGCGGCTCGGCGTGGGAGGCCGTAATGGAGGACCAAACCAGCCGCGCTGGATAGATCGTCCCTTCGACGCCGGCGGAGCCACCAGCGCCACATTGTCGTTCGACTACCGGAGCGTCAACCTCGAACCAGGCGACTTCGTGTACGTGCAGATCTTCGACGGAGCGACGTACCACCAGGTGGCCGCCCTGGGCAACGGAGTCAACTACGGAACGACGCAGAGTTTTGGACCGGTCGATATCAGCAGCTTCGTGTCGGCAGCGAGCGCGATACGCATGATCACCACGACCCTCAGCGCCGACAACGATCGCGTCTGGTTCGACAACATCGTCATATCGTTCAATACCACGACCGCCGGTGGTGATCCGCCAACCTTGCTCAACGGCTACAGCCTGAACGCCGGCGAATCGGTAACAGTCACGTATGACGTAGGCGTCGACAACCCTGCGCCGGTCGGCGACGCCACCAACATCGTGATCGCCAGCAGCGACCAATCGGCCCCGGTTTCTGACACGACCACCACGACGGTCATCGCAGCCTCGGTGGGCGACCTCGTCTGGAACGACCTGGATGCAGATGGAGTCGTCGATGGAGGCGAACCGGGCCTGGCGGGAATCACGATCAACCTCCTCTGGGCAGGGCCGAACGGCACCTTCGGTGATGCAGACGACGTCGCCTACCCTTCGCAGATCACCGATGGTTCCGGCGCCTACGATTTCACCGGCCTGCCGTCCGGTCTCTTCCGGGTCGATGTCGATGACACAACGGTGCCGTTGGGCGCCACGCTTACCACTGCCTCCGACCCGCTCGACGTCAATGTTGGTTCTGGAGAGGATCACAACGCATCCGATTTCGGCTTCCGGTTCCCGGCCGTCGGTGATGTGGTGTGGGTGGATGTTGATGGGGATGGGATCCAAGATCCTGGTGAGCCGGGGTTGGCGGGGGTGACGGTCACCCTGTTCGATAGTTCCGATGTGCAGGTGGGGTCG
>JAOTUY010000037.1 GCA_029863625.1 Acidimicrobiia bacterium
CCATTTGAGCGCTGCCATGATGGGGTCCGGCGGCGGAATCGATTTCACGGGACTCGAAACCTTCCCCGTCTACCCCGACTACATGCTCCCGATGGTGCTCCGTCACTTCGGGGTAATCCACTACCAGCCCGGGCTGGCCGAGGCGGTCGACGCTCGGCACCTGATCCCGGCGGGTGGGAATTGGGAGCTGGCCATTCGCTGGGCGACCGTCTACGCCGGCCAGCAGCTCACCGAAGCCCTTCGCCGGCTGGGCAACCCGGTCATGACACCCGCTCTGGACTACTTCCTGTGGCACCAGGCCGTGCTGGGACCCCGGGCCGGAACCATGGGCGAGCATCACCGAACCGTCACGATGGCCTACTGATGCCATCGTCAGTCGTCGGTCGTAAGTCACCAGACATTCCGCAACTGAAAACTGAAAGGGCGGCCCCGAGGGGAGCCGCCCGTCCATCAACTGATACTGCGAAGCCCTACTCGCTGTCAGCCATCTCGATCGGGGGCTGGTCGGGTGCCTCGACTTCTTCGAAAACCAACTCTCCGGTCTCCTCGTCGAAATCGACCACGATGGTTATGCCGGCCCTGAAGTCACCAAGCAGAACCCGCTCAGACAAAGGATCTTCCAGCCTGCGTTGAATAGCCCGACGCAACGGACGAGCACCCAGCTCCGCGTCGTACCCCTTCTCGGCCAGGTTCACCTTGGCGGCATCCGACAGGGCCAGCGACAAGCCTTGCGACTTCAACTGATCGTGAACCCGAACCAGCATCAGATCGACAATCTCTTTTACCTCATGGACGGAGAGTTCGTGGAAGACGATGACCTCGTCGATACGGTTGAGAAACTCGGGACGGAAGTGCTTTTTGAGCTCGTCGGTCACTTTCGATTTCATGTGCTCGTAGGTCACATCTTCTCCCTCGGCCACGAACCCGACCGCCTTCTTGCGGAGTTCGGCCGTACCGAGATTGGAGGTCATGATGATGACCGTGTTCTTGAAGTCGACGCTTCGACCTTGCGCGTCCGTGAGGCGCCCGTCCTCGAGGATCTGCAACAGGGTGTTGAAGACGTCCGGGTGGGCTTTCTCGATCTCATCGAACAGAACCACCGAGAAAGGCTTGCGCCGCACGGCCTCGGTCAACTGGCCGCCTTCGTCGTAGCCGACGTAACCGGGCGGTGAACCGACCAACCGGCTGACCGTGTGCTTCTCCATGTACTCGGACATGTCGAGCTGGATCAGGGCATCTTCGTCACCGAAGAGGAACTCTGCCAGGGTCTTGGCCGTCTCCGTCTTACCAACGCCCGATGGTCCCAGGAAGATAAACGATCCAGAGGGACGCTTGGGATCCTTCAACCCGGCCCGGGTGCGTCGGATGGCCTTGGAGACGGCCACGATAGCGTCGTGCTGACCAACGATGCGCTTGTGGAGCTCAGCCTCCATGTTGACGAGCCGGGCGGTCTCTTCTTCAGTCAGGCGGTGCACCGGGATACCCGTCCACAGCGCCAGCACCTCGGCGATCTCTTCTTCGTCGATGACCCAATCATTCGTGATACCGGCTGCCTTTTGTTCACGCTCTCGTTCGGCGCGATCGGCGATGAGGGAGCGTTCCTGATCGCGCAGCTGCGCGGCCCGTTCGAACTGCTGGGCCTGCACGGCCTCGGTCTTCTGTGACCGGACGCCGGTTAGTTTTTCGTCGAGTTCCTTCAGCTCGGGGGTGGCCCCGGTGCGGTTGATGCGCATGCGGCTTCCCGCCTCGTCAATCAGGTCGATGGCCTTGTCGGGGAGTTGGCGGTCGGAGATGTACCGGTCGGCCAGGTTGGCGGCACTGACCAGGGCTCCCTGGGTGAAGCGAACGTTGTGGTGGGCTTCGTAGCGGTCCTTGAGACCGTCCAGGATTTGGATCGTGTCGGCCACCGTTGGCTCGTCGACCTGAACCGGCTGGAACCGTCGCTCCAAGGCGGAGTCCTTCTCGAGGTACTTCCGGTACTCCTCGAGGGTGGTTGCGCCGATGGTTTGCAGCTCACCACGGGCCAGCATCGGCTTGAGGATGCTGGCCGCGTCGATGGCACCCTCGGCAGCCCCCGCCCCAACCAGCGTGTGGATCTCATCGATGAACAGGAGGATGTCACCGCGAGTACGAATTTCCTTGAGCACCTTCTTGAGCCGCTCTTCGAAATCGCCGCGGTAGCGTGATCCGGCCACCAGCGCGCCAAGATCGAGCGTATAGACCTGCTTACCGTCGAGCGTCTCGGGGACCTCACCCGTGACGATCCGTTGGGCAAGACCCTCGACAATGGCCGTCTTACCGACCCCGGGTTCACCGATCAGCACCGGGTTGTTCTTGGTCCGTCGAGACAGGATCTGCATGACCCGTTCGATCTCGCGTTGCCGGCCGATAACCGGGTCCAGCTTGCGATCCCGGGCCATCTGGGTGAGGTTGCGACCAAACTGGTCAAGCACAGTCGACCCGGAGGGCCCGCTTTCACGGCCACCCGACCCGGCCGTCTGCTCCTCGGAGGGCGCTCCCGACAGCAATTGGATAACCGTCTGACGCACCTTGGGAAGGTCGGCGCCCAACTTCTGCAGCACCTGGGCGGCCACGCCTTCACCTTCCCGAATGAGGCCGAGCAGGATGTGTTCGGTGCCGATGTAGTTGTGACCGAGTTGGAGCGCTTCGCGCAAACTCAGTTCGAGGACTTTCTTGGCGCGGGGCGTGAAAGGAATATGCCCGCTGGGCGACTGCTGTCCCTGGCCGATGATTTCGACAACCTGGGTGCGGACGGAATCGAGACTGATGCCGAGCGACTCCAAACCCTTGGCTGCAACGCCCTCGCCCTCATGGATCAACCCCAGAAGGATGTGTTCGGTCCCGATGTAATTGTGGTTGAGAAGCCGCGCTTCTTCCTGGGCCAGAACCACGACTCTGCGTGCTCGATCTGTGAACCGTTCAAACACGGCACCAGCCTCCTAAGCCAATATCGCACCCTCGACCTGACGGGGATACGCCCCGGCAGTATAGCGATGACCCTTTTCTACCCTTACAGGCCTAGCTATGGCGTCGGCCCTTTCTACGTCGACTTGAGTACTTTTGGATGTCTTCTTGTCTAACACTAGGCCGAACAGAGTTCGTTCCGACCGGCGATGGTCGACACCTCACTACCATGCAGCTTCGCACGCAGCGGAGACCTGCATGGACGCCCCCGAACTCACCGATTTGATACCAATCCCCCAGATTTGGGAACGTCTCGATCGCGTCGAGCACCGCCTACTCGAAGCTTCGCGGGCCGACGATCCATTTCTCACCGAAATCGCCCAGCACGGGCTTCTCGCCGGCGGAAAACGCTTCCGACCGCTTTTGGCCCAGCTGACCGCTGAGTTCGGTCCAAACCTGGACCACCGGGCGATCGACGCAGGGGCGGCGGTCGAACTCATCCACCTGGGGAGTCTGTACCACGACGACGTCATCGACGAGGCGACGACCCGCCGGGGCGCAACGTCCGTCAACAGCAACTGGACCAACACGATCGCCATCCTCGCCGGAGACTTCCTGATGGCGAGAGCTTCGGAGGTGGCGGCCTCGACTCTCGGGCAAGAAGCGGTCCGGCTGCTGGCACGAACGTATGCGGAGCTGGTCGAGGGCCAGACTCTGGAACTACAGGTTGACCACGACTTGAACCATGGTCCCACCGAGTACTACCGAATCATCGGCGGCAAGACTGCCAGCCTGATCCGGACGTCGGCCCGGCTCGGAGCTATGGCGTCCGACGCGCCGCCTGAGGTGATCGAGGCGGTCAGCACCTGGGCGTGGGAAATCGGCATGGTGTTCCAGATCACTGATGACGCACTGGATCTGGTGGCCACCGACGGCTACCTGGGAAAGCCGGCCGGGTCCGATATCGGAGAAGGCAAGTTCACCTTGCCGGTCTTGCTGGCTCTCGGAGGACCGGAGGGCATTCGCATCTCCGAACTTCTGTCGGCGCCGCGCCCCTACCCGGAGGAAGCCGTCGCCGAGGTGATCGACCTGGTCCGATCGGGCGGCTACGTCGATCGAGCGCTGGAAGAAGCGGCCTCCCGGGTCGCATCGGCCCAGCAGGCTGTTATGGCGCTTCCAGAAGGAGACGCCAAGGGCGTACTCGGCCGGCTGGGGACTTACCTCCTGGGTCGGGTCACCGCCGCGCGAACCTGATCGGCGAGCTTCCCTCGCCTCACTCCGGTCGCATGGTCGGGAACAGCACAACCTCGCGGATCGTCGCCTGATCGGTGAGCAACATGACCAAACGGTCCACACCAATCCCCAGACCACCGGTGGGCGGCAGACCGTACTCGAGAGCCTTCACGTAATCATCGTCAATGGGGTGAGCATCTTCGTCACCTTCCGCCTTGGCCTTCGCTTGCTGCTCAAATCGCCGGCGCTGGTCGACCGGATCATTGAGCTCGGTGAAGGCGTTGGCGAGCTCGATATTGGCGGCGAACAACTCGAACCGTTCGGTGAGGTTGGGATCCCGGCGGTGCACCCGGGCGAGCGGCGATGTTTCCTTTGGGAAGTCGATCACGAAGATCGGGTCCCACAGAGACGATTCGACCAGAGCTTCAAACAGCTCAGTGATCATCTTGCCGGGTCCCCACCCCGGTTGCGATTCAACCCCGTGCCTTCCCAGCAGATCATGCAGTCGATCGGGGGGCCAATCCAATCCAACCGGTTCACCCGCGGCTTCGGAGACCAGGTCGAGCAGGGCGACCCGGCGATACGGCGGTGTGAGATCGACGACGCGTCCCTGGTACTCGAAGACCGTCCCGCCCGTAGCGGCCGCTGCCACCGCCGGAATGATTTCCTCCATCAGGTCCATGATGTCGTTGTAGTCGGCCAGCGCCTGATAGGCCTCGAGGGTGGTGAACTCGGGGTTGTGGATAGCGTCGATGCCCTCGTTGCGAAACACGCGACTCAACTCGAACACCCGCTCAAAACCACCGACCACCAGCCGCTTGAGATGCAACTCGGTGGCGATCCGGAGGTACATATCGATATCGAGCGCGTTGTGGTGGGTAACGAACGGACGGGCCAGCGCGCCTCCGGCCATGCTCTGCAGCATCGGCGTTTCGACTTCGAGGAAATCGCGGGCTTCGAACTGTCTCCGCAACTCAGACAGGACACCGGCCCGCACCGTCGCCACCCGGCGAGCGTCCTCATTGACGATCAGATCGAGGTAGCGCTGGCGGTATCGGCGCTCTTTATCCTGGAGCCCGTGCCACTTCTCGGGGAGGGGCCGCAACGCCTTGGAGAGCAACTCGAAACCGGAGATCCTGATGCTCAATTCTCCGCGCCGGGTGGTCATGACTTCACCGCGGCACCCGATCCAGTCGCCGGCGTCGACGGCCTCGAAGGCCTCAAACCCTTCATCGCCAAGGGTATTCCGTTCGACGAACAGCTGGATCGTTCCCCACGCATCCTGGAGCACAACGAAGATGAGCTTCCCGAGCCGGCGCAGGTTGAGCACCCTTCCCGCGACGGCCACATCTTTGCCCGTGTTCTGTCCCGCTTCGAGTTCGGCGAATTCGTTATGGACATCCAAGGATCGGGCCGTTCGCTCGAACCGGGTCGGATAGGGCTCTTCTCCCCGAGCACGCATCGCTTCAACCTTCTCGAGACGTCGAGCGGTCAACGGATGGGCATGCAGAGGATCGGTGTCGGAGATCTCGATCTCGGCCCGGGGTTCGATATTGTCGGCGCTCATCGCTCGCGCACCTTAGTGGCGTCAGTTATCGGTGTCTCCCCTCCGGCGAGCGAAGCGAGTCGGTATGGGGGAGGGGGTTCCGGGCCAAGCACCTTGGCCCCCTCATGGGCCGACGACTGAAAACCGACGACTCAAACCTTGTTGATCACAAACAGCAGCCGCAAGCCGTCCAAAGTCAGATTCTCATCTACGGTCGCCACGGTCCGGCAGTGCGGGACGATCGTCGATGCCAGGCCGCCCGTAGCCACGGTGCGCACTTCGTTCCCGAGTTCGGCACGAATCCGATCGACAATGCCATCGACATACCCCGCATGGCCGTACAACAGACCCGCCTGAATGGCTTCGACGGTCCCCTTGCCGATGACCGACCGGGGCGGGGTAAGTTCGACACGGCGCAAGGCGGCAGTTGCGGCCACCAATGCGTCCATCGACACCTCGAGCCCCGGACCGATCACGCCACCCAGATACCCGCCGTCTTCGCCAACAATGTCGAAGTTGGTCGAAGTCCCGAAGTCGACCACAATGACGGGCGTCCCGTAGCGGGTCCGGGCGGCGACGGCATTGACAATCCGATCTGCGCCCACTTCCCGTGGATTGTCGATCAGGATGGGCATACCGGTCTTGACGCCGGGGCCGATAACCAGGGTCCCGTCAATTACGAAGTAGCGGAGCGCGTCGGAAAGGGCCGAGGTGGCTCTCGGCACCACGCTCGAGATGACCGCTCCCTCAAAACGCTCAGGATCGACACCGTCTTGCTCAAAAAGCCCGTGCAGGAGCAGACGGTATTCATCTGCGGTCCTCTCCCTCACGGTGGACAACCGCCAGTGATGGGCAAGCTCGACGCCGTCAAACAGGCCGACCACGGTCTGAGTGTTTCCCAGGTCAATAGTCAATAGCATGTCGGTCTCCATAGAGAATGCTTGGACCGCTAAGTCGAAAGCCGCGATCAACTGATATCGCTCCGCCCGGTTCCGCCAGGAACGGAACGTTGTCGATCAGCCGGGTCGATCCCACCCGGGCGGCCACCGCCAGGAAGGCGTCCCGGTCTACTCCGGAAAGGGGCACAGCCGTGTGCGCGTCGGCCAGGGTCACGTAGTCGACCTCGGCGCCGGTCACCATCTCGCGCACCTTACCTTCGAGCGTATGGGCGTCGCGCGCTCCGGTCTCAAAGGCGTCGGCCGCCGCCATGAGTCCTCGCGAAATGCCGAGGGCCCGGTCGCGCTCATTCCTATCAAGGAACACGTTGCGGCTCGACAAGGCCAGACCGTCTGACTCTCGAACCGTTTGACCGCCGACGATGTCGACCGGAAACGAAAGGTCGAAAGCCATCCGGCGGATCACAGCAAGTTGCTGGGCGTCCTTGCGACCCAAATAGGCGCGCTGGGGCTGCAAGCCGGCCAAGAGTTTGGCGACCACCGTCGCCACGCCTTCAAAGTGGCCGGGCCGGTACGCCCCCTCCATCTCGGTTACCAACGACGATACGGTGACCCGGGTCAGGGCCGGCATCGGGTACATCACCTCGAGCGGAGGGGCAAAGAGGAGGTCCACACCCGCTTCCCGAGCGAGGCGGCCGTCCCGATCCAAGTCTCGGGGATATCGGGCCAGGTCTTCCTGATCGTTGAACTGCAGGGGGTTGACGAACAGGCTGACCACCACCGTGTCCGATTCCCCTCGCGCAGTCGCCATGAGCGAAAGATGGCCCTCGTGGAGATAACCCATCGTTGGCACCAGGCTGGTAATCCCCACCGAGGCTTCTCGTACCTCTGCGAACGTATGCAAGACTCTCACAGCAGGCCCTCGAATTGGGCTACAGTGCCGGCGACTCGAGCCGTCGCTCTGGCGAAGGCTCGATAGTCGTCTTCCCATTCCGGAGACCAGCGCGCCACTGCCGCCAGTTGGCTGCGCACCGTTCCGACGTCGCTCCGGGCGATCGGTCCGGTCAGTGCGGCGAGAGGGCCCAGCCGAAAGGCATTGTCCACGACCGCGGTGACGAGCGGGCGAGCCACCTCAAAAGGTACGCCCGCCCTCCGGAACAACTCGTCGGCCAGGGCCAGGACAGCTATCAGGTAATTGGATGAAGCGGTCGCCGCCGCGTGGTAAAGGTCCCGATGGGCGTCGGCGAGCGGAAAGGGGCGGGCCGCTATTGAACGCGCCAGATCTTCGAGGAATCCTCGAAGGTCGGCGTCATCGGTGGTAACGGCCACCCAAGCCCCCGGCAGCGCCGCGGCACCATCGGTCGGATTGGGCAGGGTCTGCAATGGATGAAAGGAACCGATCCCGACTCCGGTGGTCGACAGCGACTCGAGCACGGCAGTCGGCATCAGTCCTGAGAGATGGACGGCAAATCGAACGGCTGCCGAGTGGGGAACAAGCCGGCCGGCCACCTCTTCGATGGCGTCATCTCGCGTCGCGACGATCAACAGATGTGCGGGCGGGAGATCATCTTCCCAGGCCAGCGCTTGCGTATCGAGCTGCCGTGCGGCATCAACTGCCGCGTCCTGCCTGCGCGCCAGCACACCGACTGCCTGATGACCGGCCCGCCGGAGAGCGATGCCAAGCGACAGCCCGGCCCGCCCGGGTCCCACGAGAATGAACGTGGCCACCTTTTCCTCTCAGTTCCGGTCCGCAGTCGGGTACCGAACCGCGCCGCAAGGCTACCCGGAAACAGCTACCAGCAGCCAGCCATCTGCCAGCAGCAGAAGACCCCGTACTATCAACTACAACATCTTCACACGATCCAGGGGATCAGGCGGGCGCGGGTCCGAGCACGGTAGTCGAGGTAGTGCGGGTACTTTACGATCAGGCGGCGCTCCTCGAAGCCGGCCTTCAGCCAGAAGAAGATGCCGCCTCCGGAGGCCACCACCAATCCCACCCAACTGAACTCGTACAGAGCCAGCCCCTCCATGCCGAGCACAATGCCCCCGTACACAGGGTGGCGCACGTAGCGGTACACGCCCCCACGCACCAGCTGGCCGAACTCGAGCGGCTCGGGGTAGGGAGTCAGACTCACCCCAAGATGCAGCAATCCGAACGCCGCCTGGGCTGCGCCGACAACTACCAACCCGGCGCCCAGCCATCCCAACCAGCGGCCGCCCTCGATCGTATGGTCGAAGAGCAACACTGCAAGCACGACCGCAGCTCCAATCACGACCTGGGCAACCACCCACCACCCGCCCCGGATGGCAAATGTCGAGGCGGAACCCTCGTTCTGGGATCCTCGGATGGGTGGTGGCTCTGTCGAGCTCGAGACCGGACCCGGTTCCGAAGCGCCTCCTACCCCTTCGGAGAGGCCCGACTGCTCCGTCTGTTCCGGCCACCAGGTTCCCAACGAGACCACTTCCTGATCGGCCACGCCGGGGAGCAGATCAGCAACCAGACGTCCCCTAGGAGTCGTCGCCTCCGGCCATGCCTCGACCAGAGGCTCGAGAACGAAACGCCGTTCGGCGAAACGAGGATGAGGCACCACCACCCCCCCGTCCTCCGCCTGCCGGGTTCCGTAAAGAATGAGATCCAGGTCCAACCGGCGAGGACCCCATCGAACCTCTCGAACCCGCCCGGCCTCGGCCTCGATACGATGCAACTCGTCCAAGAGCTGTCGCGGCTCGAGATCGGTGTTGATCACGATTACGGCATTGAAGAACGCTTCTTGCTCAGGACCGCCGATAGGGGCCGTCTCGTAGAGCGATGAGACTGAGACAACCGTTCCCAGCTGGGCGAGCGCAACCGCCCCAAAACGGAGGGACACCCGACGATCGCCCAGGTTGGAGCCGAGGGCTATCGCGGCCCGGGTCATCGACGGCGCCGCACTTCGACGACCACATCGTCGAACGGGACGGCGATAGGCGCAGCCGGCTTGTGTACCCGGACCTCGATGCCAAACACCCGCTCGTCTTCCATGACCAGATCGGCCACGCGCCCGGCAACGCGTTCGATGAGATTCCATTGTTCGTTTGCGACCCGGTCGTGAATCGCCGCCGCCAGCGCTCCGTAGTCGACGGTGTCGGCCAGATCGTCCGATGAGGCAGCGATAGCAAGGTCGGCGTGCAAGGTGACATCCACAATGAATTCCTGGCCGGCAGACTTCTCTTCGGCCAGTACCCCGTGATACGCATATACCCGCAGCCCGAACAAGCTGATGGTGTCCAAGGTCACTCCTAAGCGCTGCGTCTCACGGAGCAGGACTCCTATGAAGGTACCGGTATGAGCGCCCGCCCCTCGGGACCGAGCGGTCGTTTGAGGATTTCCTGAATGAGCGCCGCGGCCAGAATCGGATCGTCGACGAGTTTTGAGTAGATGAGGTATCCGGCCAGCACCCCGGCCAGGGTGTCGTCGACGAGGTCTCGATGGACCAGCACGACCGCGTTCGGGTCTTTGAGGACTTCATCGAGTCCGGTGAATACGCGCTGGACATCCGCCGACTCGTACTCGCCGGTGAGCGGTTCCCCGCGAACGTCGAAACCTGAGTCGCGATAGCTGGCGAGATTCTGAGTGCTGCCGAGTAGAGAGAATACGGTGCTGATGCCCGCCTCTTCCTTGAGCCAGAGGATCTCCTCCTCCCGCCGAACCCGCCGATGTTGAACCCCGTACCCCCCGATCCGTTCGGACACGGCCAACCGGCCTTGGATCACCCAAACGAACTCCCTCGGCTTGAGACCGGTCAAGGCCCTTCCTCCACTTCGATCGAGCGAACGACGGCATCGGCAACCAGCACCGCCTGGCGAGTCATTTCCACATTATGCACCCGCACAATCGCGGCTCCCCTGGTCGCTGCAATCGCCACCGTAGCCGCGGTTGCCACGTCGCGCTCTGCTGGGTCGGGTTGGTCGAGAACCCTGCCAAGAAACGACTTTCGGGAAGTCCCAATCAGTACCGGATATCCGGTGGAAACCAGGAGGTCGAGACGGGCCAGGAGCTGAAGGTTATGAATATGAGCCTTCCCGAAGCCGATCCCTGGATCAACGCAAATGCATTGCCGCTCGACTCCGGCCCTTTCGGCCCATGCCGCCCGCTCCATGAGAAAGTCGCGGACCTCGACAACGACATCGCCATAGGTCGGGTTCTCCTGCATCGTCTGCGGCGTCCCTTGCATGTGCATCAAAACCGCCCCGCAGCCCGCCTCGGCAACGAGCAGTGCCATCTCGGGATGACTGAAAGCGGTAATGTCGTTTACGACCAGAGCGCCCGCCGCAAGGGCTGCCGTCGCCACCTCTGGTTTCGAGGTGTCGACGGATACCGGAACCCCGGCCTCGACAAGACCGGCAATCACCGGGACAACCCTCCTGATCTCTTCGGAGGCCGGAACCGCCTCTGCTCCGGGGCGGGTCGACTCCCCGCCCACATCAACGAGATCGGCACCATCGGCAAAGAGGCGTCGCCCGTGGGCAATGGCCCCCCCGGAGCCCAGAAACCGGCCCCCGTCCGAGAACGAATCGGGAGTCACATTCACGACCCCCATGATCAGTGTGCGATCGGCCGTCGACAGAACGCGGTCGCGTATCGCCCATTCGACCAATCTCAACGACCTCCGAAGAGCAGCGCCATGGCTTCGGAGCGCGTGGCGTCATCGTCACAAAACGACCCCCGCACTGCAGAAGTCACGGTCACAGAACCCGGCTTCTTGATGCCACGCATACTCATGCACAGGTGCTCTGCCTCGACGACCACCATCACCCCGTAGGGTTTCAAAGACTCCATGAGGGTGTCGGCGACCTGGGTCGTGAGCCGCTCCTGCATCTGGGGACGCCGGGCGTAGGTATCGACCAACCGTGCCAGTTTAGAAAGCCCGGTCACCGTACCCCGCGGGGTATATGCCACATGGGCTCGACCGTGGAAGGGAATGAGGTGATGCTCGCACATGGAATAGAAAGGTATGTCTTTCACCATGACGATCTCATGGTGTTCCTCGTCTTCGAAGATCGTTTGGATAATTGCGCCGGCATCCTCCCGGAGACCGCCGAACACTTCTGCGTACATGCGGGCAACACGCCCGGGGGTGTCGACCAGTCCCTCCCGTTCGGGATCCTCCCCAACGGCCCGCAGAATGATTCGGACCGCCCCGGCTATCGCGTCGAGGTCGATGGTCGAGTCGGGTTCGCCGGTAGTCACCAAGAGGAGCTCCTTTGAATCAGGAACTTGGTTCCCGAGCGGCGGTCACACCATCGGGAATGACGACGTCCGGTTCGGTCCCGCTATGGCCGTTGGGAATCTGAATACGCACGGCACCGCTTTCGGCGTGCTCCCACTTGGGAACATCGGCGAAGACTTCAGCCACCTCAGCGGCATCAATAGTCTCGCGTTCCATCAAGACTTTGGCCATCCGGTCGAGGGCTTCACGATGCGTCGCCAGGATCTGCCTGGCTTCTTCGTGGGCCTGGCTGATGAGCTTGCGAACCTCAGCGTCGATGAAGGAAGCGACCTCGTCGGAGTAATCTTGCTGGCGGCCGTAGTCGCGGCCAAGAAAGACCTCGCCGTTGGCGTGCCCGTACTGCATCGGGCCCAACCGATCGCTCATCCCGTATTCCATAACCATCTTGCGAGCTATGTCCGTCGCCTTCTCGATGTCGTTGGCGGCCCCGGTCGTGGGATCGACAAAGATGAGTTCTTCGGCAGTTCGCCCACCAAGCAGCATGGCCAGCTGGTCAACCAGCTCGCTGCGCCGCATCAGATACTTGTCTTCGGTCGGCAAGGCCTGGGTATGCCCAAGCGATCGGCCGCGCGGGATGATGGTCACTTTATGGATCGGGTCGGCCATCGGGAGTGCCCACCCAACGAGAGCGTGACCCGTTTCGTGGTAAGCAATCACCAGTTTCTCTTCCTCGGAAATCAACCGGCTCTTGCGCTCCGGCCCGGCAATGACCCGTTCGATGGATTCCTCGAGCTCATCCATCGAAATCACCGACTTGGCGCGTCGGGCGGCCAGTATCGCTGCCTCGTTGATCAGGTTGGCCAGATCGGCACCGGTGAACCCGGGGGTTTGCCGGGCCAGCACTTCGAGATCGATGCCTTCGGCGAGCGGTTTGCCGCGAGCGTGCACCGCCAGGATCGCCTTGCGACCCGCAAGGTCGGCTCGGTCGACCACGATCTGGCGATCGAAGCGCCCCGGCCGAAGCAAAGCAGGGTCGAGAATGTCGGGCCGGTTGGTGCCGGCAATCACGATGACGCCGCTATTGACGTCGAACCCATCCAGTTCGACCAGCAACTGGTTCAGAGTCTGTTCACGTTCGTCATGGCCGCCGCCCAGACCCGCCCCCCGGTGCCGGCCGACGGCGTCAATCTCATCGATGAACACGATGGCCGGCGCCTGAGCCTTGGCCTGTTCGAACAGATCACGCACCCGACTGGCTCCGACTCCGACGAACATCTCAACGAAGTCAGATCCCGAGATCGTGAAGAACGGAACCCCTGCCTCACCGGCCACTGCCCGCGCCAAGAGGGTCTTGCCGGTTCCCGGCGGACCAAACAGCAGGACCCCTTTTGGAATCTTGGCTCCCATCGCCCGGAACTTATCCGGGTTCTGCAAGAACTCCTTGAGCTCCTCCAGCTCTTCGATCGCCTCATCCAGCCCGGCCACATCCTGGAAAGTCACCTTGGGCATATCCTTCGTAACCTGCTTGGCACGAGACTTCCCAAACTGCATGACGCGGTTTCCGCTGCCCTGCATCTGCATGAAGATGAAGACCATGAACCCGATGAGGAACAACCACGGGAGGAAGCTCAGCAGGATCTCCCAGATACCTGCCGGCTCGCCATCGATTTGGACATCGACGCCTTTCGCACGCAATTGCGCCGAAAGCTCGTCTTCTTCCTCGGGCGGGTAGTCCATGCGGTAATCGGGGGTGTCGTCAACTTCGCCTGCAAACTCGCCCGTGACGATGTTCGACTTGGTCAAAAGCACTGCGGTAGCGACCTCGCCGTCCCCGACCCGATCCCAGAATTCGCTGTAGGAGATCTCCTCGGGTTGCTCGACGCCGCCCATCCATTGCTGCAGCATGATGAGCATGACGAGCGCGATGATCCCGTATATCAAGATGGAGCGGAAGGTCCGGGTCAAGAGACTCCTCGTCGAGTTATGCGTGCGGGCCGGGGTATCACCGTATCACCGTCTGTGACGAGCGCAACCCGGCATTTCCCTCCCATGGTATGCAGATCCCGGATGTATGCCACAGCGGTTCGGATAGTTGTCAGTTATCAGTCATCAGTTATCAGAATCGACAACCGAAAGCGCGGCCGCAGGCCGACCGACTGACAACTGAGGACTCAAAGAGAACTCTGGTCCATGACCCCTATATAGGGCAGATTGCGGAACTTGCCTGCGTAGTCGAGTCCGTAGCCGATCACGAAGTCTGGTCCGATGGTGAACCCCGTATATTTGACGTCGAGCGGCGTCCGCTCGATACCTTCTTTGACCAGCAGAGCGGCCACTTCGAGCGACTCCGGACGCCTCACCCGCAGACTCTTGAGCAGGTAGTTGAGCGTCAGCCCTGAATCGATGATGTCCTCGACGATGAGCACGTGTCGTCCGGCAATCTCCTGATCGAGATCTTTGAGGATGCGCACGACCCCGGAAGTTTGGGTGGCAGCCCCATATGAAGAAACAGCCATGAAGTCGAACTCGACCGGGAGTTCAATCTGACGAGCCAGGTCGGCCATCACGATGAAGGCTCCCTTCAAGACACCTACGATGAGAAGATCCTTGTTCTGATAGTCGGCGGTGATGGCTTTGCCCATCTCCTCCAACTTCGCAGCGATCTCATCGGCAGAGATCAGCACCTTCTCCACATTCACGATGTTCCCTCCAACGTGGCGCGTAACCAAAGGTAGCGCCTGGTTGCCGTTCCCACCCAACCGGCTGCGGCTCGCCGGACGCCGGGAACCCAGATCACGTCACCAACCGTGACAACGACGGGCCACATTGAGCGTTGTGTCGGCGAGATACGCGCCTCGCCAAAAACGTCGGTCAGGGGTTTCGTGCCTCCGACCATGGCAACCCGGTCGCCGGGCTCCATCGTGCGCACAACCACCGACGCTGGGACGGCATCGGCGTCGAAGACCTCCGTGAAAGGAGAGAGAGGGAAGACGAGCGGCGGAGTCTCTTCCAGCCATGCTTCGAATGTCCAGGCCCCGAAATCGATAGTGCCGGGGAGCGGCCACGACATCGGAGGCCGGTTCACCGCCAGGTCCGGCCGTTCGAGCGTGACCCAGGACCCGTTCCGCTCCACCCGAATCGAACCAGCCAGCTCGGTTGGACGACCACCCCTGGCAACGGACAGGATCGCCATTACCTCGGCCGACGAGCCGGGGTAGCCGTCGTGGACCTCCCGAAGTCCCCGGCGAACGGCCCGGGCCGCCACCGGCCCGGGCAGAGTCGCCAGCAGCGGGGCGGGAAGACGTACCGTCTTGCCGCGCGTCTCGACGGGAACGGCGTCGGCGGCCGCGTCGAGGAGTCGCTCGTCTTCCTCAAGGGAGGATGCCAGCCGGACCAGCGCGGTCTGCAAGGAGGGGTTGATGCGAGTTTCGAGAAAAGGAATGACTTCACGGCGCAGAGCATTGCGGCGCAGCGACGTATCCAGGTTGGTCGGATCGTCAGCCCAGAGCAGCCCGAGCAATGCGGCCAGCTCTCGTGTCTCGGCCCGGGAGACATCCAACAGAGGCCGGACGATGCGCCCTCTTCGTCTCGGAATACCGGACAGCCCCGCGGCACCGGCGCCTCGCAGGAGATTGCCGAGAACGGTCTCCGCTTGATCATCCATCGTGTGGCCCGTGAGCAGCCACTCGTCCGACGCAAGCTCGGCCTCCAGTGCTTCGTACCTGACGAGCCGGGCCTGCCCCTCCGGGGATGGCCCGGGGCGACTTTGCGTTTCAACCACCAGTATGTCGATAGCGAGTTGTCCGGACACCTCATGCGCGGCTTTGCGTAACGCGGCTGAGGCCGGCCACCCATGATCGACGTGCACGGCCCGTATCTTTGCCCCGAGCCGGTCGGCAGCCCAGGCGCATACGGCACTGTCGGCGCCTCCGCTCAAGGCCACGACCAAGGGGCCCTTCGGCAGGTTTTCCTCAACGCGAGCGAGAACGTCTCCGCTCAGGCCGGTCAGGCGACGCGAGCCAGCCATCGTTCCGGATGCTCGATTTCATCCAACGTCGGCAAATGCTCGGGACTCTGCCAGGCGTGATCCAGCGCACTCCACCCGGCCCGCTTCTCGACCCCGAGCACGAATCGTTCACCGAGTTCGTATTGACGCATCTTCATCTCCAGGCCGGTCAGCCGGTAGAAAGCCGCGGTGCGCGGGTCCTTACGACGTTGCTTCAACGTGTCTGACATTCGCTGCTGGGTGACCAGGACACGGCCACCGATTCGGTCCATGACCACATGCCCGTGTCCCTCCAGGAAGGACATCAGCGCCTGGACCCGATCCAGCAACGATCGCTGGTCATCAGAGGCGAACAAGCCAAGCAATCCCGTCTCGCCGACCAGTGGACGGCCTTCGGCGGCCGCGGCTCGAGCCTCCGCAACAAGGCGTCCCAAACGTCCCGGTTCGGGTTGAGCAGTGGCCACCAGTTCCTGGACGAGTTCGAGGAAGTAGCCCTGCATCCAAGGGATCCCCACGAACTGCAGACGGTGCGTGCACTCATGCAGCGCCAACCAGAAGCGGAATTCGAGAGGACGGAACTGGTGGGTCCGCTCCAAACTCAAGACGTTCTCGCCGACCAGATACACGGTGTCACCGTCGTTGTCCTCGTCGGCTGGTAACACCAGTTCGTACTGGCCCAACACTCGGCGAGCCATGAACCCAAGCACCGCCCCCATCTCCGCTGCGACGAGACGTTGGGAAGCCAGGGCAGCACTTCTTCCGACGAGACCAGATTCTTGGAAACGTTCCGTCAGGCGGTCCTCGGTAGGCTCCAGGATCTTCGAGAAAAAACGGACGTTGCGTTCGGCCCAATCGGAGCGAGACACCACCGCCACCTGCGGCACACCCGGTCCCGTCAGACCGGTCTCCTCCATCACTAGACGGCCCGCTCGATCCACGAACTCCGGAGCCTGGCTACGCAGGAGGCGTTCGTGATAGGTACCCCCAAGCGGATACCGGCCGGCCATCCTCCCGGCGATCCGGGCTGTCACCGACCAAGGAATCCGACCACTCACTGGATCAGCCGGTACCTGGTTCGCACCACTTTCAGGAAGTAGGCCACGATGCTCCCTACCACCACGAGCAGGGCTATAACCAGCGACGTCGGGATCAAGTACCGGAATGTCCATGCCTGTTCCGGCTCAGCCGGCGTCTGCGGAACAATTTTGACGGCGGGGGTCGGGACATCGATCACCGGGCCGGGTTCGACAGCCGGAATTGTGGCATCCGTCTGAGCCTCCACCTGAGCGAGGCCGGCCGGGGCCAGGATCAGAACGAGCAATCCGATGACAATGGAAACCAGCGATCGACGTTGAAGGTTTGACATAGCCGCCCTAGCCTACCCGGCGCACGGAATCGGAACCATCAGTTCCCGAAGCCCGATTCGTTTTCCTTCAGAAAGGCCCGGAGGCGATCCATCACTTCAGGTTGGGGCTCTTCGCGAACCCGTTCCCGCACGATGGCTTTGAGCCGGCTCTCGAAACTGAATGCCCCCATGCACGGTGGGCATTTCTTCAGGTGACGTTTGATGCGGGCCTTCCTCAACCGCCCGATCTCATCGTCAAGGTAGAAGTAGACGTGCGCCAGCGAATCTTGGCAGTTTTGCTTACCCATCTCCTGCCACCTGTTCTCCGGTGAGGCCGTGTTGCTCTGCAAACGCCCATAACGCCTTTTCGAGCGCCTTTCTTCCCCGATGGAGTCGCGACATCACAGTTCCGATCGGAACGTCCAGGATTCCAGCGATCTCTTTGTACGAAAAGCCCTCAACGTCGGCGAGGAGTACGGGCATCCGAAAATGTTCGGGTAGCTCCTCGACGGCCGCTTTCACATCAGCGTCGACGAACTGCTCCAGGACCTCTTCTTCCGCACTCCGCGAAGCCTTCCCCGCCTCTACCGAACCCAGGCGTTTGTAGAGATATAGATCCTCGACCTCCCCGAAGTCCACTTCGGTCGGCCTCCTCACCTGCTTTCGATACCGGTTGATATAGGTGTTGGTGAGGATGCGGTAGAGCCAAGCTTTCAGGTTGGTGCCGGTCTGAAAGGTGTGATACGCCCGGTAGGCCTTGAGGTATGTCTCCTGTACGACATCCTCGGCGTCGGCTGGATTTCGAGTCATACGAAGCGCAGCCGAATACAACTGCGGCGCGAACTCCATTGCATCTCTCTCGAAATTGGCCTGATCAGCCAAGACTGCTCCCCGTCTGACTGGCAGGACGATACCCGAGCGGGCGGGAAGTGAGAAGTTGGGGCGTCCGAAAGCTCCCTCCCCCCTGGCGAACGAAGTCACCAGGTTGGGGGCAGGTGTCGAGTCCGAGCGGGGGGCTCGACGGAGGCGGGCCCGTTCCCACCAACCTCGCGTCCAGCTCGCAGCTTCCGCCGGCTGCTAACTTGTGCGCCGCGCCGGAGTAGCTCAGGGGTAGAGCAGCTCACTCGTAATGAGCAGGTCCGGGGTTCAAATCCCCGCTCCGGCTCCAAAGCCGACTCCCGTCAGGTGGCCGGGGTCAGTTCGGCAAACAACGTCGTGAATACCAGTTGGGGACGCTGATTCGCCTGCAGCTCGGTTACCGCGTTCAACACCCGCTCGGCATTGGCCACCGCCGCGTCGGGACGGATCATCGCCAGCGTGGCAGCCGGGATGTCGTGGTTGCGGACCGGTCCCCCAAACTGAGCGGAGGCCGCATCGGCGTACCAGGAAGCAAGGATTTCCAGCCCGGTGATATGCAGAGCCCGCTTCTCCCGGCGACGATCGCGGTCGTGACGCTCTTGAAGCGCCTTCAGCCTCGACGGCGGCAAGTCGTCGGACTCCTCGCTCGTCTGTCGGACGTCGAGCGTTTTGAGCAACGGTTCCGCCGCCTCGAGCACCTCATCGGCCAATCGAAACGCTTCGCCCGGATGCGGAGACACGCGCACGGGAACACTGAGCCACAGGTCCCGGTAGGCGGCCAGATCTGGATTGCTCACCAGACCCAATGCGAGACCCGGCCGGCCTCCGGATATCCGGGCGGCCTCGCCGGCCTTTTCCGGATCTGTGCCGTGTTCCTGTAGCGCCGCGATGAGTGCCTCTTCCCGGACCCGGCCGAACTGCACGGTGCGGCAGCGGCTGGCAATGGTCGCCGGAAGATCATCCTCAGACTCAACCACGAGCACAAAGACCGTACTCGGAGTCGGCTCCTCGAGCGTTTTCAAGAGAGCACTCGCCGCTTGTTCGGACATTGAGCCCGCTTCGTCGAAGACGAAAACCTTCCGGTCGCCTTCAACGGGTGCCATGGGTGCTTGGGCCACCGTCGCCCGGGCTTGCTCAACCGACAAGGCTGTTCTCCCGTCGGGTTCGACCGCGATGAGATCAGGATGGTTTCCTGAATCCGCCCGCCGACACGACGAGCACAGGACGTCGTGCTCTCCTCTGTGCTCGCATAAAAGCGCAGCGGCGAAACGATGAGCGACGGTGGTCTTCCCCACATTGGAAGGACCGGCGAAGAGGTAGGCGTGGGCTGGAGCTGGGACCTCCCTCGCCAAGAGGCCAATCACCCGGTCGTGTCCGATCAGCCCGTCGAATGGTCCCTTCACCATCGGTTGCGCACCAGGGCGACAGTCTGTTCGGCAACGTCATCAAGGCGCCCCCCGGCATCGACGAGCACCACCCGACCCGGTTCGGCCCCAGCCAGATCCTGGTAGAACCCGGCCACTTGTTGCTGGAACCGGGCCCCCTGGCCTCCGATGCGATCTTCGCCTTCCTGGCGAGCCAGACCCGCTTCGGGCTCGATTATCAGCACAATCACCATGTCGGGCCACACCGGGCCCAACCCGGCCTGGTTGACCTTCCTGACGGCGTCGATCCCCAGCCCTCGCCCACCACCCTGATAGGCAAGGGACGAGTAGACCGATCGGTCGCCGATCACCCAGGCGCCGCGACGCAGCGCCGGCTCGATGACCTCGACGGCGAGTTGAGAGCGCTGGGCTGCGAACAAGAGCGCCTCGGTCCACGGCGCCATATCATCACCGTCCAACAAGAGCCTGCGAATTCCTTCGCCGGTCGAGGTGCCACCGGGTTCGCGCACGGTGACCACCTCATACCCGTCGTTGCGCAGTGCGTTCGCCAGATGATCCTGGATGGTCGACTTCCCGGCACCTTCGATCCCCTCCAGGGCGACGTAACGCCCGCGGCTCACTTCTCCTCCTGCGACGACCGGCGCTGGCCGCGCACGGAGGTGAAAGCATCGCTGGCATCCTTCAGGGTCCGATAGGTTTCCTCGCTGAACTCGGGACCCGAAAGAGTGCCCCGCAGATTCCACAACGTCACCAGGCCGGCCGACAGGACGATGGCTCCTCCGATGGCGAGAGCATTCCGAATCCCGTTGTCGAACGGGGCCGGAAGGACGCCATCCAAGGCCGTGGCGGCTACACCACCGAGCGCGATGGATATGAGGAGCGAGGTTCTCGCCAGCGTGTAAAGGGCGGCAAAGGTCCTCCCCCGCATCTCATCGTCGACACGTTCATGGAGATGAGTGAATCCCATCACGTAGGACGACCCTGCACCAATTCCGGCCAGGAACAACCATCCTGCAGCCGCGAAGACCGAGCTCATCGTGGTGACCAACGTAATGGCCGCCCCCGTCAAGATGAGGCTTATTGCAAAGGTGAGATCGCGCCTGCCGATCCTGGAGCCCACGGTGGCGAGCACCAGCATTCCGCCACCGACCCCGCTTCCCAGGGCTGTGATGAGGACCCCGAATCCCGAATTGCCGCCTCCCAAGACATTGCGAGAGAACGGTTGACCGAGGATGAAAAAGATGCCCGCCCCGAAAAGGGCGGTGGCCATCCCCACGATCACATTGCGGACGCCAGGGTCGCCGGCCACGAACCGCACACCGTCGGCCAGATCTCGAAGTGGCGCCCGCCAATCCAAAGCTCCCTTTGCCTTGCGATGGCCCGAAATCTCTGGTTTGGGAATCGGGATCCTGGCCACCAGGATCGCAGAAAGGAGAAAGGTGAAGGCGTCGAAGGTGAACGCCGGACCGAAATTCCTGCCGAATCCGGCCAGCTCGGGGAGCCAATCAGCAACCGTCACCAGAAACGAGAAGAACGCGGAAGAGACGGGCAGGCTGCCGTAGGTGGCGACCAGCGTGATGGAATTGGCGGCGACCAGACGGCCCGATGGGACCAGATTGGGAACGCTGGCATCCCGAGCCGGTTGCCAGAAAAGGGTCAGGGTCTCCATCAGGAACGAGACCAAGAACAGCATCGCCAGGTTGTCGACGAATACGAGGGAAAGCACCAGCAAAGCCCTCGCCACATCGGCCGTGACCATGGTCAACTTGCGGTTGAACCGATCAGCCAGAACTCCAGACACTGCCCCGAACAAGCCGGGGAGCATTCGGGCCGTGAGCGGAACAAGGATCCCGGTGACACCACCGATTTGATCGGCCAGAGCGATCGTGGCGAACAACGCCACCCAATCACCAAAGCTGGACACGACGCCGGCCCACCACAAACGGGCAAACGGGCCTCGTCGGACCAGGCTCAATGGCCGCGCGCTCTTTGCTGCTCTTTCCACCATGACCGTGAACAATACCGGGCAAGGTTCCCTTGCCGTCCATAGTTCATGGGTTTTGGCTTTTCGTTCCTCGGACACCCACCGCGATCTGCGGACCCGAGATCAAGAACGAAGAACGAAGAACCAAGAACTTCTGCCCGATGTCTTGACTTTCTCGATGTCCGCTTAGTATTCCTTGCTCTGTGTCCAAACCACTCATCATTGTTGAATCCCCTGCCAAGGCTCGCACCATCGCCGGTTTCCTCGGCTCCGGCTATGTAGTCGAGTCATCGATCGGTCACATCCGGGATCTTCCCCGCAACGCGGCGGAGATCCCGGCGGCCTACCGCGAGAAGCCCTGGTCGAAGCTGGGCGTCGACGTCGAGAACGCCTTCAAGCCTCTCTACGTGGTGCCGCGCGAGAAGAAGGAACAGATCAAGAAACTCAAGGCGGCCCTCGAGGAAGCGTCGGAGGTGTACCTCGCAACCGACGAAGACCGGGAGGGGGAGTCGATCGCCTGGCACTTGCTGGAAGTCCTCAAGCCCAAAGTTCCGGTACGTCGCATGGTGTTTCACGAGATCACTCCCGAGGCCATCCGCCGCGCTCTCGAACAGCCTCGAGACATCGATGAGCGGCTGGTCGAGGCGCAGGAGGCGCGGCGAATCCTGGACCGTTTGTACGGCTACGAGGTGAGCCCGGTGCTCTGGAAGAAGGTCCAGCCCAAACTCTCCGCCGGGCGCGTCCAGAGCGTTGCGGTGCGCGTCATTGTGGACCGCGAACGCGAGCGGATGGCCTTCCGGTCCGGCTCGTTTTGGGATCTCGAAGGACTATTCAGAATCGAGGACGGCGACGGCTTCACGGCAACCATGATCCTGCTGGACGGCAAGCGATTGGCTACCGGCAAGGATTTCTCCGACACCGGGGAGTTGACCGGCGACATCCTCCTGCTGGATGAGGCGGCGGCCGTTGCCCTGGCCGGACGCCTCACCGATGCCGCCATGCACGTACGCTCGGTAACCCGCAAGCCCTACCGACGCTCGCCGTATCCGCCGTTCCGTACCTCTACCCTGCAGCAGGAAGCCGGTCGCAAGCTGCGGTTCGGGACGTCCCGCACGATGCGGGCCGCACAACGTCTCTACGAAAACGGCTACATCACGTACATGCGCACCGACAACACCGACCTCTCCGAGACCGCAGTGGAGGCCGCCCGGCGGCAGATCGCTGATCTGTACGGCAAGGACTACGTTCCGGTCAGGCCGCGCACTTACAAGAGCAAGGTCAAGAATGCACAGGAAGCCCATGAGGCCATTCGCCCCACGGGACACGTCTTTCGAACGCCGGAGCAGATTGCCGCTGAGATCGACGGGGATGAGGCTGCCGTCTACGAGTTGATCTGGAAACGGACGATAGCTTCCCAGATGGCCGATGCCGTTGGAGAGAGCGTCCAGGTTCGGTTGGGCGGCACCTCGTCGGCGGGCGAAAACGCCGAGTTCGCCACCAGCGGCAGGGTCATTCAATTCCCCGGCTTCCTGCGCGCTTATGTCGAGGGCAGCGACGACCCGGATGCCGATCTCGACGATCAGGAGCGGCGGTTGCCTCCCCTGGCCGAGAACGATCCGCTCCACACCGACCGGATCGAAGCGAAGGGGCACGAAACCAAACCACCGCCCCGCTTCACTGAAGCATCCTTGGTCCGCCGCCTCGAAGAACTTGGTGTCGGGCGCCCTTCCACCTACGCCAGCATCATCACCACCATCCAGGACCGTGGCTACGTGTGGAAGAAGGCTTCGGCGATGGTTCCCTCGTTCACCGCCTTCGCCAAGGTGACGCTGCTCGAGCGGCATTTTCCCAACCTGGTCGACTATGCGTTTACGGCCCGTATGGAACGTGACCTCGACTTGATTGCCCGCGGTGAAGAAGCGTCCGTTCCGTGGCTGGGCCGGTTTTATTTCGGAAATGGAAGCCCGGGCCTGCACAACATGGTGACCGACCGGCTCGCCGACATCGACGCCCGGGAAATCAACTCCATCCCGATCGGCACCGACCCCGAGGGAGCGAAGATCGTCGCCCGGGCGGGCCGCTATGGACCGTACCTGCAGCGAGGTGAGGACACCGCCAGCATCCCGGACCAGGTGGCACCGGACGAGCTGACCGTCGAGAAAGCCATCGAGCTGCTGTCGGCCCCCAGTGGCGACCGCGAGCTGGGCGCCGACCCGGAGACCGGACTGCCCGTTTCTCTTCGGACCGGCCGATTTGGGCCTTACGTGCAGCTCGGCGAGCAGGAGGAAACCGCCAAGCCGAAACGGGCCTCACTGTTCAAGTCCATGGACCCTGAGGAAGTCACGCTGGAAGTCGCCCTCCAGTTGCTTTCGCTGCCAAGGGTCGTCGGAGCAGACCCGGCCGACGCGATGGAGATCACCGCCATGAACGGCCGGTATGGGCCGTATGTGAAGAAGGGCGACGAAACCCGCTCGCTGGAAAACGAGGAACAACTCCTGACGGTCACCCTCGACGAGGCGCTGGTGCTGCTGTCTCAGCCAAAACGGCGGCGCGGACAGCAGACCGCCGCCCCGTTCCGAGAACTGGGTGTCGATCCGGTTTCCGGCAAGCCCGTGGTGCTGAAGAGCGGCCGATACGGGCCCTACGTCACCGACGGGGAGGTCAACGGGTCCCTGCGCAAGGGAGACGACCCGGACACCATCTCCCTGGAACGGGCGGCCGAACTCCTCCAGGCGCGGAGGGACCGGCAGAAGTAAATGCTGTTCTTGCGTGAGTTAGTTGCGATATGCGCAGGTTTCTCACGCAAGAACGGGAATTACTCGAGGTGGGGAGCGACGTTGTAGTCGGCCAGCACGCGCCGGCCGTCTTCGATGACCACGTGGCTGACCGAGGTGTTGGCGGGCACACCCAGTCTTCGCCGGGCGGAGTGATCCAAGCCCAGGATGCCACTCACATGGCCGCGAATTGCGGCCCCGTGTGACACGATGCCAATGTGGTTTTCAGGACGGTTGGCGACCACTTCCGAGATAGCAGCCGTCACCCTCTTCTGCATACCCGACCAGGTTTCCCCGCTATCGCCCCGGGGCAGGTCTTCGTTCTGCTCGTAGATCCGATCCCACAGCTCTGGCCAACCGGCCACAATCTCGTCACGGGTGAGGCCTTCCCACGCTCCCATGCCCAATTCGGCCAGCCCGGCATGAGTGGCCAACTCCGATCCGTTGGCGAGGGTTTCGGCGGTTTGGTGGGCGCGCCCCAAGGGTGAGGCATACACAACACCGAACTCCCCGTACCAGGCGGCGAGATCGGCGGCTTGGCGTCGCCCGATGTCATTCAGTCCGTTGTCGGTCTGCCCCTGCCAGTGACCGGAAACGTTCGCCGCGGTCCGGCCGTGCCGGACGAGACCCACAACCAATCCCCCATCCCGCAGCCGGCTACCTGCCCACCCGGTCACCGCGCCCAAATGCGCCGCGTCGTTGAACCGGACCAGCTGCATCGAATCCTCATGAGCGACCACGGTCGTCATCGACGTATTGGTCACCCGCACCACCAGGCGGTGAAGATCGGCCATCCCCAGCGCCAGACCCAGCACCGTTTCGATCACTCCACCGTGGCAAACCACCAGCGCCGAATGGCCGTCCTCGAGACGATCGAACACCGCGTCCCGGGCGGTCGAGATTCGATCAACCAGCCCAGACAAGGTCTCGCCCGTACCACCCAAGGGCACATCCTGTCGGCCCCGCAGAGCAGCTAACTCGTCGGCGAACTGCTCACTGATCTCGTCGTTGGTGAGCCCGTCCCAGCCACCGACATCCATCTCTCGCCAGGCCGCATCGGTGACGAAGGGCCGATCGAGCGCTTCCGCAGTTTCCACTGCCCGCTCCATATCCGAGGAGACCACAAGATCGAAACGTTGGTTGCGGAGCCGATCGCCAACGGCCGCCGCCTGCATACGCCCCCGCTCGCTCAGGGGGCTGGAGCCGCGGCCCTGGATTACGCCGGAAGCGTTGCCGGTCGACTCACCGTGACGAAGAAAAGTGATAGAGCGCATGGGTCAACGATGGTAACGGGCGGTGCGCGGTTCGCAGCCAGCGCGGGTCTGAGTACTAGCTACTTGCCCCTGAAAAACTGATTTCAAAATTGGGCTTTTACCTGGGTTTTCTCGTGTGGAGGGTGCTCGCGTTTTGGGGGGAATGATGTGAACATGGCCTGGCATCCCGACTAAAGGACCCCGGGCCATGCTCAGAACTCATAGTACTGCAGCCCAGTTGGACTTGTTCGACCCGTTTCTGCCCGAGGAGTTGAAGGGTCTCCCCGCGGAGCTGGGAGCGGTGGACGAGTTCTTGGATGATGACCGGTTCTTCGCTCCCTACCGGAGTCATTTCGACCCGGTGTGGGGTCGGCCGTCGGTTCCTATCGAAACCTACCTGCGGATGATGTATTTGAAACACCGTTGGGGTCTGGGTTATGAGACGCTGTGCAAGGAGGTTCGGGATTCGATCACGTGGCGGCGGTTCTGTCGCATCGGATGGGCGGATCCGGTTCCTCATCCGACCACCCTGGTGAAGATCACCCGGCGGGTGGGGGTCGGAGCGGTGGAGGAGTTGAACCGGGCGCTGCGGGAGAAGACCCGGGAACGGAGGCTGATCCGCTCCCGGACGCTGCGGGCGGATACCACCACGATCGAAGCGGATATCTCCTGGCCTACCGACGCTGGGTTGTTGGCGCGGGCGACAGGAGCCATGGGTCGTGCCGTACGTCGGGTCCAGCAGGCTGGTGGTGCGACCCGTACCGTGTTTCGGGACCGGTCCCGGTCGGCGGGCCGGCGGATGCGGGCCCTCACCGGGAGTCTGCGCAGCCGGGGCAGCGAACGGAAAGCGCAAATCGAACGTCTCACCGGAGAGCTGGCTCAGATCACCAGAGCCGGCAAAGCCCAAGCGGAGACGGTGCTTGGCAACGCTCGGAGGGCTCTGCGTCTGGATCCCGGAAACGGCAAGCTCCGCCGAGCGATCACAGAGATGGCAGAACTGCTCGAGGGCACCGAGCGGATCCTTTCTCAAACCGACCTACGGCTCGCAGGGCAGACCACCATTCCTGACCGGATGGTGTCACTGGCAGACCCCGACGCCCGGGCTATCCGAAAAGGCAAACTGGGTCGCCCCGTCGAGTTCGGCTACAAGGTGATGATCATCGACGACCGGGAAGGGTTCATCGAAAGCTACCAGGTGTATAAGGGCAACCCGGTCGACCACGTACTACTGGTTCCCAAGATCGTCGAACACAAAAAGGAGACCGGCCGGGCTCCCACAGCGGTCACCGCCGACCGTGGATTCGGGATCAGCCAAGTCGAAGACGACCTCCGAGAACTCGGAGTGCGCACCGTGGCCATCCCCCGACGAGGCAGGACACCACCCGAACGCAGACAGGTCGAAGCCCAGAGACACTTC
>JAOTUY010000038.1 GCA_029863625.1 Acidimicrobiia bacterium
ATTATTCAATGACCTAGCACTCCTCCAGGAACTTCGACGTCGCGGCCATAATGTCGAGCTTGGCTGAAACTCGTTAGCGAACCGAGATGCCCCGCGATTCGCTCATCGTCGTGACGGCGGTGCCCCATGACTTCGAGGACCAGACATTGGTGCTCTAGCTGGCGCCGGACCAGCTCATACCCGACCAGGAGGCGCTCGACCAGCTCGCTCCGGACCAGGAGGCGCTCGACCAGGAGGCGCTCGACCAGCTCGCTCCGGACCACGAAGCACTGGACCATGAGGCGCTCGACCAGCTGGCTCCCGACCAGCTCTCTGATAACCAGTCCGACCCCGACCAGCTCGATCCGTTCCAGGTGCCACCCGACCAGCTGGCGCTCTGGGCTGCGGCCGTCGACCACGAGGCACTGTCGAACTCCACGCCGAAAATGTCCTGCTCGCCTTCCAGGACGACGGTCTCGTCGACGAGGTGTGCCGAACCTCTGGCTAGCTCGAGGAGGCCGGTACCGGACGGCGAGGCGTAGGTCTGCTGGGCCTTGGGTGTCGGTTGTTTGAGCGTTTTGCCCAGATCCAGTGTTCCGGCGCCCTGGCAGCTACTCGATGAACCCTTGAGGGGCCGGGCCGTATCGGTGAGCAATTCCTTGACTTCGTTTGGAGTGATGCCCGGCCGTTGACCGATGATGAGCGCCGCCGCCCCGGACACAACGGCTGCCGACTGGGACGTGCCGCTGCCCCTGAAGAATCTCGTGCCAACCAGGGCAGATGGGTAGTCGACATCCGCCGACGAGCCGGGCACTCGGAGACTCTCGATCGACCTGCCGGGCGCGACGAGATCGACGCCCCGTTCGCCGGTACCGCAGTTGGAGAAATCGGTGACGAAGTCGTCCCCGGGCCTTTCGGTGCCGCTTGTGGTGCTGGCCCCGACGGCGATAACGTAGGGATTGAGGGCCGGGTTGCGAAGGGGTGCCTGGTTGCCGTCGTTGCCGGCGGCAACCACGACGACGACGCCGTTGTCCCAGGCCATCTGCACCGCATAGGCGAGGGGGTCGAGCGTGTACTGCTGCGCACCGTCCGTGCCGAACGAGAGGTTCAGTACGCGAATGTTCATGTCGTTGTCATTGCGGTGCTGGACGACCCAATCGATCCCGGCAATCACTTGGGAAACGTCCACTGCGCCGTTGGCGTCGGCCACTTTGACATTGAGAATCCGGGCCCCCGGAGCAACGCCGACAAACTCTCCGGCCTGCTGGGCTTGGACTGGATTGGACAGACTGTCCCGACCGGCGATGATCCCGGCCAGGTGAGTGCCGTGGCCGTAGGTATCGAGGTAGCGAAGGTTGTCGGCCTGGGACTCAAAAGAGATATCGAGGCCGTTGACGACCTTGCCGGTCAGGTTGATGCCGTCGACCGGGGCGATCCCCGAATCGATCAGCGCTACATCGACGCCGGCTCCGGTGTATCCCTGTGTCCAGTAGTCGATCGCGCCGGTCGTGTCGTTGACCAGCGCCATCCAGCCGGCAGATGCAGTCGGAGAAGTCGATACGGCCGGACCGGCGATAGACGTATCGAGGGAGGCTCCCTCCAGAGCGAATGGGTTCGGAGCAGCTTCAGTGGAGAATTCCGAGTCCCACCCCAACAAGCGGACCTTGGTGTCCGGCGTGACCGAGTACACAGCAGGATCGGCCGTCAGGGTGGCGACGATTGCCGCGGGGACATCGGCAGAGAAACCTTCGATGATCTCCAGTCGGTCGCCGACCGTACCGCCGAGTTGTTCAACCCGCGCTTCAGCGGCGCTGCCCGATCCTGGGACCTCGCGCACGATGATCGACACTGAGGGCGAAGGGCCTGCAAATACCGGAGAAGCGGTTGGCAATGTCAACGCAACCGCGACCGATAGCGCAATGATGAGCGCGACGGTGCGCACTCGCTTTCCGTGATCCCAACTCAAACCAAGCGCAAGACCAGGTTTCCGATCGGCGCCCCCCAGCGACACTGCCATCTTTTTGCCCTCCAGGTGATTACTTGGAGTTCATCGACTAAGCGTCGGAAAGCTCGCGCAGGGTTCTTTTTGTCCGCGAAGTGACTAGTGCGATCAGTCGTCGGTCATTGGTTGACGGTGATCAGTAGGCGGCCGGCCGATGACTGAAAGGGGGGCGATGAGCCGCCCGACTCGTGACCGACGACGCGAAAGGGAAGAGCATTATCCGACCAGGGCGCGGATCTGGCGAATGGCCACGATCACCGATGCAACGTCGTCAACACCATCGAGGGCGAGGGCGCGCATGAAATGGGTGAGTCGGTCGTGTGAACGGCTCCTGGTGGCTAGGTAGGCTTCCATCGCCTCATGGGGAGAGGCATCGGGGGCGGCTTCGATGAGCACTCGCTCGGCGAGTTCCCGGCGCAGTTTGAGCAGATCTTCCTCGACGGCCTGGATCGCTCGCCGGTGCCACCGCGAGGAGGCTGGGAGCTGATCGACCCGGGCTTCAAGCCAATTGACCCCGAATAGCTGGCCGAGCAGAAAAAAGACCCGGGCCACGTAACGGATTGGCCTACCGGTGATGTGTCCCAGCTCGATGATGTCGGGGGCGTGGGCCAATTCCCCCTGATAGGCGTGGCGGCTTGCCACTTCTTCGGGTGCGCCCTGGCCGACCAATTGGTCCACGACCAGTTTTCGTTCCGTTCTCCACTGAACGGGCCCGATCTCCGGGAGGGCTGCCGAGATCTCCCGAAACGCGACCCGTGCCGATTCGATGGCGCCGACCATCGGTTCTTCGCTGGTGTGGGCCAGGTACCACCGCGAGATCGCCTCAACCAACCAGTCAACACCGCCCATGAGTTCGCCCTGCAGCTCCGGCTTGATGGTGCCAACCAGGTCTTCGATGGCCTCCCATCGTTCGTTGGCGCCCGTGACCTCACGGGCAATTCGATAGCAGCGAACCACGTCGGCCGGTTCCGTCCCGGTTTCCGCCGTGAGGCGGGATACAAAAGTGATGCCTTCGGAGTTGACGACCTCATTAGCGACCATCGTGGCGATTAATTCTCGCCGGAGAGGATGGAGGGGAATCAGGTCCTGGAAACGCTCGACCACGGGGGCCGGGAAATAGCTCGGCAGGTCGGCCGCGAAGGTGGGCCAATCGGGCAGGTCCGATTCGAGCAAGGCTTCGGCCAGGCTGCGCTTTGCGTAGGCAAGCAAAACAGCGAGCTCCGGGCTGGTCAGACCGACGCCCGACCGGGCTCGTTCGGTGAGGTCCTCTGAGGTTGGCAGTTGCTCGATCTCCCGGTCGAGCAACTCCTCGTTCTCGAGGCTCTGCATGAGGTCCTCGTAGGCCTCGAGGCGACCGCGTGATGCCTCAACCTCTTGAGAGAGAATCTGCGCCTGCAGGAAGTTGTCGTAGAGGATGGCTTTGACGACGTCGCCGGCCACCGCCGCCACCAGCTCGTCTCGCCCGGGACGGTCCAGGTCTCCGCGCTCTTCGGCCATTCCCAACAGAATCTTCAGGTTGACTTCCCGGTCAGAACAGTGGACGCCTCCCGAGTTGTCGATGAAGTCGGTGTTGACCCGGCCACCGGCCAACGCATACTCGATCCGACCCCGCTGGGTGAGTCCCAGGTTGCCGCCCTCGCCGATGACTTTGCAGCGGAGCTCTCGCCCGTTGATGCGTACCGCATCGTTGGTCCGGTCGCCGACGGCTTCATGCGATTCGCCGGCGGCCTTCACGTAGGTGCCGATGCCGCCGTTCCACAGAAGGTCGACCGGGGACTGGAGTATGAGCTTTATCAACTCGTCGGGAGTCAACCCACTGGCCTCTGTGCCGAAGGACTTCTGCATGGGTGGGGTGAGTTCGATACGCTTGGCCGTGCGCGGGAACACACCCCCACCTTCCGAGATGAGAGTCTCGTCGTAGGAATCCCAGGTAGATCGGGGCAGTTCGTAGAGCCGCCGCCGCTCGGCGAAACTCGCCACCGGGTCGGGGTCGGGATCAACGAAGACGTGCCGGTGGTCAAAGGCGGCGACTAGTCGGATCTGTTCCGAGAGGAGCATGCCGTTACCGAACACATCTCCGGACATGTCGCCGATGCCGACGACCGTGAACGGCTCCTTGGCGACATCCCGACCCATCGCCCGGAAGTGCCATTTCACGGACTCCCATCCACCCCGGGCGGTGATACCCAGTTTCTTGTGGTCGTAGCCGGCTGAACCTCCCGAAGCGAACGCATCGGCGAGCCAGTAGCCGTATTCGGTGGCCACCTCATTGGCGGCATCAGAGAAGGTGGCCGTGCCCTTGTCCGCAGCAACAACGAGATAGGGATCATCACCGTCCAGAACTCGTACATCGGGAGGCTGTACGACCACGCCGCTCACCAGGTTGTCGGTCACGTCGAGCAACCCGCGGATGAAAACGAGGTAGGCGTTCTTTACGGCTTCCCCTAGTTCGGCAGGGTCGACTGCGCCTCGCAGGACGAACCCGCCTTTTGAACCGGTGGGCACGATGACGGCGTTCTTGGTCATCTGGGCTTTCATGAGGCCGAGCACCTCGGTGCGGTAATCTTCCCGCCGCGTCGACCAGCGAAGTCCTCCGCGTGCCACCATTCCGCCTCGCAGGTGGATCCCTTCGACTTCCGGCGCGTATACGAAGATCTCGAATAAGGGGTAGGGCTTCGGCATCCCGGGAACCGATGCGGAGCGCAGTTTGAAGCTGAGTGATTGACAGCCGGGTCGATAGGCGTTGGTTCGGACCGTCGCCTCGATCAATCCGAGGAACCCTCGCAGGATGCGGTCCTGGTCGAGCAACTGGACCGCCTCGAGGTCGGCAAGGATGCGGGCGCGGAGTTCGTCCGCGTCCTCGCCGGTCCGGCCCGGGTCGAACCGGGCCCCGAACAACTCGACCAGCCCGGCGGCGATGCCGGGGTGGTGGGCGAACGCATCGTTTACGTACTCCACCGTGAACCCGGGGCTGACGCGCCGCCAGTACGTTCGGTAGGCGCGCAGAATGCGGACCTGCCGGTGGGTGAGATCGCTGAGGACGATCAGGCGATTCAGCGAGTCGGACTCTGCCCGGCCGTGGATGATGGCCTCGATCGTATGGGCAATGCGGTCGGCGCTCTGATCGAGCTCGAGCGGGTGGCGGTCGCTTCCCAACACACCAAAGTCGTGGATGAAGGTCGTCTCGTTGCCGCCCTCCAATCGGACCGGTACTTCTTCGATGACGTAGAAACCGAGGTCTTCCAAAATGGGCATGAGATCGGATAGGGGTCGCTTGCCTTCGAGTCGATAGATGGCCACCCTGGTGAGCTGTTCGCCGGCCGCTGGTTCGTTCTGCAAACCGACCACGACGCGGCGCTCATCGGAGAGTTCATCGAGACGGAGAATATCCGCGGGGGTGAGTTCGATGGCCACCGAGGTCGTGTAGTAGTCGGGCAACCGGTCAACCCATTTCTCGGCGAGTTCCCGGCCCCGGTCTTGGCCAAATCTCGACATGAGGAGATCCGTCACCCGATCTTGCCAGTTCCTGGCGAGGCTCACCACCTCGTTCTCTAGTTCGTTGGAGGAAACGGTCGGGATATCACCCTCTGCGACCCACACGGTGAAGTGGATGCGGGCCGAACCGGTCTCGCCCATGGCCAGGCGATAGTCGACGGAGGTACCGTTGAACCGATCCCGGAATAGCTTCTGAAGATCTTTCCGTAGCTCGGTGTTGAAACGGTCGCGCGGCAGCGATACGAGCAGCGAAACGTTTCTACTCAGCAGATCACGACGGACGAACAGCTTGACGTGCCGATCTCCCTCCAGCGTCAAGAGTCCGGCGATGCTCTGCCTGATAGCATCGGTGGGGGTCGCGAATAGCTCGTCTTTCGGAAAGCTCTCGAAGAGCTGGATCGCCAGTTTGTGGTCGTGGGAACCCTCGATGAGGTCCTCGGCCTGGATGATCTGATCGAGCTTGCGGTGCAACAATGGAATCTGAGTGGCACGGGTCATATACATCTTTGAGGTGAACAATCCGACCAATCGCGTCTCACCGATCACTTCTCCTTCGGGCCCGAGGTGCCGAACGCCGATGTAGTCCATCCTGACGCGGCGGTGCACGGTGGAGAGTCGGTTGGTCTTGCTGATCACCAGCAACCCGCCCTCCTCGTACCTCCGGAGCAGGGCATCGGGCAGTTTGGTCATCGGTACGGGTGTGGCGAAGGCCGATCCACGGTGGTCGGCGAGTATCCCGAGTCCCGAACCGGGGACGACGGACAGAGAACGGTCTGCGCCCGAACCGGTGATGCGGTATTCGCGAAAGCCCAGGAAGATGAAGTTCCCGTCCAACAGCCACCGCAGGAACGCCGTCGTCTCATAAACGTCTTCAACGGGATAACGAGCCCGGCCCGCTTCGGCGACCCCCACCATGCGGTCGATGGCTCTGGTCATCGGCTCGAAATCGCGCACGACGGAATGGATGTCGGAGAGAACGGCCCGGAGTGCCCCTTCCAGATCGGCTGCTTCCTCAGCGTCGAGCGGACGGTCCAGCTCGTAGTGCTGGACCGATTCTCTCTGCTGGGCACGGCGGGCGTGGGTGACTTCGGTCAGGCGGCCCGTTCCGTCCCGGGCCACGCCAATCACCGGGTGCACCGCTCGTTGCACGGCAATGCCGCGGGCCTGGATCTCGGCGGAAACCGAATCGACCAGGAAGGGCGCGTCGTCTACGGCCAGCTCGACAACCGACCCCCCGGTTTCGTAGCGGTGTGTGGCGCGGTCGGGGGTGAAGACCCGGACGGCCCCGGCTCCGTCTGGCCGGACCTTGATGAACTGGTAGAGGTCTTCGACCTGTTCATAGCACTCGTCGGCGGTCAGCTGAGCGCCACTAGTTGGGAAACGGCGAATGTACGCCTCCGCAAACGCGGAAAGCAAACCGAGTTCGTCGCGAGGGGCTCTCTCGGTGACGAGTTCCATGACGGTGGTCAGCATCTTGTCCATCCTGGTCGGGTCCCGGCCGGTCACTTCGCCACGTTACCGCCCTCCGGGCTCGTCGTCGTGAAAGCGGTTGTTGGTCGGCATGACCGGCCGAGCGGGTCGTCGAGATGCTCAAGCGGGCACGGTGGCGGTGGTGGACCTTCTATCGTGGCCGCGACCGCGAATAGGACACGAGGCTCTCATGAAGCGTCAACTCATCAAACACGTACTCGAGCGTGAGGACTTTGGGGCTACCGTGAGGATTGCAGGGTGGGTCAGGACCCGGCGCGATTCGAAGGGTGGGTTCTCGTTCCTCGAGTTGAACGACGGCTCGAGCTTGGTCGGGCTGCAAGTCATCGCCGAAGGTTCATTGCCCAACTACGAGTCTGAGGTGCAACAGCTGCACATCGGGGCGGCTGTGTCGGCTACCGGGGCACTGGTCGAATCGCCGGGAGCCGGGCAGCGGGTGGAACTTCGTGCGGCGGAGCTTGTGGTCTACGGTCTGGCCGATCCCGAGTACTACCCGCTTCAGAAAAAGCGTATCTCTTTTGAGCGACTGCGCGAACTGGCTCACCTTCGACCCCGAACCAACACGTTTGGTGCTGTTGCGCGGGTTCGCAATGCGCTGGCCGCGTCAACCCATCGCTTCTTTCAGGATCGTGACTTCCTCTATCTCCACACACCGATCATTACCGGGAGCGACGCAGAAGGAGCGGGCGAAATGTTCCGGGTCACCACGCTCGACCCTGCGTCGCCGCCCCGGACCGATGAGGGCCAGGTGGATTACGCCCAGGACTTCTTCGGGCAGCCAACCTTCCTTACGGTGAGCGGCCAATTGGAGGCCGAGAGCTACGCGAGCGCTCTGAGCAACGTCTACACGTTCGGACCGACGTTCCGGTCCGAGAACTCCAACACCCGTCGGCACCTCGCCGAGTTCTGGATGATCGAACCGGAAATGGCGTTTGCCGACAATCAGGACAATGCTGATCTGGCCGAGGACTACTTACGGTATTTGTTTCGTCAGCTCCTCGACAACAACTCGCGAGATCTCGAGTTCTTCAATCAATGGGTCGATCAGGGGCTCATCGAACGGCTCAGCTCGGTGGCCGACCGCGATTTCGAACGCATCACTTATGGCGAGGCGGTCGACTTGTTGCGGCGGGCGGAATCCGAATTCGAGTTTCCGGTCAATTGGGGGAGCGACCTTCAATCCGAGCACGAGCGGTATTTGACGGAAACCGTATTCGGCCGGCCGGTCATCGTCACCGACTATCCGTTCGACATCAAGGCGTTCTACATGCGTCGTAACGACGACGGAAAGACGGTGGCGGCCCTCGACGTTCTGGTCCCCGGGGTTGGAGAGATCATCGGGGGAAGTCAGCGTGAGGAGCGTCTCGATGTGCTGGTCGACAGCCTGGAGCGCAAGGGTCTCGACGCCGCCGGCTACTGGTGGTACACGGACCTGCGCCGGTTCGGCAGCGTTCCGCACGCAGGGTTTGGCCTCGGGTTCGAACGTCTGGTGCAGTTCGCAACCGGCATGCAAAACATCCGGGACGTTATCGCGTTTCCCCGCACCCCCAACAACGCGGAGTTCTAGAAGAGGCTCGCTTTGCTCCCCGTACTTCGAACTTCGTGCTTCGTATGCCTCCCCCTGACGAGCGAAGCTCGTCGGGAAGGGGGAGTGCCTGAGCGGGAGCGAAGGCGAGGGGGGACGGTTCCCACCAACCAAAGAACCCCCACTCACTAGTGTCAGCCGCTATGCCGTTGGTCGAAGCCCGCTCGCTCACCAAGAAGTTCGGTGATCTCACCGCGGTCGACGCCGTCGATTTTGAGGTGGCGCGGGGCGAGTCGTTCGGGTTCCTCGGTCCGAACGGCGCAGGAAAGACGTCTGCGATGCGGATGATTGGGGCCGTCAGCCCGGTTAGCGACGGTTACCTTCAGGTCCTGGGCATGGATCCGGCCGTGGACGGCCCCGAGATCCGGCGTCGGCTGGGGGTGGTGCCGCAAGACGACACGCTCGACACGGAACTCTCGGTTGCCGAGAACCTGCTCATCTACGGCCGGTATTTCGATCTGCCCCGTCCCCTGATCAGGGAACGGATCACCGAGTTGCTCGACTTTGCCCAACTCTCGGAGAGGCGCGACGACAAGGTCGAGCCTCTCTCGGGCGGGATGAAACGGCGATTGACCATCGCCCGGGCGCTGATCAACCAGCCGGAGTTGCTGATCCTCGACGAACCAACCACGGGGCTGGATCCGCAAGCTCGCCACGTGCTGTGGGATCGCCTGTACCGGCTCAAGCAGCAGGGCGTGACGCTGATTGTCACCACCCACTACATGGATGAAGCCGAGCAGCTCTGTGACCGTCTGGTGATCATGGACAAGGGCAAGATCGTTGCCGAAGGCTCGCCGCGCCAATTGATCGAGGCGTATTCGACCCGGGAGGTCTTGGAGATGCGCTTCCCGGTCGGGGTGCAGGAAACCATCCTCGATCGCCTGGACGGGTTGGCCAAGCGGACCGAGGCGCTGCCCGATCGTGTGTTGCTTTACACCGACAATGGCGACGGCACAGCCGCGGAAGTGGCCAAACGAGGCTTGCAGCCTGAGAGTGTCGTGGTCCGCCGTTCGACTCTGGAAGATGTGTTCCTGCGGCTCACCGGTCGGACTCTGGTGGACTGATGGCTATCCCGGCCGTTGTCCGCGTTGTCGAAGCACACGCCCTCGTGTACCGCCGGACCTGGCGGGGGAGCGTGATCTCCACATTCTTCAGTCCGGTGCTGTACCTGCTGGCGATGGGTGTCGGGCTTGGCTCGCTGGTCGACGCAGGCGCCGGACCAGCCGATTTGGGCGGGTTGAGCTACCTGGCCTTCCTGGCACCGGGCCTGCTGGTAGCCACGGCGATGCAGACCGGGGCCGGCGACGGATCGTGGCCGGTGATGGCAGGCATCAAATGGACCAAGACCTACCACGCCACTCTGGCGACGCCGGTCGGAGTCCGGGATCTTGTGGTCGGACATCTCGGATGGGTCGGTCTGCGGCTCACGTTTGTATCGGTCGTGTTTGTTGCCATCATGGCTGCCTTCGGGGCAGTGGAATCGTGGGCTGGGGCGATGGCAGTGGTCCCGGCGGTGTTGACCGGCCTCGCCTTCGCTGCAGCCACGACGGCTTACGCGGCGTACCTGGACAACGACACCGGCCTTTCGACTCTGTTCCGGTTCGGGATCGTTCCGATGTTTCTCTTCTCCGGAACGTTTTTCCCGATCTCCCAGCTGCCGGACTGGCTCGAGCCGCTGGCCAGCGTCGTGCCGTTGTGGCACGGCGTCGAACTGGCCCGCAGCCTGGCCCTCGGGATCCCCACCACCTGGTCGCCGCTCATCCATGTCGGCTACCTGCTGGTGTGGATCGTGGTCAGCACACTGGTCGGCTTCCGAATGTTCAGCCGGAAGCTCCGCCAGTGACGTCGGGGACCCTGATCTCGCGGGTCGTGCCGGTCGCTGCGCTCGGTGGTCGACGCGCCCGCCACCTGCTCGAGCGGAACTTCCTCGTCTACCGGCGCATGTGGGTAGTCGTATTCTCCGGCTTCTTCGAGCCGTTGTTCTACTTGTTCTCGATCGGGATCGGGATCGGTGAACTCGTCGGCGACGTCACCGGGCCTGATGGGAATCCGGTGACGTACGCGGCCTATGTTGCTCCGGCCTTGCTGGCCTCGGCGGCCATGAACGGGGCCGTGTACGAGTCGACCTTCAATATCTTCTTCAAGCTGAAGTACGCCAGGACCTACGACGCCATCCTCGCCACCCCGATGGCACCAGGGGACATTGCCGTCGGAGAAATCGTGTGGTCGCTGATCAGAGGAGCCCTCTATGCAGCCGGATTCATGGTGGTGATGGCGGTGATGGGTCTCATGCAGTCGTGGTGGGGGATCCTGGCCCTGCCGGCCGCTCTCTTGATCGGGTTCGCCTTCGCGGCGGCGGGCATGGCAGCCACTTCGTTCATGCGGAGCTGGCAGGATTTCGATCTGGTGCAGCTGGTGACCTTGCCGCTGTTCTTGTTTTCAGCCACGTTCTATCCGTTGGACGTCTACCCGGAGTGGCTGCAGTGGGTCGCGCAGACGTCGCCGCTCTACCACGGCGTTTCGATCATCCGAGCCCTAACGCTGGGAAACCTCGAATGGACGATGATCGGGCATGTTGCCTTCTTGTTGGTCATGGGTCTGGTCGGCATGGTCGTCGCGGGCCGGCGACTCGAGAAGCTGCTGCTGGCCTAGGCGCTCCAGCGTGAAGCGCCGGCCGGTCTCCAGCTCCTCCAGGGAGGAGAACGTATCGCGCCGGTAGACGCCGTTTCGGCGCTGGGCGAGCCAGGTCGCACGAACAACCCCGTATGCCATGATCAGATACGTCAGCGGCCAGATCAGCGCAGGCATCGACCTGCGTGTGTTCCGCCACAGCGCGTACATCTCGCTCCCCGTATATGCCGTGACCGCCGGCTTGCTTGACCATCGAGGCAAGTGCAATGTCGTCCGCGGTCTCTATGCGGAGATGCTCGAACCCGGCGGTCGCCTCATACGCGCTGCGGCGCACGAGGTTGAATGCTCGGGACCCAAGCGCGACCATGACCGGAGGTGCCGGCACCCGGGACGGTCATCGGAAGCCCGGACTCACCGATCGAGGTCGTCCAGGAACTCGACTGCCGACTCGACGACTATCGCCTGCTGATCCGCGAGACTGATGGATGGGGCGCAGCTACCTGCCTGGCCCTCATACCAACCGAATTGGAGGTGATTCCCGCCTTCGATAGCCACGATTTCAGCGTCGGCAGGGAGGCGTACCTTCGTCGCAAGTACCTCTTCGGGAGTTGAGATGCAATCGCTCGTCCCGTACACCACCTGCACCGCCTGCCCTCCGTTGCGGAGGCTGGTATTAACTCCCGGATAGGCCGCCCACAGGATCACCCCCTTGGTGACCGTGCGGTGGGTGTTGGCGAACTGGGCGGCCATAGCACCGCCCAGGGAATGTCCTCCGATCGCCCAGGTTTCGATTTCCGGGTGGGCCGCGATGACTTCTTCGGCCCGATTGGGCGACAGGACCGCCATATTGAATGGCATCGGCACGACCACCGTCAAGTAGCCCTCCTCGGCGATAGCCCGGGCGGCCGGGGCGTATGAAACAGGGTTAACCCGGGCGCCCGGATAGAGGATAAGGCCGGTGGCGGCCTGGTCGATCGGAGTGAAGGTCAGCCAGGGGTCATCATCGACCAGAACGTTTTCGCCGCTGATCAGCGAGTCATCGGCGCCGTCGAGGGGACCGAGCGGGATGAGGAACCAGATCACGGCGGAAATCACAACGGCCAGGATGACCAGCACTACCCATCGCCATATGCGTCGCATCTCGAACCCCGATCGGACGAGCCTCATCATGCCAATCTGTGGACGGATTGGGAAGGACTAGAAGTCCAACAGATCGGGGGTATGTCCGGTGGCCTCGAGAAAGCGGAGAAGCCCCTCGGCAGATATCGTCGTCGTCTTGGTGTTGTCGAGGGGATGGAAGTTGAGCGGCTCCAGTTCCAGCATGGCGCGGTCGAGAGCGATCTGCACGACCCCCTCATGATCGTTGATGGTCGCGAACGGGGTGACTGCTCCCGGGATAACTCCCAGGTAGCCCATCAACCGGTCGGCGCTGCCAAAAGAGAGGCGCCCGGCGCCGAGTCGCTCTCCGAGGTCCTTCAGATCGATGGTCCGATCCTCGAGGGTGACCACCAGCCACATGCGACCCTTCTTGTTCCTGAGAAACAAGCTCTTTGAATGGGCGCCGGGCAGGTTGCCCCGCACGCGGCGCGCTTCGTCGACGGTGAATACGGCCGGATGCTCAGCAGTGCTGGTCTCGATGCCCAGATCGTCCAGGTAACTGATGAGACTCTCTGCTGTGATGCGTGAGGACGGTTCGGTCACAGGCGCTACCTTAATCGCATAGGTTCCCGCGACCGGGAGGGGCAAGGTGGGGGTGCGGGCAGTCGGCGGCCGGGGAGGTCCAAGCACGCCACATCCGCAAGAATGGTCTCATGGCAACAGCTGACGTGGTGGTCTGTGGCGCCGGGATCGCCGGGGCCGCGACCGCGTATTACCTGAAGGTTGAGCTGGGCGTCGAACGAGTCGTACTATGCGATCCCCGGCCGCCGCTCACGCTCACCTCGGACAAATCAACCGAGTGCTATCGCAACTGGTGGCCGAACGCCTCGATGGTCGGATTGATGAACCGATCGATCGATCTTCTTGACGAGTGGGCCGACCAGAGCGGCAATGCGTTCCGCATGAACCGGCGCGGGTACCTCTATGTCACCGGCGATCCGGAACGAGCCCTCGACTGGGAGGAATCCGCTCGCCATGTGTCCGAGCTGGGGGCGGGGCCGCTCCGCATCCACCGTTCGGGTCGCCCGGGTTCCTCCTACCAGCCGGCCGTTCGGTCCGATGGCGCCGATCTGATTCTCGATCGGTCTCTCATCCAAGAGCACTTTCCGTACCTGACGGATGTGACCGTAGCGGTGCTACACACCCGCCGAGCGGGGTGGTTGAGCGCCCAGCAGCTCGGGGCGCTGCTGCTCGAGCGGGCCAAGAACGCCGGGCTCACATTCCTATCGCGCCGGGTGACTGCGGTCGAGACCCGCGACAACCGCGTTCAATCCGTCACCCTCGACGACGGGGAAACCATTCAAACTCGGTCGCTGGTGAATGCGGCTGGACCGCTGGTCGGTGAGGTGGCGGCGATGATGGACGAGGAACTGCCGGTGACGTCGGAGCTGCACCTGAAGGCGGCCTTCAAGGAACACTTGCGGGTAGTCCCTGCGCACGCCCCGCTGCTGATCTGGAGCGATCCACAACGCATCGATTGGTCTCCGGAGGTGGTGGAGATGTTGAGCGCGGATCCGGAGACGCGCTTCCTGCTGGACGAACTTCCCTCTGCCTGTCACGGCCGGCCGGCAGGCAACCCGGAATCGCCCTATGTCCTGGCATTGTGGGAGTACCGACGCATTATCACGGAGCCAACGTGGCCGGTGGCGCTCGATCCTATGTACCCGGAGCTGGTGATGCGGGGGATGAGCACGATGGTCCCGGGACTGAGCGCCTACCGGGATCGGTTGCCGTATGCCACGGTAGATGGGGGTTACTACACGAAGACTTTCGAGAACCTGCCCCTCATCGGCCCAATGGCCACACGCGGTGCGTTTGTGATCGGTGCGTTGTCGGGGTTCGGGGTGATGGTGGCAGCCGCGGCTGGAGAACTCATGGCCCGCCATGTAACGGGAGGGCCGCTTCCGGACTATGCACCCGCCTTCTTGCCATCCCGCTACGAGAATCCGGAATACGTCCAAGCACTCGAGCTGATGACCGACGACGGGCAGCTCTGACGGCCCGGTTGTCACGCGTTGCGAATCTCGATCGGACCGATGTCACCGGCCGGGGCGAAGCCGAACACCCACCCGTAGAAGAACAGCTCCGCTTCGGCCGAACGTTCGATGTTCTCGGCTTTGCGAAACCCGTGTCCTTCGCCCTCGAACGCGAGGTACGAATAGGGGATCCCTTTGCGTTCCAGGGCCTTGATCATCATTTCGGCCTGATCGGGTGGAACGACCTCATCGTCGAGTCCCTGCAAGATCACCATTGGCCTGGACAATTGATCGGTGTGGTAGATGGGCGAACGCTCCCGGTACAGCTCGGCAGCCTCCGGATACGGACCGACCAGTGAATCCATATAGCGGGATTCGAACTTGTGGGTCTCCTCGGCCAACGCCCCGATATCGGCCACGCCGAAGTACGACGCACCGGTGGCGAACTCGTCGTGGAAGGCTAGGGCACACAGAGCGGTGTAGCCACCGGCGCTGCCACCCCGGATGGCCATGCGCCGCCTGTCGACCAAACCCTGGTCGGCTAGGTAGCGTGCGGCCGCGATGCAGTCGTCGGAGTCGACGACGCCCCATTGTCCCCGGAGAGCATTGCGGTAGACCCGCCCGTACCCGGTCGAGCCCCGGTAGTTGACGTCTACCAGGGCGAAGCCGCGGCTCGTCCAGAACTGGCGAGCAAGAGCAAAGGCCGGGCTGGTCGACCCGGTCGGGCCGCCGTGGGTCCACACGACCAGGGGAGGGAGTTCACCCTCGGGAGCCACGAAGTCGGCGTTGGCGGGCGGGTAATAGAAGGCGTGGGCAAAGGCGCCACCGGTAGTGGGAAACTCGATCGGTTGGGGAAGGCTGAAGTACGCCTCTTCAAGTTCAATGGAGAGCGAGTTGCGAATCAACTGCTGATCGCCGGAATCGGGGTCGATGCCGACCACCGCCGCCGGTTTCGCCGTGCCGGCAGCAGCGGTCCACACCCGGCCGGAGGCGACCGCCAGCGTAGGGGCGATAACGTTTCGGTCGAGCTTGCGGGTGTGCAGCTGCCCGTCGTCGAGGACACCAAACGTCGACATCCCGTCTCGCTCGTACACGGCGACCACCGCCCCGGAATCAAGGAAGGCATAGCGCCGAAACCCGAATAGCCACTGCGGAGCACCGAATTCGGCTTCCATCGGAATCAGGGCGGCTACCTCTCCCGATCCTTCCAGCCGGTAGAGGTTCCACCAGTTGGTCCGGTCGGAGATGAAATGGAGCGCGCCGTTCGGGCTCCATTCGGGTTGGAAGATCGATTCCTCGGGGCCGCCCGCCATCCGGGTTGCGTCGTCCAGTGTGCCGTCCGGTCCGATGCCTGCCAGCCACAGATCGGTACCGTCCCACGGCATATTGGGGTGGTCCCACGTCAACCAGGCCAGGCGGGTGCCATCGGGGGAAACGCACGGCGATGAGATGAAGTCATGGCCCCCGGCGATAGTCCGGGGCGGGGCCGAGCCGTCGATCGGGAAGACAACAAGTTCATTGACGGCTTCTGCGTCCCCAAGGTGGCGCTCGCGAACACAAATGATCAGGTCCTTGTGGAAGGCGTAGTCGGCATAGCGGTCGCCGGCCGGCAGGTCTGGTTCCGGAGTGATCGGGCGCGGTTCGCTCCCGTCGAGCCGGTAGACCCGCTGGTCCCTGAAACTGGACGAGATAACGACCCCGTCGCGGACGGCGTAGGCCCCTCCACCGTATTCGTGGGCTCGCGTTCGGGAATTGAAGCCGGGGGGCGAAACGTCCTGGATTGCGTTGTCGGGTGTGCGTCGGACGATCACGCTGCGACCGGCCTCGGTGGGTCGGGATTCCACCCAGTACAGATCTGCACCATCCGTGGCAACCTCTCCCAGACCGATCCCGGAATGGGTCAACATGGTTGGGGTGATGGGCGAGGTCCAGGAACCGTACGGGGCGATAACGGCCATGGAAGTCCTTTTGGGGGGTGACATCCCGAGACTAACTCCCTTCGCTCGGTACCCTTTCGTGATGTCGAGGAGAGATGTCCGATACCTCGTGGTGATGGTGGTCGCGATCGCCGCGGCGGGATGCACCGTACTCGAGGCTGATCTGGAGACCATGGTGACGGTGGGCTCGGCCGAAACGATCGCCACCCCGGTGCCACCAACCATCACCTCGATCCTCCCCACCGGGGATTGCTCACCAATCCCTTCGGTGGCCGGACCGGCCCCTGTTCGGATCGAACCACTCGCCCCCACACAAGCGTCCCTGTCGGTCTCACAGGCGGTCTTCCCCTGCGCCGACCAAGTGGTGGTTACCGCCGGGAACGACCTGGGGCTGGTCGCAGTGAGCGCCCAACTGGCGGCCGCGCTGGGTGGTCCGCTCCTGGTCGCGGGCCAAGGGGACCAGGCGTCGCTTGAGGCCGAGATCGAGCGGTTGGCTCCCCGGAACGTGACTCTGGTCGGTGAGGTCCCGTCATTGGTCGTGCCGTCTGAAACCGGGGTGGAGGTTCTCGATGGGTCGCCAGAAGAGGTGGCCGACCGCGCCTACGCCGCTCTGCAGGCGGACATTCGGGTCGGTCTGGCTTCGGGCGGTGTTCCGGCAGTGGCCCGAATCCTGGATCCGATCAGCACCGGCCGGAGTGTGTGGGTTCCAGCATCCGGAACGGTCGAGGCGTGTGATCGGGACGACGAGCAGATCACAAAGGCGATCGACCGACGGGCGCAAACTGTCGAGCCGCGGGGAGACTTGTGGCTGGTCGATGCCTGTTCGCCCGAGCTGGCCTTGATCGCCGCGGTCGCCGCACGCTTCGCCGGAGGCACCGTGCTGCTGGTCGATGGACGCGATCTACGCACGAATCGAGCGCTGGTCGATTCACTTCCTGGGTCCTCCGCTCCGGATCGCATCGTCCTCCTGGGGAACATCGCTCCCGACGTCGACTGGCAGATCGGGGCTCTACTTGCCGACAACGAACTACCCGGCGGCGGCCTGATCCTGTTTCCTGGACGACGCATCGTGGCGCTGTACGGAAACCCGACCACACCTGCCCTCGGAGTGATGGGAGAGCAGGGGCCCGATGAGGCAGCCGAACGGGCCCGCGAGGTAGCGGCGCCCTATGCGGAGGACGGTATCGAGATCCTGCCCGGCTTTGAGATCATCGCCACGGTTGCCTCAGCCTCGGCCACCGAGGACGGCGACTACTCATGGGAGATGAGCGTTGACGAATTGCGCCCCTGGGTGGACGTCGCGGCCCGGGAAGGCCTCTACTTGACGCTGGACTTGCAGCCGGGTCGTACGGACTTCCTCACCCAGGCCAAACGCTACGAGGAGCTGCTGCTCTTGCCGTATGTCGGACTGGCCCTCGATCCGGAATGGCGGTTGAAGCCCAATCAGGTTCACCTACGCCAGATTGGGTCGGTCGACGCGGTCGAAGTCAATCAGGTGATCGACTGGTTGGCGGGTCTGGTCCGGGAGCATGATCTGCCGCAGAAGCTTCTGATTCTCCACCAGTTCAGGTTCTCGATGATCACCAACCGGGAGCTGATCGAAACACCTCCCGAATTAGCGGTGCTCGTTCATGTTGATGGCCAGGGTCCCATTCACACCAAGTACGAGACGTACGGGGCGTTGACCGGGGCGGCCGATGCCGGCCGGTGGTGGTGGGGATGGAAGAACTTCTACGACGAGGACTCGCCGACGCCTACTCCCGCCCAGGTGCTGGAACTGGATCCGTTGCCTGTGTATGTCAGCTATCAATGAGTTCACTCCGTTCGCCGTTCCAGGTTTTCGGTGGCAGGTTTCGAAATCCAAACCGTATGTTCGTGACATGACCAAGGGCGGAACGAGGGCGATCGACTATCTGCGGGAAAAGGGGATCGATTTCACCGTCCACGAATATCAGGTGGGCGAGTTTGATACGTCTTACGGCGAGGCGGTGGCAGCCGGCCTAGATGTCCCCCCGGAACGGTTGTTCAAGACCCTCGTCGCCCGGGTAGACGAGCGACCGGTGGTCGGGATGGTTCCGGTGTCCGGCCGGCTCTCGCTCAAGAACCTGGCCCGGGCCGCTGGAGGCAAAAGAGCTGTTATGGCCGAAGCGGCCGATGCCGAACGGCTCACCGGGTATGTGGTAGGTGGTATCAGCCCGGTCGGGCAAACCAGACGTCTGCCCACAGTCATTGATGCCGGTGCCCTTGAGCATTCCTCGATCTTCGTTAGCGGTGGTCGACGCGGCCTGCAGCTCGAGCTGGCACCGAGCGACCTGATCCGGCTGACGGGAGCCGACGTCGCCGAGATAGCCGGCTGACCTCACGGCTGAAGCAACCGGACTTTGTGAGACAATCTCCGGTCCATGTTTGCTCCGACCCGCCTCGCCTATGCCCTGCGCCCGAACGCCCCGACTGGGATTCTGGCGGCCGCGGCCGCCGTGGCGATGTTGTTCGGGGCGACACCGTTTCTGATACCCGAGGTATCAACCCACTACGGTGTGAGTGAGGGCTTGGCGGCGGGAATCTCGGTTGCCCAGGTGACTGCATTTGCTGTTGCCAACCTGCTCTTGCCACGCCTTCTGGCTCCAACCGGGAATGTGTTGAAGTGGTCGGCCTTCATCCTGGTAGTGGCCAACGCGGCAAGTGCCCTTCCCGAACAGTTCTGGTTGTTGGTCGGCTTCCGGATGACGGCGGGCCTGGCGGCCGGGACGCTCACCTGGGTGGTGTGGGCGGACGCCATGCGGAAACCAAGCTCGCTGACCGGGGTGGCTTCAGCGGGTCCCGTGACCGCTCTGGTAAGCGCACCGCTGCTGTCCGCCCTGGCCGGGATGGGTGATCGGGCCGTCTTCGTCGCGCTAGGGGTTGCTGCGTTGCCTGCCTTCTTCAGCAAGGTCGACACCGGCGTTGAGAAGAAGGGATCGGGTTCGGTAAGCCGATCCCGATCCAACCGTGCCCTGCTGCTGGCGCTGTTGCTGCTGGCGTTCTTCGGCTCGAGCGCCTTCGTCTTCGTTGCGATCGCCGCCCGCGAGACGCTCGGTCTGAGTCCGTTCATCGCTTCGTTCGCATACAGCCTGAACGCCGCCGCCGGCTTGCTCGGAGCCCGGTTGTCCTCCCGTCACCGCCGTCCGGGATGGTGGTTGCTGAGCATGGGCCCCGCCGTGTATCTGGCCGCGGCCGGCGGTCGGGTGTGGCTGCTGTTCCTCGGGATGGCGTGGTGGGGTTTTGCCTTCTGGATGGGCGTACCCGGCGTGATGAAGATGCTGGCAGCCCGGTCGCTCGAACCCGACGAGCGGGCCGGCGACGCTCAGGCTCTCATGGCGTTTGGCCGCGCAGCGGGGCCGGTGTTGGGAGGAGGATTGGCAGACGCCGGTGCCTTCGCCTCGCTGGCCGTGGTGGCCGGAATCGGTTCCTCGGCGGTAGGCGCCATGGTGATCGGCGTCCAGGAAGGCCGCGAACGGCTTCCGTCCAGCGACTCGCGGATCATCGATCGCAGCGGTGGTTGAAGGACCATCGGCTGCTGCCGGGCCAATCCGCCCTCTCTGGCGAAATCCAGCCACCGGAACAACGATCAAGGGGCGGTACCGTAGTGGGAATGTTCAAGGGTGTTGTCGATGGGTTCCGAAAGCGGGTGGTCGGTTCGACCACCCGCTTGTTCGCTCATGCCCCCTATCCATTGGAACACACTCTTTCGTATCGGGGTGACCCAGGTTTGTTCGGTCCGGACTCGGTTACCTGGCCGGTGATCGGTGACGCGGCTGCCTTCATCGGCGGGATTCGGGCTCTGCTGGTTCAGGCAGCCCATCCCGAGGTGGTGGCCGGTGTGGCGGATCACTCCACCTACCGGGCTGACCCGCTCGGGCGCCTGTCGCGGACTTCGGCCTATGTGACCGCGACCAGCTTTGGATCCTGGCCAGAAATAGAGGCCGCGGTGCAGATCGTTCGCGGCGCCCACGTACCGGTGCGGGGGCGTTCCCATCGCGACCGCCCCTACGCGGCCGGCACTCCGAAGTTCGCCGCCTGGGTACACAATGTCCTGACCGATTCCTTCCTGGCTGCCTTTCAGGAGTTCGGGCCTCAACGCTTGAGTGCAGAAGAAGCCGACCAGTTCGTGTCCGAACAGACTGCCGTCGGGCGTTTGCTCGATGCCGACCCGTTGCCCGCTACCGCCGGTGGGTTGAGCGGATGGCTGAGCGATCATCCCGATATCGGGCCTTCGCCCGGCCTGGCCGAAACCGTTACGTTTCTCCGCTCGCCACCATTGCCACCGGTTGTTCGGATCGGGTACCGGCTCATGTTTGCGGCGGCCGTGGCCACGGTACCACCCCGATTACGGGACCTTCTCGGGGTGCGCAAGCGGCCGGGAGCGCTGTTGGTCGGTCGGACCACGATCCGGTTTCTTCGATGGGCGCTCGGCTCGTCGCCCTCGTGGCAGATCGCCCTGGTTCGGGTCGGAGCAGACGTGCCTCCAGGGTTGTTTCGTCAACCGCTTCCCCCCAAAGGTGATCAGCAATGACGATCCGGCTTGGGTAGATGCACCCGGCGTGGAACCAGTTGCACTAATACAGCCGTTATCGTTTTGGTGATGAAACCACGGCGATACGCGGCCGCCACCGCTTTCTTGATAGCAAGCACCCTGCTGCTGGCGGCCTGCACGGCTGCAGACGCGGTCCCCGCCGGGACGACTTCGACTACCTCATCCGGCGGCGGAACAACGACGACCAGTCCACGAGCTTCCTCGACCACCTCTGCAACCCAACCGCCCGGGTCAACGACCACCGCGCCCCCTTCGCCATACGCTCGGCCGGATTGGCTTGGTACCCGTCTCTTGCCGCTCCGGCCGGACGAATTCGGAGAGGTGCAACCGACCCCTCCTGAGCTGATCGATCGCGCCTTTGAAACGCCCGACGTGCGTCCACCACCGGTCGGTGACGACTTCGAGTGGACCATTCAGCCTGTGCCGCTCGAGGTGTTGCTCCGGTCGACCTGGATACCCGATTGTCCGGTAACCGTGGATCAGTTGGCCTACGTGACCGTGTCCCACTGGGGCTTCGACCAGAAGTTCCACACGGGTGAGTTGATGGTCAACGCAGCTGTCGCAGACGACATCGTTGAGGTGTTTCGGAAACTGCACGAGATCCGCTTTCCGATCGAGGAGATGCGGGTCATCCGGCTCGAAGAGATCGACGCCCACCCCACCGGTGACTGGAATGACACCACCTCGTTCGTGTGCCGCCCGGCGGTGGGATCCGGAAGCTGGTCACAGCACGCCTACGGAACGGCAGTTGACATCAATCCCTTCCACAACCCATACCTAAAGGGTGACCTCGTGCTGCCCGAGTTGGCCTCGGTATACCTGGATCGCGCCGATCAGCGACCCGGGATGATCCTCTCCGGTGACGAGGTGCTGCAGGCTTTCTCCGACATCGGTTGGGGATGGGGCGGATACTGGAACAGCTTGAAGGATTGGATGCACTTCTCGCTGAGTGGGGGCTGACCTTGAACGGGAACCACTGTCGTCACGGAATCGTTGCGCGGTCGTGAAACGCGTCCTGCTCGTCACAGTTATGGCGCTCGCCGCCGCCGCCTGCGCCGGGTCGGCAGCCTCCACAACCACGACGGTGCAGCCGGCCATCACCATGACCTCGACGTCGCAGACGACTACGACCACGAGTGCACCCGAACCATCAATCGCCACCACGACTTCCTCCACCCCGTCAATCGAAGCCTGGGGCACCTGGACTTTGGTTCTCGCCTCGATCGAAACCGGTGTAGTGGGGGCGGAAGACCGGGCCCGTGAGGTGGCCGCCGGGATCGACGAATCGGCGGTCTTGTACTCGAACGACTTTCCCTCGCTCAACCCCGGTTTCTGGGTGGTGCACTGGGGCGAGTTCACATCCGGGAGCGAAGCCGCCAACTGGTGCGCCGGTTTGGCCAATGCTCTGACCTGCTACCCGCGATATCTTGGGCCGGCCGTTGCCCCGCTGGCCGCCGACGGCCATGCCATGCTGATCGACGGTCAGGCGCTGGTCATCGTGGATGTCGCAACCGGGGACCGTCTGAAGGTGATCGATCCATATTTCAGCGGAGAAGGTATGGGCATCGGTCGTATGGCCCTCACCCCCGATGCTTCCGCCCTCTTCTATTCCGTGGGTTTTGAGGACTCCTGGTACTCGTGCGAGTCCTCGGTTGGCCAGGTATGGAGACTGGACCTGGTGTTCGGCACCATCGCCACAGTCGCATCAGGAAATGCGCCCGCGGTCTCGCCCGACGGGCGCTGGATGGCCGTCCTGAATTCCGAGCAGTGTCTGCCCGACCCCGAGAACCCCGACTTCTGGGTGCTTACCCCGTTCGATACCGTCGTGCTCTACAACCTGGCAACCGGGTGGCCCGTCGAGACTCGGCGGTGGTCGGTGGCCTCGGCACCCACCTCCTACGAAGATGCACGCATGATCACCTGGGTCGACTGGCGCGCCGATTCCCAAGCGCTGCTGGCTATGAACAATGCCGGAGACCTCTTTACGGTTGCGCTGGATCATGAGGGGTCTCTCAATGCCGGGGTGCCCGTGGTTGAAGGTATCAACGGCTATCCGCAAGCGCTCATCGGTGACACTCTGTACGTCACCCGCGACGACACACCAGAAGAGTGGGGCGGGTTCGACCTGATTGGGGTCGATCTGGCCACAGGCGCTGAAGGTGAGGTCATCACGCAAACCGTGGGATGGAACTATGCGGCAGCCGATACCACTCGAACTAGGCTGATCTGGGGTTCCGACACGCAGGTTGGGACGGCCCGCAGCACGTTTGGTCTCGAGAACTACCTTGCCGGGTTCGCCTGGTAGTCCCAACGGGTCGTAACCATTTTGTTACCCGGTGGTGACATACCTGAGAAATAGCCGTGTCACGATGATGCTGAGACCGACGGGAGACCCACTGTGAAACGTCTATTGACCATCCTGACGCTGCTGGCCACCCTGACGGCCGCCTGCGGTCCCGGCGGCACCACCGACGCCGGTCCCGTAACCACCCGGGAGCTTGACGCGCAAGACCCCACCGCCAACCCGCCGGTCGCGCCGGTCGATTCCGACGCCGCGGCTTCGACCACCTCATCGACCGTACCCGCCGAGGAACGTTTCGTTGACATCTATCTGATCCAGGACGCTTCGTATGCTGTGGCGGCCACGCGGGTCGTACCGGCTACTCCCGAGGTAGCCGGTAACGCTCTGCGGGCACTGATCGCCGGACCGACCGAGGCCGAACGAGATGAGGGCTTGTCGAGCGCTGTGCCGGAGGACACGCTGCTGCTCGGCGTCGTTATCGCAGACGGGATGGCCACCGTCGATCTGGGTCGGGAGTTCGAAGCGGGGGGCGGATCGTTCGCCATGTTGGGTCGACTCGCCCAGGTGGTCTATACGTTGACCCAGTTCCCCACGGTGAATGCGGTGCAATTCCGGCTCGACGGTGAGCCCATCACCGTTTTTTCCGGCGAGGGGATCCTCCTCGAGAAGCCCGTCACACGGGGCGACTACGCATCGGTTCTGCCGCTGGTACCCGTTCCCTCAGGCGAAACCCCCCGCTGGATGCAGTCCGACCTGCCCTCGGTGACGGGAGTACCCGCCAGCCGGCAGGGCCGGGTGGTATTGGTGGCCGAAGACGACAACCTCAACGTGCGAACCGGTCCCGGCGTCGACCATCCGGTTTTTGGCATGCTGGCGCCCGGGACAGTGATTCGCACCACCGGCAACGCCACCCCGGTGGCCAGCGCCCGATGGGCGGAAGTCGATACCCCGGCGGGCTTGGGTTGGGTCAACGAGCGGTATCTGGCGGCGGTAGTCGGTACGTCCGTATTCGCCGCCGACCACCGGATCGGCGATGTGCTCAACGAGCTGGCTGCGATCTTCGCCGGTGGCGGCGACCTCTCCCCGGTGGTTTCGTGGCGTGGGCTATATGTGTCACACCACGACGCCCCCGTCCGCTTCGGTGACCTCACCGAGCTGCTCAGCGACCCCACAACCTACAAGTGGCCATCCAACGCCTTCGACGTCAACGACCCGGAACTTGCCGCCGAGGTGACCGGCAAGACCTTTGCCGATGCGATCGGGGCGAGCTTCGTGTCCGCCTACGACGATCTCGATGTCGTCGTCACTTTCAACAAACCGATGGGGGCCAATATCGGTGGTCGTTCGGATGCGATGGCCATCCCCGTCGAGCTGGTCGGGTTCAACTACGTGGGTGTGTACGACTCGGGCGACAACCCCGAATACGGCGGTTTGGACTGGACCATCTGGTACGTTTCTTTCGATTTCGAGGACGGCAAGCCGGTGGTGGTGGGCCTGACGCTCGACCAGTGGTCGCCCTGAGCGGGCTCTGCTGCCTGGAGAAGACCCCTACCGCGCTCCGATGTAATCCTCCAGGTACCCGATCCGGAACTCCTGCTCTTTGGTCTTGTGCTTGACCAGGTCACCGATCGAGACGACTCCGACGACCTGCCTGCCGTCGACCACGGGGAGATGGCGTATGTGGCGGTCGGTCATCATAGCGAGGGCCTCGTCGATCTCGGCTGTGGATTCGACGACCACTACCGGGCTACTCATCACTTCTTGTACGGCCGTCGTTTTCGCAGTGCGGCCCTGCAGCGTGATCTTGCGCAGGTAGTCCCGTTCGGTGAAGATCCCGGCGATATCGTCGTCTTCCATCACAAGCAATGATCCGCAGTTGTGCTCGACCATTTGCTCGATGGCTTCGTAGACGGTGGCCGTCGGGCTCACTCCCATGACCTTGTTTCCCTTTTCCTTGAGGACCTCGGACACACTTGCCATTCGTAATCTCCCTCAGCCAGAAGAACTGAGCGTACCGAATGAACGGCCCGCGTGACGGGCTCAGCGATCGCTAGCGTGCATAGTCCGCGAAAGGGAAGCAGGTAATGGCCAAGCGCGACTATCGCACAGATGAGATCATCGTCCACTGGGATTCGAGCCGCTGCATCCACACCGGGATCTGTTTGCAGTCCCTCAACAGCGTCTTCAATCTCCGGCAGAAGCCGTGGGTCGACGTGCAGGCGGCCCGCGCAGACGAGATTGCCGCCACCGTTGAGAAGTGTCCCTCGGGGGCTCTCACCTACACCCGCCTGGATGGAGCCGGCGAGGCCCCTCCCCAGACCACTACGGTCGTCCCGACTCGAGACGGGCCGCTCTACGTGCGTGGTGATGTTGAAGTGCGCAACAGCGACGGAGAGCTGGTTGCAGCCGGTTACCGAATGACCTTGTGCCGGTGTGGGCATTCGCAGAACCAGCCGTTCTGTGATCTGTCCCATCGCGACGTCGACTTCACCGACAATCCCCTCGTGATCGCCGACCATCGCCGGGAGGCCGCCGACCCGTCGGGTGTCTCCCGAAAAAGCGCAGGCTAGAGCAATCGGCACGGCAGTCGGAGCAGACCCGGCCGTTTAGGCGACTCGTGGTCGGCTCGATATCGTGAGGTGACCGATCATCGAGGAGTGCCAGTGTCATTCGAGCTGACCAAACACGACGATGTCTATGTGCTGAGTATGGATGCCGGGGATAATCGCTTCAATCGACGTTCACTGGCGCGGATCAACGAGTTACTCGACGAAGTGGTGGCCGTCCAAGGTCCAGCTGCGTTGGTCACCACCGGCACAGGCAAGTTCTACTCCAATGGCCTCGATCTCGAGTGGGTCGTGTCCGGGGAAGCCGACCTGAGCTTCGAGGAGCTGGCTCTCGAGACTCAGAGCCTCCTGGCCCGCACGTTGACGTTTCCGCGTCCCACGGTGGCCGCCATCAACGGGCACTGCTTTGCAGCGGGGGCGATGTGGTCGCTGGCCCATGATTTCCGGGTGATGCGGGCCGATCGGGGCTTCTGGAGCCTTCCCGAAATCGACCTCAAAATCCCTTTCACCGACGGGATGGCCGCCCTGATTCAAGCCCGGCTCAGCCCGCAGGCTGCCCATCTGGCGATGACCACCGCCCATCGTTTCGGGGGACTGGCCGCCCAGCAGGCGGGGATCGTCGATGAGGCGGTGACGGAAGACGAGGTGCTATCGCAAGCGATCGAGCTGGCCGGCACCTTGGCCGAAAATGACTCTGACACGCTCGAGGCCATCAAGCGCACAATGTACATGCCGGCGGTCCGGGCGCTGACCGACCTGGCGGTTGACTCGGCCGGGTAGGCTGGTCAGGGAGAACGAAGGGGAATACACCATGAGAATCCGCAACTTGTTGATGTTTGTCGCAGCGCTGCCCTTGGTCGCCACCGCGTGTGCCGGCGACGACACCGAAGCAGAAATCACAACGACCGTTGCC
>JAOTUY010000039.1 GCA_029863625.1 Acidimicrobiia bacterium
CCAGGTGATCCGAGACGCGCTCAGCAATGGGTTTGTCACCGACGTCGGCACCTCCTACCTGGTTCTGGGTGTCTGGACGTTGGGCGGGTGGATGGCCACCGCCTGGGTGGTCGGGCGCCGCGGCTGAAGGCCCATCCGACGCCGATTACCATCAGGAGCACCCATCCTGGAGGTGCGGTTGACGGCCGGAAAGCGTGCGGGGACCGACGGGATTCTCTTCACCGACCACTACCAGCTGACGATGGCGCAGCTCTACTTCCGCCTGGGCATCCACGAGCAACCGGCCCAGTTTGACCACTTCTTTCGGAGCTATCCCGACTACGGAAGACATCAGGCCGGGTACTGCATCAACGCCGGTCTGGAATGGCTAGTCGACTGGATGGACACTGCCCGTTTCCGGGACGAGGACATTGCCTACCTCGGCAACCTGACCGGGACCACCGGTCGTCGGGTTTTCGCCGACGACTTCCTCGATTGGCTGGGCACCAACGGTTCGTTTGAAGCGATCAGCCTCGAAGCGATACCGGAGGGGAGAGTCGTTCACCCCAATATTCCCCTCACCGTGGTGCGCGGTCCACTGGCCATGGCCCAAATCCTCGAAACACCTCTACTCAACCAACTCAACTACCAGACGCTCATCGCCACCAAGGCATCGCGAGTCAACGAAGCGGGCCGGGGCCGACCGGTTCTCGAATATGGGCTCCGCCGGGCTCCCGATCTAGGAGCCAACGCCGGGTCGCGGGCGGCGCTCATCGGCGGCGCCGACTTCACTTCGAACGTCGGGGTATCACGATCGTTGGGGATTCCTGCCAAAGGAACCCACGCCCACAGCCTCGTACAAGTATTCATGGCGCGCGGGGAGGGCGAGCTGGGAGCTTTTCGGGCCTACGCCGAGCTGTACCCAGATGACTGCCTGCTTCTCGTCGATACCATCGACACGGTGGAAAGTGGTGTGCCGAATGCCATAAGGGTCTTTGAGGAACTGCGGCGCAACGGGCATGAACCTGTCGGGATCCGTCTCGACTCCGGCGATCTGGCCTATCTCAGCATCCAGGCCGCCCAACGCCTGAACGAGGCCGGATTTCCCGACGTTTCGATCGTTATTTCGTCCAATCTCGACGAGCTGGCCATATGGCAGATCATCTCCCAGATTGAGGAAGAGGCGCCCCGCTACGGAGTTGATCCCGCCCGGCTGATCGGACGTCTGACCTACGGCGTAGGCACCCGACTGATTACCTCCCAAGGAGACTCGGCCCTGGACGGCGTGTACAAGCTGGTGGCCATTCGCCAGTCAGGGATGTGGGTTCCGGTTCTGAAAGTTTCCGAGGCGCGGGCCAAGATCCCCAACCCGGGAAAGAAGGAAACCTGGCGTTTCTACGACCAGCGGCGGACCGCTACCGCAGACGTGCTGGGGGTTGAAGGCGAGAACCCGTTGTCCGACGACCAAGTACTGCTCCATCACCCCACCGAACACACGTCTCACCGCACCCTGAACCGCACCGAAATATCCGAGGTCGAGCCTCTGGCGGTCGAAGTCTTGCGTGAGGGTGAGCTGGTGTATGAATTGCCGGAACTCGACGCCATCAGAGCGCGCCGCCGGGCCGATCTGGACCGGCTCGATCCCGGAGTCCGGCGCTTGATCAACCCGCACGTGTACCACGTGTCGTTGACCCAAACTCTCTGGGATCTGAAAGTCGATTCGGTCGAGAAGGCGCGCAGTCCCCGCTCATCGGGCGATTGAATAGTGCCCTCCAGGACTAACCTGAGGGCAAGCGGTTACCCTTTCTGGCTCGGGGGCCGGTGTCGAGCATCGAGGTCGCATCATGCAAGCAATCGTGGGATATCACCGGCCCGAGAGCCTCGCGGCGGCCCTTTCGCTTCTCAACCGGAAGAGTCCCCGTTCGGTGGTGCTGGCCGGTGGGACGTCGCTCAACGCATCCGAATCATCCCAACCGATCGAGATGATCGATCTGCAGGCTATCGGCTTCGATCAGATCCGCTCGGGCAGCGCAGTGGTCGAGATCGGAGCGATGGTGCGGCTGTCAGACCTCGCTGCTCATCAGGCGATTCCCGAGCTCTTGCGGGAGTTGACAACCCGCGAAGGGCCCAACACCCTTCGCAACGCAGCCACTATCGGAGGCACCATTGCCACCGGACACCCTGACAGTGAGTTGGTGGCGGGTTGCCTGGTCTATCAGGGGAGGGTCACGCTGGCTACGGCCGGGGGCGCTACTCAGAGTGTTGAACTCAATGAGCTGCTGGCCGATCGCTCGAAGCTCGAGGGTTCCATCATCATTGGGCTCGAGATCGAATCTGGTGGGACGGCTGCGGCGGAGAGGACGGGTCGGACCCCATCCGACCTGTCGATTGTGGCGGCGGTCGGTCGCCGTACGGTCGCAGGTGTTCGCCTGGCCCTGACCGGAACGGCGTCAACGCCGATCCTGGTTGAGCCCGACGCCATAGCCGACCTCGAACCACCAGGGGATTTTCGAGGGAGCAGCGCGTATCGCCGTCACCTCGCTCAGACGCTCACTCGTCGGGTGACGGAGCAGCTGGGGGAGCCATCTTGAAGATCTACCTGACGATCAACAGCGAGTCTCGCGAACTTGAGTGCAGTGTTCACGAGTCACTGCGGCAGGTGCTGCGACGGGAGGGCCTATTCAGCGTCCGGTTCGGTGCTGAGACCGGCGAAACCGGGGCAGACGCGATTCTGCTCGACGGCCGCCTGGTTTCTTCCGAGATCATGCTGGCCGCCCAGGCCGACGGGCACGCTATCGAGACCGTTGAGGGACTCTCGCCCGGGCGGGGGCTCCATCCCATTCAAGAGGCCTTCGTTGCGGTCGGGGCCATCCAATCGGGGTATTCGACCCCTGCCATGGTGCTGGCCGCCAAGGCCCTGCTCGACGAAAACCCCAGTCCGACCGAGGCGGAAGTTCGCGATGCCCTGACCGGGATTCTGGACCGGGAAACCGGCTATCTGCGTCCGGTCGAGGCCATCCTCAGGGCCGCAGCCGCCCTGCGAGGCGAGAACGTCGAGTCCATCGAGCCGGCGCTGGTCCGTCCTCTGGCGGACGTCGACGGGAGGGCCGATTTTGACGCCGACCGGCCTTCCCTTGACCTTCCTCCCGCCGCTCCGCGAGTGGTTCCCAGTCCCGAGGTACCCGACACCCGGGTTGTGGGTAAACCTGAAGTAAAGGTTGATGCTTTGAAGCTGGTCAAGGGAAATCCTGCCTTCGTTGACGACATCGAACTGCGAGGCATGCTGTACGCCAAGATGCTGTGGAGCCCCCACGCTCACGCCAGGATAGTGAGCATCGACGATTCAAAGGCCCGGGCCTTGCCCGGTGTGCGGGCCGTCCTGCACCACGAGAACGTTGCCCGGGTCCGGTACGCCTCAGGTGGGCAGAGCTACCCGAATCCACTTCCGTACGATCAGGTGAGTTTTGATAACAAGGTCCGACATGTGGGTGATCGCGTTGCGGCGGTGGCCGCAGACTCGCTCGAGATCGCCGAAGCGGCAGTGCAGATGATTGCCGTCGATTACGAGGTGCTCCCGGCGGTCTTCGACGAGAACGAAGCCATGCTGGACGGAGCGCCGGTCATCCACGACGAGCCGGACATGGAGGGTGCCTACGACGCAGCTCATAACATCGTCCATCACATCGGAGCAGATGTTGGTGATGTCGAGGCTGGATTCGCTGAAGCGGACCACGTGTTCGAACAGACCATGCGAGTGCATCAGGTGCAGCAGGTCCCGATAGAACCGCACATCGCCATTGCCTGGTTGGACAGTGACGAGCGGCTCATCGTCCGCACTTCGACCCAGGTTCCCTTTCACGTTCGCCGCATGCTGTCCCCTTTGCTCGACCTGCCGGTCCGACAGATCCGGGTTGTCAAGCCGCGCATTGGTGGTGGTTTTGGAGCCAAGCAGGAGATGCTGATCGAAGATATCGTTGGTCACCTGGCCCTCGTGACCGGCCGTCCGGTCCGACTCGAGCTGACCCGCCTCGAGGAATTTGTCTCGAGTCGAAGCAGGCACCCCCAGACCATCACCATGAAGACCGGGGTCAACCAGGACGGGAAACTGGTTGCCCAGCAGATGAGAACTGTCGCGAATACCGGGCCGTACGGCACCCACGGACTGACCGTGCAGATGGTCAGCGGCCTGCGTGGTCTCAGCTCATACAACTGCCCAAACAAGCGCTTCGACTGCGATGTCATGTACACCAACATCCCCGTGCCGGGCGCCTACCGGGGTTACGGGGCCCCGCAAGCGTTGTTTGCCCTCGAGGCGCACATGGACGACATCGCGGCCGATCTCGGCATGGATGTTCTCGACTTCAAGCGAATGAACTGGACCACGGTCGGGGACCCGCTCGACATGGCAGCCGAGTTGGGAGAAGGAGCCGCCGAGATGAAGTTCATCCCGGTGGTCACCTCGAGCGGGTTAGAGGAGTGTGTCGCGCAAGGGCAGCGAGCGGTCGGGTGGCATCGCCGCACCGATCCGGACTGGCGACAACCGGCGGACCGTCCTCACATCCGGCGAGGGATCGGATTTGCGATGTGCATGCACGGCAGCGCCATCTCCGGTCTCGACATGGGTGGAGCAAGCATCAAGATCAATGACGACGGTTCGTTCAACCTCCTGTTCGGAGCGACGGATCTGGGGACCGGGGCCGATACGATCCTGGCGCAGATCGCGGCTGAAGTGCTCGGTACCCCGGTGGAGGACATCGTTGTCTACGCCGCCGACACAGATATGACTCCCTTCGATGTTGGTGCCTACGCGTCGAGCACCACCTACGTTTCGGGTATGGCAGTCAAGAAAGCGGCGGAAGAGGTTCGCCGCCAGGTCGCCGAGCGAGCCGCCCTGATGCTGGACGTCAACACTCCGGGAGACATATCGTTGCGTGACCGCCGGGCCTGGACACCCGATGGGCGGTCGGTGAGTCTCGCTGAAGTCGCTTTGCACTCCCTCCATCAGGACCAGCAGCATCAGATCATGGCCACGGCCTCCTACGTTGCCCCGGACTCTCCTCCGCCCTACGCAGCCCAGTTCGCCGAGGTTGAAGTGGACATCGGCACCGGCCAGGTAACCGTTGAGTCGTTGGTCATGGCCGTCGACTGCGGTGTGCCGATCAACCCGATTACGTCGGCCGGGCAGGTCGAAGGAGGAATGATCCAGGCACTCGGGTACGGACACTGTGAAGAAATGGTGTACGACGAAGCCGGACGGATGGTCAATGCACGGCTCGGGCCCTACAAGATCTATCGGTCAGACGAAGTGCCCCGTATCGAGGCGTACCTCGTGCAGACGATGGAGAAGAGTGGGCCATTTGGTGCCAAGGCCATCGCCGAGATCCCCAAAGATGGAGTAGCGCCTGCCATTCGAAACGCCATCGCCAACGCCACCGGAGCCAGGATCGACAACATTCCCTTCACCCCTGAGCGGGTGTGGACTGCCCTCCACGCAACCAAATGAGGGCATGATGCCGACGCAGGATGCCCGAATTCTCTTCGAGTTGGCTACCGCGGTCGAAGCGTCTCGCCCGGTCGTGCTTGCCACTGTGGTCGCAACCCGCCGGTCCGCCCCCCGCCGCAGCGGCACGAAGATGCTGGTTTTCGCCGACGGCGAGACATCCGGGACCATCGGCGGCGGGGAGATGGAGGCGAGAGTGATCGCTGCGGCCGGCGAGGTCCTGTCAGACAAACACCCGCGGTTGTTGGAATATGCTCTCGTTGACCCCACCCGGGGTGATCCCGGGGTCTGCGGAGGCGAAGTCGAAATCTACTTGGAGCCCTATATGCCCCGCCACGCTGTGTACGTCGTTGGATGCGGCCACGTCGGTCGTGCCGTCATCGATTTAGCCCACTGGCTCGGTTACCGGACCGTAGCCATCGACGACCGCCCCGAAATGATCACCCCCGAAGCGCTACCCAACGCCGACGAGCGGGTGACCGGAACACTGGCCGACCTGGAAGAGCCCGTACCAGGGGAAGCCTCGATCGTCCTCGTGACCAGAAACGTCGACCGGGATGTGGCCGTGATACCGGAGGCTCTGGCCAGCCCGGCCCGGTATATCGGTGTAATGGGAAGCACCAGCCGGTGGCGATCGGTCGCTAAGCGTCTGACCGACGCCGGGGTACCAACCTCTGATCTCGATCGCATCCACACGCCGATCGGGATCGAGATGCACGCCGAGACCCTCGAGGAGATCGCCGTGTCGATCATGGCGGAGATTATCCAGGTCAATCGAGCGGACGCTTCCGCTCACGATCCGGCGTGAGTCTTTTCGCCGATCATCCGGTCGTTGTGCGCGGGGGAGGCGACCTGGCGACCGGTGTTGTCGCCCGGCTGCGCCGGGCAGGGTTTTCGATCATTGTCCTCGAACTTCCCACGCCGCTGGCCATCCGGCGAACCGTGTCGGTGGCCCGGGTGGTGCGCGAAGGTGCCGCCGTGATCGAGGATCTCAACGCACAGTTAGTGAATACGCCCGGCGAAGCTCTTACTGCGGCCGCGTCGGGCACTATCCCCGTTCTGGTGAGCGACCGCCTCCCGAAGTTTCCGGAACCAATCTCGGTGCTGGTGGACGCCCGGGTCGCCAAGGAATCGCTCGATACGTCCATCGATCAGGCGCCACTGGTGGTCGCACTTGGCCCGGGATTTAGGGCCGGAGTCGATTGCCATGCGGTGGTCGAAACGATGCGCGGTCATCGGCTCGGACGGGTGCTGTGGTCGGGCTCGGCTGCTCCCAACACCGGTGTCCCGGGTCTGGTCGGCGGAAGGTCAGATGAACGCGTGATCCGGGCGACCCGGGCCGGTCCCATCCTCTGGGAGGTGCAGATCGGTGACCTGGCCAAGGCCGGGCAGACAATCGGCCGCATTGGTGACGACCCTATCCGGGCCGGCCTGGACGGAGTTGTACGTGGGTTGATCGACCCGTCCCAACCCGCCACTCCGGGACTGAAGATCGCCGATATCGACCCGCGAGCCGATCCGGCGGCGTGTTTCGAGATCTCCGACAAGTCCCTCTCGGTCGGGGGTGGGGTTCTGGAGGCCATCCTGACCTGGCTCAACCGGCGAAGCCCGGCGTGACCGGGTCGCTCGTCCGGATGTTGGGTCTCGGCACGCGGGAACTCGTCGCCTTTACGGGTGCCGGGGGCAAATCCACACTCATGTTGGCGCTGGGCGTCGAGCTGGCAGGAGCCGGGGAACACGTCCTGGTGACGACCACCACCAAGATGGGCCGTGCTCAGCTCGATGGTTTGCCGGCCGTGTGCCGCAGCGAGGATCGGGACGCGGTGACGGCGGCCGTTGCCGCCAACTCCCTCGTGGCGCTGGCGACGGGTGGTGATGACCACAAGGCCACGGGGCCTCCCCCGGGGGTGATCGATGCCCTGTTCCGGTCGGTGCCGGTCGATTATCTACTCGTCGAAGCCGATGGAGCGCACGGCCGATCGCTGAAGGCGCCGGGTCCCCATGAACCGGTGATTCCGGCGGAGGCCACCACCGTGGTTGTCTTGATGGGAGTCGGTGCCGTTGGTGGCCGGATCGCCGATGTCGCCCACCGGCCCGAGCAGGTAGTGATTCTCACCGGCTTGGGTGTACGGGACACGCTCGAAGTTGACCACTGTGTGACGGTACTCACCCATCCGCAAGGGGGTCTCAAAGGAATACCGCCCGGCGCCCGGGTGGTCGTGGCCCTCACCGAGACCGGGACCCCTGCCGCAGAGGAAGCCGCAACGCAGATCGTGGAACGGCTCGGTTTGTGCGAGCGGATCTCCCGGGTGGTGATGGTAGAAGACGGGTAGGCTCCTCGCATGCAGGCGCAGCTGCTCCGTCATACCGGGCCGATGGCCAACGCGCCTCTCCAATTCGATGAAGTGCCCGACCCGGTTCCGGGACCTGGAGAGCTCCTGCTCACTTTGTCGGCCTGCGGGGTGTGCCGAACAGACCTGCAGCTTTGCGAGGGGGATCTCGCGCCCCGCGTTCTTCCCGTGATCCCGGGGCATCAATCCGTCGGCCGCGTCAGTGGGTTGGGCAGCGGGGTTGAAGGGTGGTCGATTGACGACCGGGCCGGAGTCGGGTGGTTGGCGGGTGCCTGCGGAACCTGCAATCTCTGCCGGCGGGGTCTCGAAAACCTATGTGAGCAGGCGCGGTTCACCGGCTGGGACCGGGACGGGGGCTTTGCGACGAAAATGACCGTCCGGGCCGACTTCGCATTTTCTCTTCCGGCCGGGGCGGGCGATCTCGAGGTTGCGCCGCTCCTGTGCGGCGGCGTTATTGGGTACCGGGCGCTCAAGATGTCCGGCATCGAACCGGGTGGCAGCCTCGGGCTCTACGGCTTTGGCGCCTCAGCTCTGCTCGCCATTCAGGTGGCGCTTCATTGGGGGTGTGAAGTCTTCGTCGTCACCCGGTCGACCGAGGAACGGGCTCGCGCCCTCGAGATGGGCGCCGCCTGGGCGGGAGGTTATGACGAAGCGCCGCCGGTTCGTCTCCAAGCTGCCGTCACGTTCGCGCCCGTTGGGTCAGTCGTCGTGGCCGCCCTCGGCGCCCTGGAGCCGGGCGGTGTCGTGGCGGTGAACGCCATCCACCTCGATGAGATCCCCGCGTTTCCGTACGAGAACCTCTGGGGGGAACGCCAGATCAGGAGCGTAGCCAATTTCACGCGGACCGACGCCCGGGAGTTTTTGGACCTGTCGGCCCAGCTGCCGATCCGCACGGTGGTCGATCCGTACGCGCTTTCAGATGCGAACCAGGCCCTGGCCAATGTGAAATCCGGGGTGGTGAACGGAGCCGCCGTTTTGGAGATGCGGCCGGGGGCAGGTCGTAAGAGCCCATCGGAGGCCGCTAGGTTGATCCATGGCTAGGAAGGGTGGGCCGTGAACATTGAACGTCCGTCTGGACTCGAGGAAGGGCTCGAGGCTTTGGCTGCCTCGCCGGAAGCGACGCTGCTGGCCGGGGGAACGGATCTGATGGTCGAAATCAACTACCACGCACGTCGGCCCGAGCATGTGATTGCTCTCCGTCGGGTCAAAGAACTCAAAGAGTGGGACGGGCGCAGGCTGGGGGCCGGGGTCACCTTCCGCCGGATCGAACAAGGACCCATTCGGGCCCTCGCTCAGCTTGCCCGCACGGTTGGATCCCCCCAGATTCGGGCGGCCGGCACCATCGGTGGCAACCTCGGTACCGCCAGTCCGGCTGGAGACAGTCACCCGTTCCTGGCGGCGTGTGATGCCCACATCGAGCTGCAATCCCGGCGGGGGACTCGCACCCTGCGGTGGGATGAGTTTCTGGTGGGAGTGAAGCGGACCAGCCGTCAGGATGATGAATTGATAACGGCGGTGGTACTTCCCGAGGCGCTACCTCGCCGACAGGAGTTCGCCAAGGTCGGAGTCCGGTCGGCCATGGTCATAGCGACCGTCTCGGCGTGTGTCATGGTGGACGATGAGGGGCAGGCTCGGGTCGCCTTGGGTGCGGTCGGCCCGACTGTCCTGCGAGCGCGCCGCGCAGAGGAGATGATCAACTCGGAATCTGAGAAGTCAGATGCGGCGCTTGCCGAGTTCGCGCGGTTGGTGTCGGAAGAGGTGAAGCCGATCACCGATCATCGCTCCACCGAAGAATACCGGCGGCACGCGGCCGGAGTGCTCTCGCGCCGGCTGTTCGAAAGGTGTCTGAGAACATGAAGATCACACTGGTCGTCAACCGCGAAGAACGCGAAGCAGCCGTCCATGGTCCGGAGAGTCTCCTGTTCGTGTTGCGGGAGCGGCTTGGCCTGCTGGGAGCCAAAGATGCTTGCCTCCAGGGGGAATGCGGATCCTGCACGGTGCTGCTCGACGGAGAGGCCGTCTGTTCTTGTCTTGTGATGGCGGGCGATGCGGCGGGTTCCGAGGTTCTCACGGTCGAAGGGCTTGGAACCGAAGACGAGTTGCATCCAGTCCAGGCAGCCTTCGTCGAACACGGTGCCGTGCAGTGTGGGTTCTGCACCCCGGGCTTTCTCATCTCGACAGCGCACCTGCTCGGTCACAATCCAACCCCGACCACCGACGAGATCCGCGAAGCACTGGCCGGCAATATCTGTCGGTGCACTGGATACGGGGCCGTGCTACGGGCGGTTGAGTCGCTGGCGGGGGAGCGTCGTTCATGAGTACAACGACCCGCACCCGGGTGAAGGGCGGCATCGGCGAGTCGGTGACCCGCCCCGACGGCGTCCCGAAGGTGCAGGGTGACTTCGCCTACGCCTCCGACCTCCAGGCGGAAGGGATGCTCTGGGGAGCCACCCGTAGGTCACCACATCCCTTCGCCCGGATCACAGCCATCGATATCGCGCCCGCGCTGGCCATCGCCGGAGTCTTTGCCGTTCTCACCCACGATGATGTACCCGGGCGCCCGACAGTCGGGCAGATCAAGCCCGACCGTCCCGTGCTGGCCGGGGGAGAGGTCCGCTACTGGGGACAGCCCATCGCCATCACCGCCGCCGAGGACGCGGAGACCGCCCGCCGAGCCGCCGCCGCCATCGTGATCGAGTACGAGCTGCTCGAACCGCTCACGGATCTGGTGAAAGCCCAGGAGCAGGGTGAAGTGTTTCGCCACGTGCGGTCGCTACGAGGAGAGCCAGACTCGCACGGCGAGATCGTGGTCGAGGGGTACTACGAAATGGGCACCCAAGATCAAGCGGCGTTGGGAACCGAAGCCGGCATTGCCTTTCCCGACGGCGAAGGTGGGGTCGATCTCTTCGCTCCCTCGCAATGGATTCATGAAGATCACGGGCAGATCGTCGCCAGCCTCGGCCTGCGCGACGAGCAAGTGCGAGTCCATCCGGCCGGGGTGGGCGGAGCCTTCGGGTCTCGGGAGGATCTCAGTCTCCAGGTGCATCTGTGCCTGCTGGCGCTCTACACGGGTCGGCCGGTTCGCATGGTCTACGACCGTCAGGAGAGCTTCGCCGGGCACGTACACCGCCACGCCGCCCGTATGTGGTACCGGCACGAGGCCGATTCCCAAGGCAATCTGATCCGGGTCGAGGCGAAGCTGTTGTTGGACGGAGGCGCCTACACGGAGACCTCGCCGGCCGTAATCGCCAACGCGGTGTACTTCTCGATCGGCCCCTACCGGTGTCCAAACGTGGTCATCGACGGCTACGCAGTGCGAACCAACAACCCACCCTCGGGGGCGATGCGAGGTTTCGGGGCGGTACAGACCTGCTTTGCGTACGAGGCGCAGATGGACCGGCTGGCCGCCGAGATCGGGATCGACCCTCTTGAGCTACGCCTGCGCAACGCGTTGGGGCCCGGCGATCAGCTGCCCACCAGCGGCCAGGTCATCACCGAGCCACTCCCAACCGTCGAGGTCATCAATGTGCTCAGGGCGCTTCCGGCTCCCGATCTGGACGTCATCGACGATCCGCTGCATCTGCCGGGCGGAACCGGTCTCACCACAACCCGCGAGGGGGTCGTACGCGGGGTCGGGTATGCGGTCGGTCTCAAGAACCTTGCCTTTGCTGAGGCATTCGACGACTACGCCGAAGCCCGAGTCGTGCTCACCCCGCAAGGTGTTGAGGTACACACTGCGGCCATAGAGGTCGGGCAGGGCATGGTGACCGTTCTTCAGCAGATCGCCCGCTCGGTACTCGGCACCGAGCACGTCGTCGTGCTCTTCGATGACACGTCGAGAATCGGTTCGGCCGGGTCGACCTCGGCCTCCCGACAAACTCAGATGGCCGGCGGGGCCGTGTTCGCGGCAGCTTCGGCGGTTCGGCGAGCAGCCCTGCAGCGGGTCGGTGGTGATGACATGGACGCACAGGGCGTCCGGCGGGGCGGAAGCCTCGTCGCCACGGTTGAGGACCTGTGCGCGGCCGGGCCGGTCGAGGAGACTGTGCGGTTCCGGCATCCCGACACCGAGGAACCGGATGAGAACGGCCAGGGCAACCTGCACGTCGATTTCTCGGTGGCCGCCCACCGGGCCGTGGTTGATGTTGACCCGGAGTTGGGCCTGGTCCGGGTGGTCAGCATCGATGCGGCCCAGGAGGTTGGCACGGTTTTGAATCCTCAATCGGTGGTCGGTCAGATCGAGGGCGGCACCATGCAAGGGCTGGGGCTGGCGATCATGGAGGAGTTGATCTTCGATAAGGGGATCGTGCGCAACGCCAACTTCACCGACTATCTGCTGCCGACTTTCCTCGACGCTCCACCGATTGCATCAATCGTCATCGAGGAACCCGGGAACTGGGGACCGTTTGGTGCCAAAGGATTTTCGGAATTGCCGGCGATCAGCTCCGGTCCGGCCGTCATGGCGGCCATCCGGGCAGCCACCAACCAACCCCTGACGAGAATGCCCGTCCGTCCCGAGGATATCGCCCTCAGCGATTCTTAGCCCTCGATGAGTCTGCGAGAAGCACGGTTGTGCTCGTCCAGCAAAGACTCGAGTTCGAGCGCCACCGGCCGGCCATCGGTGACAACCGGCGACCCGTGTACATAGGTGTGGCGGGCCGGCACTGGAGCGCACATCAGCAGAGCCGCAACCGGGTCGTGTAGGGCGCCCGCAAACTCGATCTGGTTGAGGTCGAAGGCTGCGAAGTCGGCCACCTTGCCGGGCTCCAGCGCCCCGATGTCATCGCGACCGAGCACCGCCGCCCCACCCAGGGTGGCCATCTCCAGAGCCGTCCTGGCACTCATCTGCGGCTGCTCTTCTGCATGGACCAGGCCGGGTGACGCAGCGACTCGGGCCAGCAACATAGCCTGGCGGGCTTCACCGAGCAGGTGCCCGCCGTCGTTGCTGGCCGACCCGTCCACACCGAGTCCGGTCGCTACTCCGGCCGCCAGGTAGTCGGAGATCGGGGCAATGCCTGAGCCAAGACGCATATTCGAAGAAGGACAGTGCGCAACGCCGGAGCCGGTCCGGGCCATCCAATCGACCCCACCCCGTCCTGGGTGGACGGCATGGGCGAACCAAACGTCGCTTCCGGCCCAGTCGAGGTCCTCTGCGTACTGCAGCGGAGGGCTCCCGAACTCGCGAATACAGAACTCCTCCTCGTCCTTGGTTTCGGCCAGATGGGTGTGCAGTCGGACATCGTGCCGGCGAGCCAGGGCCGCGCTTTCGCGCATCACTTCCGGTGTCACCGAAAAGGGCGAGCAGGGAGCCAGCACGATCCGAGTGAGCGCTCCCGGCGTCGGATCATGGTGAGCCTTGATGAGGCGCTCGGATTCCGCCAGGATGGTGTCGACCGTTTCGACGACCGAATCGGGGGGCAGTCCTCCGTCGCTTTCGCCCAGGCTCATCGAGCCGTGTGCGGCGTGAAACCGCATTCCCAGTTCTCGGGCAGGTTCGATGGTGTCTTCGAGTCTGGATCCGTTCGGAAACAGGTAGAGATGATCAGAGGAGGTCGTGCATCCGGACATCGCCAATTCGATGAGGGCTGTTTGGGTCGAAACCCGGATGTCGGCGGGTGTCAGACGGGCCCAGATCGGATAGAGGGTTGTCAACCACTCGAAAAGAGGAGCGCTCTGAGCGATCGCTCTCGTGAGGGTTTGATAGAAGTGGTGGTGGGTGTTGACCAGTCCGGGAATCACGATCTGACCACTGAGATCCAGGACTTCATCAGCGGAGAAAGGGAGCGAACCGGATGGCCCCACTTGTTCGATCCATCCGTCGCGGGCGAATAGACCACCATCGGGGATCTCCTCCCGCCGGCCGTTCATGGTTACCAGCATGGTCGCGTTCCGCACCAAGAGGGTTGTCACCGGTGTGCCTCCGTTCTTGTTCCTGATGCGAAAGCTAGTGCACGGCCACCTGACCTTTGGGCGGTTCCCCGTCGAGGTGTTCTTGGCTCACGCAAGGGACCATTGCCCCTGCGCAAAGTCCACGTAGACGCCATAGAGTTGTCGGAACGCCGCGCTGAGGGGTGGGGATGGAAGCTTTTGTACGAGGTCTGCCCAAGGCAGAACTTCACGTACACCTCGAGGGGACGCTCGAACCGGAGATGATGTTCGAGATGGCTCGCCGTAATCGGGTCCCTCTGCGTTTCGGATCCGTCGAGGAGGTGCAAGCTGCCTACGAGTTTTCTGATCTGCAGTCGTTTCTCGACATCTACTACGACGGCGCCGAGGTGCTGCGTACCGAGCAGGACTTCTTCGATCTGACCTACGCCTATCTGGAGAAAGTCGTCCGGGACGGCGTCCGTCGGGCCGAGGTTTTCTTCGATCCGCAGACCCACACGGAACGAGGCATCCCCTTTGAGGCGGTCGTGTCGGGCATCAGCCGGGCCCTGGCGGCGGGTCGCACGAAGTTGGATATCTCGAGCGGCTTGATCATGTGTTTCCTCCGGCATATGAGCGCTGAGTCCGCACACGAAACTCTCGAGCAGGCGCTGCCGTACCGGGAGTTGTTACTTGGAGTGGGCCTGGATTCTTCGGAAGTTGGCAACCCGCCGGAAAAGTTTGATGCTGTGTTCGCCCAGGCCCGCCGGGCGGGAATGCTGGTAGTGGCTCACGCTGGAGAGGAAGGCCCCCCCGAATACATCTGGGGCGCGCTCGACACCCTGCATGCCCGGCGGGTTGATCACGGTGTCCGGTCGGAAGAGGACGCGGACCTTCTGATCCGGCTGGTCGAGGAGCGAGTCCCGCTCACTATGTGCCCGTTGTCCAACGTCAAGCTTCGGGTGTTTCCGACACTGAACGATCACAACCTGAAGAGGTTGCTGGACCGTGGTCTCGTCGTGACGGTCAACTCGGACGATCCGGCCTACTTCGGCGGGTATGTGGGGGAGAACTACCTTGCAGTTGCCCGGGCACTCAAGCTCAGTCGCGATGATTTAGCTCTACTGGCGAGGAACTCTTTTGAGGCGGCCTTTCTGCGCGTCGAGGAGCGCCGTGTCTTTCTTGCCGAACTCGATGAGTACGTAGCCGCACACTGAGTCATCAGTAATCTGTCGGTCCGCCTTCGACCGCCCGGTCCGTACCGATCACCGATGACTGACAACCGACGACTGACGACGGATAACTGACGACGGAAGACTGATAGCCTGGTCACCCCGCCCGGAGAAAGAATGTTTGACCCGCACGACGTTCGTCCGCTTTTCCCAGCCTTGCAACGGACGCTCGATGGGGAGCCGGTTGTTTACCTGGACGGACCCGGAGGCACGCAGACGCCGCGAGCCGTTAGTGCCGCAATGGCAGGCGTTCTCGACCGCGGGATCAGCAACCTCGGCGGCAGTTTCGCGTCGAGCCGGGAGGCGGATGTCATTTCGGCTGCCGCTCGAAGCGCTATCGCGGATCTGATCAACTCTGGATCGAATGAGATCGCTTTTGGCCAGAACATGACCAGTCTCACCTTTGCGGTCAGTCGTGCCCTGGCGCGCACTTGGCAGGCCGGCGATGAGATTGTCGTCACCCGGCTCGACCACGACGCCAATATCACGCCGTGGCTGGTTGCCGCCGAAGAACGTGGTGTCACCGTCCGGTGGCTCGATTTTCTTCCCGAGAGCGGGTACGACCTCGACTACTCGGCCCTGGACGGATTGTTGAGGGAGAACACCCGATTGGTGGCGGTTACACATGCATCGAACGCATTGGGAACGATCGTGGATGTTGCCCGGGTGGTCGAGGCAGCGCATTCGGTCGGCGCCAGAGTGTTCGTCGATGCGGTGCACTACACCCCGCACAGATTGGTGGATGTTCAGTCGCTCGACTGTGATTTCCTGGTCGCATCTGCCTATAAATTCTTTGGCCCACATACCGGATTCCTCTACGGCCGGCATGAGCTTCTGGCCCAGCTCGAGGCCTATAAGGTTCGACCGGCCCCATCGGATCCGCCCGGGAAATGGGAGACCGGGACCCAGAGCTTCGAAAGTCTGGCCGGGGTGAGCGCGGCGGTCGACTACCTGGCTTCGCCTGGTGGGAGCGCCGCTGCGGTTCCCCGGCGCGCGGCCCTGCAGGCGAGCATGGAAGCCATCGGTGGACATGAAAAATCGTTGGCTGCCGGGTTCCTATCGGCGTTGGAGAATCTGGAGGGAGTGACCGTACACGGCCCAACCCACAAAGACGCCAACCGCACGCCGACCTTTGCTGTGGCGGTGGCGGGTTTGACTCCCGACGAGGTCCAGCGACGACTCGGCGAGCGTGGGATCTTTGTTTGGTCCGGGCACTACTACGCAGTGGAAGTCATGCGACGGCTGGGACTGCTGGAAGCGGGCGGACTGGTGAGGATCGGGTTTGTCAATTACAACACCACCGAAGAGCTGGCCCGGGTGATCGATGCGCTCGACCAACTCAGGGTCGGGACCCCTCAATAGGCTCGTTCTTTTCCGATCAGCACGCGCTCTCTCGTCACAATCGATGGGAGTTTTCGAAGGCGCCGGGCTGCCGCATCGCGCCCGAGGTGGAATGTTTCGACCAGGCTCCGTCGCCGCCGTTCGTGTTTGCCCCGTTTGGCCTCTTGCATATCGCTGGATCTCCAATTCGCTTCTCTCTGTGTCGGCCGGGATCAGCTGCGATCTGGAGGGTGGTTCGAGCGGACCACAAAAGGACTAGTCCCGGGTCGTTCAGGCCGTTGGGACGCCGTCGCTAGCCCGAAAAGGCCTTCATGTTGGTGGGCCGGCCGGCTCCGATCAAGGCCGGTGTGTGTGAACGTTGAGGTGACGGTCGAGAATGTCCCAGACGTCGGGCTTGGCCAGCTTGTTACGCAGGGAGGCGAGCGTCCGCACAAAGGTGGGAACGGCCGCGGCCGGGTCCATGGGATTGGGCCTCATTACCTCGAGCACCATCGGGGAGGGTCGCAAAACAAGGATTTCGGTGTCGGGCCAGGCGGACTCGACCATCCGCAGCTCATCGTCGAGGGCGCTACGCCCAACACGGTCGAAGACTCCCTCGTAAAAGCGCGCACGATCCCGCGGCTCTTCAGCCGCCATCGGGGCCAGGACGAGCACCAGGTCGAGCGGATCGGCGTTGCCGAGGAGAAGATCAGCATGGGTACCTGAGACAACCCCACCATCGACGTAGTAGCGACCGTCGATCTCGTAGGGGCTGAAAACGACCGGCACAGCCGACGAAGCGGCGACCGCGTCCTTAAGCGCTACGTCCGGAGCATCTTCGGTGCCGAAGGCAACCCGGTGGCCGCCGGCAATGTCGAAGGCAACGATCACCGTGGCACGGTCGGGCCAATTGTCGGAGATCTCGCCTGTCTGCTCTGCTACCCAATCGGCTATCCCGCCGGCGTGATGGAGCGCCGGACTACCAAGCAGCATGGTGACACCAGGCTTGCGAAGGCTGGGGAGCAGGCCCCGCCGGACCCAGCGGACAACTCCCCCCGGACGTTGGCGCTGGTAGATCTGCTTGTTGATCCGTTCGGCAACCTGCTCCCGGCCTTCGTGAGGCCTGACGATCGAGTCGATGCTGAGATCTCCGGCCCGTACCGTTGACGTGACAAAAGACCCCGCCGAGGTTCCTACGATCACCTCAGCATCGTTCGGATGCCATCCGGTTGCCATGTTGATGGCAAGAAGCGCGGCGAGATGGTAGGAAGCTCCGGTGATACCCCCACCGCCGAGTACAAGGCCGACACTGCTCACGGATCGTCAGGTTACTTCCCCGGCAGACTCCTAGGGTGGCTCCATGCACGGCCGGCCGGTGCGCCACCCCGAGGATCTGGACGATCTCCGTCGCCTGTTCGAGCAGTGCCGGGTCGCCGACGGCCATGCGCCCATCGGTGAGCACCAGTATCTCGATCTGATCGCCGGCCATCCGGAGAGGTCGATCGGGCGCATCTTTGCGGTCGAGAACGATCTCATCGCCTACCTGCACCTCAGCCACCGACCTGGCGACGGCTGGGTGCTGGAGACCGCAATTCATCCGGATTACCGGCAACCCGAGGTTATCAGAGGCGTGTTGCAGGCGGCCGTTGAGCTGGCAAGAGCCGCCGGCGGAGGCATGATCCGCGTGTGGGTCTACCACCCAACGGTTGCTGAGATGGTCGAAGAGCTTGGATTCCATCCGGAGCGACATCTCCTCCAGATGCGCTCGCCACTTCCTCCTCGGCAAACGCCGACCAAACCCGCCGGTCTGCGTCTGGCTAATTTCCGGGTGGAGACCGACGAAGAAGACTGGATCGAGCTCAACAACCGGGCATTCATCGGCCATCCGGAGAACGGGTCGTGGACTCGCGTCATGCTGGCCGAACGTATCCGCCAGGACTGGTTCGACGCCGAGGGCCTCTTGATGGCCTGGCAGGGGAAGGACCTGGCGGGGTTCTGCTGGACCAAGCTTCATCCTGGATCCCTGGGTGAGATCTACGTGATTGCGGTCGACCCGGCCTTCCAAAGACGATCGCTGGGCGTGTGGCTCACTCTCGAGGGGCTTTGGTATTTAGCCCAGCACCGGAAGGCAACCACCGCCATGCTCTACGTGGACGAAGCCAACCGGCTGGCCGTAGGTATGTACGAGCGGCTCGGATTCGAACTCGATCACATCGACCGGTCGTTCGTGATGGTGGTGTGAGCTGGTCAACCGGGGACGGGGGAGCCAAACACCCGCGCACAGGAAGGACAGGCTCGATCAGCCTCGCGAGTGGGCGCCCGGCACCAAGGACAGGGCAGATCGCCGGGCTCGAGGTAGTCCTCGTGCCGGGCGCTGCTATCGAATGCGAAGGCGCCGCTTCGCGAGCGAAAATGGCGCGCAGCGTACACAACCAGAGCACAAATGATCGTCGCAGTGGCAACCAGTTCCAACACGGAAGTTCCTCCAGCTCGTCCGTGCGGGCAGACTAGAACTGCTCGCGCGGATAGTGGCGGATTTCGCGACCTCAGCGCGAGAGAACCCTCCGAAGCTCGTCAACCATGTACTTCAGGCTGTCGGGGTGGGCATCGCGGGTCTCCGCGTCGCGGAGCAGAATCATCCCGGCGTGATAGGCAACCCAGGCATCCAGATCGACGTCCGAAAGCGCGGCGCCGTACCCTTCCGCCAGCGCGGCGGCCGCCCCGGGCCCGGATTGGAGCCGCAACAGCCAGATTGCCAAACTGAAATCCCATTCCGGAGGGGCCAGGGTCGCCCACTCCCAATCGAAGAGGGTTACCGCTCCGGATTCATCGACGAGGAAGCTCTCGGGGCGAGGGTTAGTGTGCGAAGCCCGCGGCTCGCCACATGGTGGCGGATCGACAGTGAGGGCCTTCTGCAACAAATCGGCTGGTATCTGCAGCTTTCGCCGGTACCGCCCGAGACGTTCGAAGGTCGAGCGGAAATCTGAAGCCAGCCATTCAGCGTCCATTCCCCCGGCGAGATTCGAGAGCAGCTGCGGGTCGGCCTGATGCACCGCATGAAGAACTTGACCAGCCCGACGGGCCGCTCCTGGGCTCTCGGGTAGGTTGGCCAGCGACCAGGTGCCGGGGTCGTCGAACTTGACCCAACTCGTTTCCTCGTCCGTGCCACGGTCGATGACCTGAGGCACGCCTTCGATGCCCGCCAGGGCCTGCAAGGCTCGCCGTTCGCGACGCTCGTGGGGGGGAGAGGCATAGACCTTGATCAAGGAGACATTTCCGCCTTCCGGCCAAATGCGGAAAACTCGGTTGGTGCCGCGGGTGACTTCTTGGACTTTCCCGCCGCCGGCCAGCCGTTTTGCTATTTCGACAGGTTCCATATTCACCCCTCGGGATTGGCAAGTGGTCGTATCGTTGGGATTCGGCTTCAATACGCTACCCGCAAACACTACGGGAGAGAGGCAACGTGTCCATAGAAATCGTTTTTCCCGATGGCTCTCGCAGATCATTTCCTGATGGAACCACCGGATTCCAGGTCGCCGAAAGTGTCGGTTCGAGACTCGCCAAAGCTGCGGTGGCGGTGAAGCTGGACGGTGCCTGGCTCGATGTGACCTCTCCGCTACCCGGTGGGGGGCAGCTGGAAATCGTCACAGATCAGAGCGAAGAGGGCAGGCACGTGCTGCGCCATTCCTCCGCCCATGTCCTCGCTCAAGCAGTGCTGAACTTGTTCGAAGGGGCCTCGTTTGCGATCGGTCCGGCGATCGAGGATGGCTTCTATTACGACTTTGACATCGGCCGGCCATTCACGCCGGAGGACCTCGAGCGCATCGAGGAACAGATGGCGGAGATCATTGCTGCCGATCAACCTTTCGTCCGCAGTGAAATGTCAAAAGCCGAGGCGCTGCAGGTCTTTGCCGATCAGCCGTTCAAATTGGAGATCATCGAGTCGGTCGACGAGACCGAAGTGGATGCCGGTCAAGTTGTGAGCGCGTATAGCAACAACGGATTCGTCGACCTGTGCCGTGGTCCCCACGTAGCTTCGACGGGACGATTGTCCGCGGTCAAGCTGCTGCGGACTGCCGGTGCTTACTGGCGGGGCGATGAAAAACGGCCTCAACTGCAACGTATCTACGGCACTGCCTGGGAGGACAAGAAGGCGCTCAACGACTATCTGCACAGGCTCGAGGAGGCAGAACGACGGGACCACCGCAAGCTCGGTGCCGAGCTGGATCTGTTCTCGTTTCCGCCGGAGTTGGGAAGCGGGCTGGCCGTCTGGCATCCAAAGGGCGGACTCATGCGGATGATCATCGAGGACTACAGCCGCCGTACTCACCTGAGTCATGATTATCAGATCGTCGCCACCCCTCACGTTGCCAAGGCGCGCCTCTGGGAGATCTCAGGACACCTCGATTTCTATGCCGACGCGATGTATCCGGAGATGGAACTCGATCATGGTGACGGCTACTACGTGAAACCGATGAACTGTCCTTTCCACATCCTGGTGTTCAAGAGCCGCAGCCGCTCCTTCCGGGAACTTCCGCTTCGATTCTTCGAATTGGGGACCGTATACCGGTATGAGCGGTCGGGCGTTTTGCACGGCCTGCTGCGTGCCCGTGGGTTCACCCAGGACGACAGTCACATTTTCTGCAGCCGGGCCCAACTCGGAGACGAATTGCAGAACCTCCTCGACTTCACGCTGATGGTGATTCGGGATTTCGGGTTCACCGAATTCGAGGCCGAGCTGTCCACCCGGCCCGACAAGTACGTCGGCGAGGTCGACCTTTGGAATGAAGCGACCGAGGCGCTGGCGGAGGCTCTGGCCAAGGCGGGGCTCGACCACAAGGTCGCAGAGGGAGAGGGAGCCTTCTACGGGCCGAAAATAGACGTGCATATCAAGGACGCCATCGGTCGGAAGTGGCAACTTTCGACCATACAGGTCGACTTCGGGAATCCCGAACGCTTCGGTCTCGAATATGCAACCACCGACAACACCCGGGAACGGCCGGTGATGATCCACCGGGCCTTGTTCGGGTCCGTGGAACGTTTCTTCGGCATCCTGGTCGAACACTACGCCGGTGCCTTTCCCATGTGGATGGCGCCGGTCCAAGCCACGATCGTTCCTGTAGCCGACCGCCATCTGGAATACGCAGGTGAAGTCGCCGGGATGTTCGAGGCAGCGGGACTCCGGGTTGAGGTCGATGAGACCGGCGAAACCGTCGGTGAGAAAATCCGGCGGGCGCTCACAGACAAACATCCAGCCGTGCTCGTAGTCGGTGACCGCGACGTTGAGAACCGCACCGTTGGGCTTCGGTTCTACGGTGAAGACACGGAGCAAAGAGGCCTCAGCGCCGAGGAAGCGCTGGCGTCGCTCGTTGCGGCGGCTGCTCCGCCACGATGACCAACAATCTCTAGCTGTCTCCTAAGCTAGGGCCCGGTTGGCGGCTCCGCCACCCCTCGATTCGATACTGGTTACGGAGAACATTGTGAAAGCTCTCGTCCATTTCTTGTCCGGCGCCGCTCAACGCGCTCCCGTTTTCATTGTTGTGGTCGTGCTGATCGCAACCGCCTTGTTGGGTGCCCTGAACTCGCAAATGGTGCGCTCAACCGGTCAGGAAGGATTCGCACCCGACACGCCCGAGATCAAGGCTTCTGAACGGATCGGTGATCTGTTTTCCAGCGGTGCATCGGAAGAGGTCATCCAGGTCATCATTGAAGGCGACGATGTCATCTCGGCGTCGGGTCTGCGTGCGGTGCAGGAGATCAACCGCGTGGTGGCGGAGAGTAAGGCGGGCGTCTACCTGTCGGTGCAGGCTCAGCGACCGGGCGTAGTTAGCTTTCTCGACGGTGTCCTGGGCTCCGCCGCCCAGCAAGGAATCTCGACTGAAGACCTCACCGACGCCGAAGTGAAGCAGCTTTACCAACAGTCGGCTGAATCTGCCCCTCCAGAGCAAACCGGGTTTCTCACTCAGCTTGCCTCACAAAACGCCGACCTCACGGTGCCAATGGCTCCTTCCGGCCTGGCCATCATCTTCCTGGACTCATCACAATTCGCGGACGGCGATGAAGCATTTAACGAGTTGATCGATCTCGAAGTCGAGTTAGGCAAGGATCTCAGCGGCATCGACGCAGGTAGTGGTATCACCGTGTCCCCCTTCAGCTTTGCCCTGCTCTTCGGCGGCGACACCGACTTCCTGGCAGAAGTCGGGCGGCTATTCCTCTACGCCATCGTCATCATCGTGGCGATCCTCGGTTTCGTCTACTTCCTCCGACCCAAGGGCCGATTGACGCTGGTTCATGCGCTTCGGCGGAGTGGGGCAGACATCGTGTTGACCATGGGGGTCATCCTCATGGCAATCACCTGGGAACAGGGGATCGGAGTTCTGCTGGGGCCCGGCTACCTGGATTTCATAGGCCCATTCAATGAAATTGGTCAGATCATCCCCATTCTTCTGGTCGGATTGGGCGTCGACTATGCCATCCACCTCACTGCTCGCTATCGGGAGGAACTTGGAGAGGGTCGCGACGTGGCCGGGGCCACCGGCCGGGCCATTAGCACCGTTGGCGTAGCCCTCATTCTGGCCACGTTGACTACAGCGGTCGGTTTTCTGACCAACGTCTTCAACCCCGTACCTGCCCTGGCCGATTTTGGAATCCTGTCCGCCGTGGGAATCCTGGCCGCATTCGTCCTGATGCTCACCTTCGTTCCGGCGGTCCGGTTACTGCTCGACCGCCGCGCTGAACGGGCCGGACGTCTTCCCAGTGAAGCGCTTGCCGCCGGAGCAACCGAGCGTGCTCTTCCCAGGTTGATGGCCCGCACTGCGGTGCTGGCCGAACATGCCCCGATCCCCACATTGCTCATCGCCCTCGTTTTGGGCGGCGTCGGGTACTTCGGGCTGACCCAGCTGAGCACAGAGTTCAGCTTCACGGACTTCCTGCCCGAAGACTCGCCTGCGGTGGGCACCTTCAATACACTGTCTGAGGAGTTCGGTGGGGGCTTCGGCGAGTCCACCGCGGTGCTCATCGAGGGCGATGTTGCCACGCCCGAGGCCTACAACGCGATGTTTGAGGCATGGCAGAACCTGGCCGACACCGAGAATGTCAGCGCTTTCGGAGGGTTTGCGTCTGCGCAGTCTCCCGTTTCCGTAGTTGCAACCTTGCTCCAGCCGACGGAAGGGTCTGAGGGTCAACCCGCTTCGCCGGAGTTCGCACAATTGGCCTTTTCCAAGGGGCTCCTGGAGGATCTTTCGGTGTCGGCGGACGCTGATGTGAACGCCATCTTTGCGGCGGCGTTGGACGCAGCTCCCGACCAGATGGGTCAAGTGTTGTCGGGTTCGGCGGGGAACTATGGTGCCGCCCAGTTCACCATCCAAACCAGCGCCGGGGAAATGGGGGCAGTTGCCTTGCAGACGGATCTTGTTGACGACTTCGCACCGGTTTCCGAGACCGGTCTGGAAGTGATAGCAACCTCGCAGGAGATCATCTCGTCGGTCATCATCCAGAGCCTCTCTGACTCGCAGGTTCGGTCACTCTTCATCACCCTGATCGCTGCGATGCTGCTGCTGGTCGTCAACTTCTGGTTCGAGTCACGCCGACCATTCCTCGGCGTGATCACGATCTTGCCCGTCGCTCTGGTCGTGCTATGGACGTTCGGGATGATGGCCGCCACAGGCATCCCCTTCAACCCCGTTACTGCGACGCTGTCTGCATTAGCGATCGGCATCGGTGTTCCTTTCACCATCCATGTCACGCATCGCTTCCAGGAGGACAGAATTCGTTTCGACGACCCGGTGGAAGCGATGCGGTCCACGGCCCGCCATACGGGTGGAGCGTTGGCCGGATCGGCCTTCACCACCATGGCCGGGTTCGGGGTCCTCATGACTTCATCGCTGAAACCGTTCGCGCAGATGGGCCAGGTAACCGTGTACGCCATCGGGTTCGCCCTCGTCGCCTCTGTGTTGGTTCTGCCGTCGATGTTGGCATTGTGGGACGGCTGGCATCGAAGGCGCGGCGACGCAGTCCTCGACCGGGCCGCCCTGGAAGCAGTCGAACTGGTCCAGAAGTAAGTTCATGGACGGCATCGAGATCCCCCGGGAACTGGCAGACGCGGAAGGAGTCCCGGAGGATCTCGATTCCAACGTGGCCGGACCGTACGAGTTCCCGAGCCCGACCCGGCGCCGGACGTCCGGTGTCATGTTTCTGGCCGGAGCCGTTCTCGCCGCGCTCGGGGCAGTCCTCGGGTTACCGGCCGGTCTGTACTTGCTGGCCGGCGTACTCGCCATCATCGGAGTGTTCCATTTCTTGTCGGCCTGGAAGCTGAATACAACCGCCGAGGAGGCCCTGGCGGTGGCGAGCCGGGAAGTATCGTTTCCGGTCGGCCACGCTTCGGCGGCCGTGACCTTCGAAGGATGGAGATCCCGGCCCGTCTGGCACGTGATGGTCTATGCGGCGGACGACCCGCCGGTCACTCGCGGCCTGGTGCGGGTTGACGCGGTCAGCGGAAAGGTACTGGGAGAGGCGTTCGAGGAAGAAGTACCTAGTACTGAGTACTGAGTACTAAGAAGTACTTCTTTCTTCTATCGCCACCCAGTCTCGCTTTGGTTCACCTATATAGATCTGGCGTGGGCGGCCGATTCTGGTGGTCGGGTCCTTTTGCATCTCGTGCCATTGCGCAATCCAGCCCGGCAAACGGCCGATCGCGAAGAGGACGGTGAACAGGTCGGTGGGAAAGCCCATGGCCCGGTAGATGACGCCCGAGTAGAAATCGACATTGGGGTAGAGCTTCTTCTCGATGAAGTAGTCGTCGCCGAGCGCGACTTCTTCGAGCTGCATGGCTACGTCGAGGAGAGGGTCGTCGGCCCCAAGTTTGGCTAGCACCTCCTGGGCGTGTCGTTTGATGATTTGTGCCCTGGGATCGAAGTTCTTGTAGACCCGGTGACCGAATCCCATCAAGCGGAAGGGGTCTTCCTTGCCCTTCGCTCGCTCGACGAAAGGTGCGATGTCGCCGCCGGCCGTGACGATCTCCTCGAGCATCTCGACCACACCCTGGTTGGCTCCGCCATGAAGCGGACCGGAAAGCGCATGCACGCCCGCCGCCACCGACGAGAAGATGTTGGCGTGCCCCGACCCAACTACCCGCACCGTTGTTGCCGAGCAGTTCTGTTCGTGGTCGGCGTGCAGAATGAACAACACATTCAACGCCTTGGCAATGGCGGGGTCGACTTCGTAGTTCTCCGTCGGATAGGAAAACATCATGTGGAGGAAGTTGGCCACGTAGTCGAGGTCGTTACGCGGATAGACATACGGTTGGTTCTGGCTGTACTTGTAGGACCAGGCGACCATCGTCGGCACCTTGGCCAGCAGGCGCTTCATGCTGATGTCCTTGGCCCACGGATCGCGAGGGTCCAGTGCGTCCGGGTAGTAGGTGGCCAAAGCCGAAATCGCAGACGCGAGAATCTGCATCGGATGAGCTTCCCGTGGGAAAGCCTCAAACAGATGCTTCATATCCTCCCGGAGCATGGTGTGGTGTGTTACCTCGTCGGCATATTCATCGAGCTCAGATTGGGAAGGAAGCTGGCCGCTGGCGAGCAGGAGGGCTACTTCGAGGAATGTGGCTTGTTCGGCGATCTGCTCGATCGGGTACCCCCGGTATCGAAGGATTCCCTTTTCGCCGTCCAGGAACGTGATGGCGCTCTTGGTCTCGGCGGTGTTGGCAAAGCCTCGATCGAACGTGACCATGCCAGTCGTTCCGCGCAGTTGATTGATGTCCACAGCGATCTCGCCCTCGGTCCCGACGATCACCGGCAGGGTGTATTCCTGATCGCCGACGCGCAGAACCGCATCTTCTCGTTGTGTCATCGAACACGCTCCTCGCGTTGATTGGTACGCCAGTCTTCAGGGGACGCCAACGACGTCCCCTGAAGATCGGACTCTTGGTTCTATTCGCTTCTGATTCCGGCCACTTCTTCAAGCATTGCGGTGGTGACCGATTTGGGACGTTCGATCGGATAGCCGAGGGCCCGGTCCCAGATGACGTTGGCCAGCACACCGATCGAGCGCCCGATGCCGAACAGCACTGTGTAGAAGTCGTATTCCTGCAGGCCATAGTGCCACTGAATCACACCCGATTGGGCGTCGACGTTCGGCCAAGGGTTCTTCGCCTTGCCTTGTTCCTCCAGGATCGGCGGGACGATGTGGTACAGCATGTCAACGAACTTGAAGATCGGATCATCCGGCAGATTCTTCAGACAGAAATTGC
>JAOTUY010000094.1 GCA_029863625.1 Acidimicrobiia bacterium
ACCGCCCGACCGGTGAGTGCCTCTCCCTGCCGGTTCCAGGATGGTTTCTGGCTTCTGCGCCGGGGGTGTGGAGCGTGATTATGCGGTGGTTGGGGTCGGCCCGCCTCCATCCGGCAGCCATGTCGTCTTTGAGGATCTGCGGGCTATTCGGCTGGCGTTTTGTGTGGTTGGCGGGTGCCGATGAGTTTGTTGACTTCGTTGCGGAGTTGATCGAGGTCGAACGGTTTTCCGACGAAGCCGTCGGCGTGCGAGTGGTTAGCCTTGGTTCTTGTTTCGGCTGTGTCGTGAGCGGTGATGACGACCACCGGGATGTGCTTCGTTTTGGGATCGGCTCGGATATGGCTGAGTATTTCCCAGCCGTCCATGCCGGGTAGGGCGATATCGAGCACGATCAGGTCGGGGATGAGCGTCAGGGCTGCTTCGAGTCCTGATGGGCCGTCTTCGCGTTGGATTATCTCGAAGCCTTCGTAGGCCAGGCTCAGCTCCACCAGACGACGGGTGGCGAAGGCGTCTTCAATGACCAAGACTTTGGGGTTGGACACTTCTCGTCTCGCTGTTGTTGGGTTCCTCAGATTGATCGACCAGGTGTTCCCTGTTCTGTAGGACCAATCCCCGGAGAATTGGTGACCTGGCGGGGTTGGGGAGCGATTCGATGGTCGATTCAGTGGTCAAGTCTGACGGTGGCGCATCCGATACATCGTTGAACCAGTCGCTCCCTCACAAAAGGACACCTCATGGCGGAAGTAGCAGCCATCAAACCAGGCCGTTCGCACTGGATGCACCACCCCGCGGCACGGTCCGCTGTCTTGGGTTTGTTGGCCTTGTCGTTGATCTCGGCGGCGCTGCTTGGTTTCGAATTGCTGTCCGAGGATGTTGCATTTGATTTCAGTCAGATCGTCTATGTGATTGTTCCGGCGGGTGCCGGTTTGGTGGTGATGGGCGCGGCCATGACTCAGGACGGGCGGTCGAAGGTTGCCTGGTTGACGGTCGGTGCCGGGGTGTTGGCCTGGGGTATCGGAGAGATCATCTGGGTGTACTACGAAGCCATCCTCGAGGTCGAGGTGCCCTACCCGGGTTGGGCAGACGTTTTCTATGTGCTCGGCTATCCACTGGTGTTTGTGGGAATGCTGCTACTCCCTCACGTCAAGCCACGTCGACTGGAACGGATTCGACTGTTGATGGACGCTCTCGCCGGCAGCGTCGCGGTTGGAGCGATCATGTGGGTCGCCTATCTGGGTGACCAGATCTACCTCGATCCAGAGCTCGGGTTTCTCGAACAGTTCGTCAACATCATGTACCCGTTGGGTGATGTGTTCCTGCTCGTCGGCCTGATGATCCTGGCGGTGCGGCGCAGCTCCCTCCGCTTCGATGCCCGCCTTCTGGCCTTGGCGGCCAGCATGATCATCACCTTCGTCGCCGACTACATCTACCTCATCCAGGTGGAAGCAGACACCTACATGTCGGGCGGTTGGCTGGATTCACTGTGGCTGCTCGACAACGCAGCGATCATCGTGGCCGGCTGGTATCTCCTGCGCGGTGTCAAGACAACCGAACTGGTCGACCGTTCCACTCGGATCTGGCAACTGGCCGCCCCCTATGGAGCCATCATGCTCCTCTTCGGTCTCACCCTGTTGGACATTGGTGGAGACGCATCCATACTCCAGATCGCCTCGGGTGTCGTCGGGTTGCTGATCATCGGACGTCAGGGCGTAGCGATCCGCGAGAACCGGGAACTCGTCGAGAAACAACGCGACGACCTGATCGCCTCGATCTCTCACGAACTCCGCACCCCGCTCACCTCGGTTCAAGGATTCGCACAGCTCCTCAAAGAACGTGGCGAAGAACTCGGCTCAGAAAAGCGGGTCGAGCTGACCGAGATCATCGACCGCCAGAGCCGCCACCTCGGAGGCATCGTCACCGATCTCATCGACGTGACCCGCAACCGACTTGCCAACACCGATCTCGAAGTTGACACTATGGATCTTGGTGAGACGATCACCGACGCTGCCAACATGCTCCCCGAGTCAACCGAAACCAAGGTCGATTTCAACGCCGAATCCGGTATTCACATTCTGGGTGACCGCCGCCGTGTGACACAAGTGCTCGTCAATCTGCTCACCAACGCATCCCGCTATGGGCAGGGCCGCGTCGAGGTCGAGGCCTACGCCAACCACGGCCATGTCACGATCGAGGTACACGACAACGGTTCGGGTGTCCCCAAACGCTATCAGGAAGTGATCTGGGAACGTTTCGAACGCGGTGCCCACCGCCTCGACGCCACCATCCCCGGCTCCGGGATCGGCCTACCCATCGCCCGATCGCTGGTCGAAGCACACCGCGGCACCATCGCCTACCGGACATCCGACCGTCTTGGTGGTGCATGCTTCGTCGTGTCAATACCGCGCCTGACGTCGACGGTCGAAAAAGTCGTCGATCCGGTCTCATCCCCGGCGTAGCGTCAATCGAGCTTTCTTCCCGCCCATATCGCCCAGATCTCGCGCCATAACACCCATTCCGACGAGTGCCCTGGATCGGCATCCCTGAGCGGGCGTGAGTTGTCAAGGGGCTTTTTGATTCGAGTTTTCGCGTTCTGGAGGGGGTCTGTGGTGTTGGGGACGCGTTGAATCGGGCCGGGGTGTGCCGGTCCGGGGGTGGTTGGGTTGTCAGTGTGGTGGGGTTGGGTCTCCTTGGGTGGCGGACACGACGGGTCCTGCTCCGTGCCCGAGAGCGGGCGGCCGCGCCAATCCCCGCGCCCAGTGGATGTACCGTTGGGATGTTTCCAGCCGTGCGTGACCCAAAGAAGCCTGGATCACCACGGCAGGTGCACCCCAGCTGCTGCCAGAGTGGCGTGGTATGCCGAAGCCAATGTGGGCTGATCGGTTTGTCGAGACCGGCGACTTCGGTGGCTTGGACAACAAGCTTGTGGATGCCCCGGGCGGTGTAGGCGGTGTGCCGCGGGAGGAGGGAGGAGAGGGGTGCGATCCTTAGCATTCAGCTCCTCGGAACCGTGCAATTCCGATAACACCCCAAGCAAGTCGGCTCGAACACGGATCACTCGTTCCTTGTCGCCTTTGCCGAGCACCCGCAGACCGATGCGTCCTTCAGGGTCCTGGAAGAGGTCTCGCCACTCCGCCTGTACCAGCTCTGAGACGCGGAGTCCGGTCGCTGCCAAGGTGAGCACGGCAGCATGATGACGCGGAGAAAGGCTCGTCAGACGTCGCAGGTAGCCGTGATCGCGAACGGCAGGGTTCCGGCTGCTTCGTTGTAGTTTTCGGCCATCTGGCCGCTTGCGGAGAGCCGCTCCGGAGTCGAGTCGTACTGCGATTCGGCCGACGCGTCGATTATGAACACCTTGCCGTCCGGCATCGTCACGTCGGCGTAAAACAGGACCGGATCTTGGCTCTCGTCGATCTGGAGCGTGATCGTGACGTCGTCTGATAAGAAGAAGCGGCGCGATCCCTTGAGCCGGCACTCACCCTCGGCCTCGAGGCTCTCGCCACCGACCTCGGCGGTCGCCCGCCCCGGCACCACGACCTCTTCGGCGACGAGGCCGCGCAGCTCGTCGAGTTGCTCGTCCGTCCACGTGTCGATATCGACTGACAGGGTGAGCTCACCCAGGAACTCCGACGTTCGCACCCGGACCCTTCCCACGCCGTTGCGAACGAACACGGCCATATCGTCACTACTGAGCAGCTCATACCCAGCCGCCTGCAGGCCGGCGACCATGTCCGCCTGGATGGCCGCCGCATCGCCGCTCTCGAACGTTCCCGATAGGGAGATCATCTCCGAGGATGGGTTCTGGGAGACGCTCTTGATGGTCAGTCCTGCCGGCAGGTAGAAGTCCGATGGGAAGTAATCGGGCCGGTCGAGGTCGCCACCAACGAGGAATTCGCCGTCGTCGCCGCCTCCGGTGGTGGACGCCTCACCCGAGCTTTCCTCGTCGGAGCCGCCGCAAGCCGCTAGAACGAGCAGCAGGGCCACGGTCGTAACTGCCCGTATGCGGTATCTCCAGATCATGGTCTTCGAACGATACCCCGTGCGTGTGACCCGCGCGTTTGTTGGTTCATCGAGGAGCGGGCTGGTTCGCTCACTGCGGCGACTGCCGAAGAGTGCGAGGAGTAGCTACTTCTTCCTCTTGGTTGGCTTTGGGGGCAGTGTGCCGATCCAGTCGTACGCCCTGTCGAACCAAGCCGCCAGCTCATCGGTGTTGGCCAGGAGCTCCGCCGGTACCGACACGTAGCCGTGCATCAGGCTCCCGTATTGAATCACCGGACCGCTGTCGTAGGTCGACCGGAATTCCTTCCCGAGCGCGTCGGACAGCCGCAGCGCCATCGACCCTTCAGCGTCGAGGAAGCTGAACATGTGCCCATTACGTGACGTGTAGGCGCTCTTGGCGCCTTTCACGACTGCGTCTCCGGCGCCGGCCTCGACGACCGCCTTGTATTGCTCGAGCGCCTCTCGCGGCCCTCCGTAGTCCGATGCTCCGGGCACCAATCAGTCTCCCGAGCGACTTCTCCATGACCATAGCGACCGCAGCTTCCCTTTGTCCGGCCCCCGAGGCGCTTCGCTTTCTGACGCCCTCCTCGAGGCGGCCGCGACCACACCGCGACCACAGCGTTTCGGGACATCCCTCAGCCGGTGAGGGCCTCCTGTTTCCGCGCCACCAGGCGGTCGGCGATGTACTCGGCATCGATCGGCATGCCAGAGAGCGTCTCGGACCACAGGGCATGGAGGAAGAACAGCCCGCAGAAGTAGAGGCCGGGTTGGGAGGCGACCACGCCACGCTCGTGGATCGGCTGGCCCTTGTCGTCGAACACCGGGAGGTCGATCCAGTCGAACCCGGGTCGGAAGCCGGTGCACCACACGACGTTGGCGACGTCGAGCACGGTGCCGTCGGCGAGCATCGGGCGTCCGTTCTCAACGCCGGTGACCCGGGGGACAGGATGCGCCCCGGCGGCGACGAGGTCGCCCGGCTTGACCCGCACGATCGGGCCGCCGGTGTGCTGCATCATCTTGAGCCGAGCCTTGCGCCCGATGAAGGTGCTGGTGTTCAGCACCTTTACGGCGCCGAAGCGCACGAGCCTCACGCCCACGTTGCGCCCGAACCACGGCTCGATCCGGAACGGGATGACGGCGGCGGGTGTCCCGGAGATGTACGTCTCGCGGGTGCGGGTGACCTCGAGGCCGATGTCGGCGCCCGAGTTGCCGAGCCCCACCACCAGGACCGGCCCGTCGGCGAGCTGGGAGGGCCGCCGGTACCGGCTCGAGTGCATCTGCACGATGCCGGGGTCGAGGTCGGGTGCGAAGTCGGGGACGTGGGGGACCTGGTAGTTCGCCATCGCGACGACGACGTTGCGCGAGCGCAGCTCACGGCCGCCGGCCTCGACGACATAGGCCTCGCCGTCGTGGCCGACCCTGGTCACCTTCGTGTGGGAACGCACGGGGAGGTCGTTCGCCTCCGCGTACGCCTCGAGGTAGGCGGCGACCTCGTCCTTGGTGACGAAGGCGTCGGCCTTCGCAGGGAACGGCATGCCCGGCAGCCCGTTGTAGCGCGCCGGGGTGAACAGCAGCAACGAGTCCCACCGCATGCGCCATGCGTCTCCGACCCGTTCGTTGGCGTCGAGGATCACGAAGTCGACGCCGCGTTTGGCGAGCTCGTACCCGACCGTCAATCCCGTCTGGCCGCCTCCGATGACGATGGTGTCGAAGTACTCGTTGCCGGGCTCGTACAGAGTGTCGGTCATGGTCGGTTCCTTTCGTGTCGGCTGCCGCCAACGTATAGGAACCGGCGGGTCGCCGCATCGCCAGAACCACCCATTTTCGGGCGATGATGGGTGTGGGTAGGAGTACCCACGAGGCGTCGTCTCAGGCCAAACCGTTCCTGATCGCCCAGGCGGTCGCGGCCGACCGCGACGACACGCCGATCTTGGTGAAGATGTTCGAAACGTGCCGGTCGACGGTGCGTTCACTCACGACGAGGTCGGCGGCGATCGACCGGTTGGTGGCGCCCGAGCTGAGGAGGCGGATCACCTCGACCTCCCTATCGGTGAGCCCCGCCGGCCGCTCGGACCCGGACCGGTGCACCAGGCCGTCGATGATCCGCACGTCGGGTGCGGCCCCGAGCTCGACGAACACCGCTCGTGCCGCCTCGTATTCGAGGTCTGCTGCCTCGGCATCCCGCCGGGCCTCAAGGGCTCGGCCGAGGTCGACCCTCGTGCGGGCGAGCTCGTAGAGCATCGAAAGGTCCTCCCAGATCGCCTTGGCCCGTCTCAGGTGGACGATGGCCTGGGTGATCCGATTCTCGGCTAGGGCCACCCGGCCTTCGGCGTGCTCGGCCCACGCGAGGTGGGCCGCGGTCCCGGTGGCGTCTGCGACCTCGGACATCTCCTCGGCGGCCTGGGTGGCCTCGGGGAGCGCGTGTGCGGCGATCGCGACCTCGACGACGGCAGGCAGGAGCTGGAT
>JAOTUY010000095.1 GCA_029863625.1 Acidimicrobiia bacterium
GCAAATGTGGAGAACCGATGGCCTACCTGGCTCCCTCGGGGCTAGGGACAATGATCATCCCTGGTCACCGGGAGACGCTCTTCGAGATCATCGGATCCGACGAGTTCGCCAAGCTGTATACCAAGGTGACGTTCTCAGTGCCGGACATCAAGTACGAAATCGTCGCGGCAGGTGAGGGTGTGCAAGAGCAGATGCAGGTTTGGGGCGCTGTCGGCCTCGAACTCGGGTACATGTAACGAGTGTTTTCGAGGACCCTCGACGATCACCGCTGAGGGTCCTCGGCGCGTCCTGCCCTCATGTCGGGCGGAACAGCACCCCACTGGGCCATTTGTCGGCAATTGTCATAGGCCCCGAATAGTTTCGGGTCATGTCCTGCATCGCCCTCTCCGGCCCGCACCGTCGCCTCCTCATCGCCCTCACCCGAGGTCCCCGCCAGGTCGCCGACCGGGAGAGCATCGACGAGCTGCGCCGCGGGGAATGGGTCTTCGGTAGCGAGGTGATCGGGTTGGGTCCATGCGAGGCGTATGGTTGAAATAGTCGGGGCATTCAACATCGACAACTGCGAGATGGCGGTGAGCTACTTGACATGTCTGTGATCGTGACGGTGTTTGGATGGATGTTGATTGGGATCGGCGTCCTCAGTGTTATCCGACCCAATGTGTTGGTGCGCTTCCTCTCTCTTCCCTACCAATTCCTGTTTCCCTGGGTGATCATCAGCAGGCTCGTCATCGGAGCGGCTCTCATCGGGGCCGCAACGGGAAGCCGTTTCCCAAATACGTTGCTTGTCCTCGGCATCCTGACGATCGTTATTGTGATCGCCTTTGTGTCTTTGGGGCCCGGCCGCCTCCGTACCCTTATCGAATGGTTCCTGGTTCTACCCTCCGGGGCTATCCGCATCTGGGGACTTGCCGCCCTTACCATCGGCCTCTTCCTGGTAATTGCTGTCCGATAGACGCCGTCCCCGACCGGTTAGCTGACCGGGGCCGGCCACTACCACCATCCTCAAACCTCCACCCGCCAAGATCTAGAGGCAAACGACCCCACGAAACACACCACGGCAAGTGGATCGAGTTGACCGGGGCCGGGCACTATCACGCTGGGACGGTGGTCGGTGGGCTGGTCGGCAGGTTCGTGCTCGGGACCGGCCTGCCGACTGTCGGCCTGCGTTTAGCCATCTTCACAAAGACGCAAATCAGACGTACGGTGATTGGCGAGAGGGCGAATCCGAATACATGGCGGGTCTTCTCCCGACCAGGGGCCGGGCGAGTTGTCAGCGGCCAGAGAGAGACAGCTCCTGGGGAAGCGGACCCGCTGTTTCGCCGATGGTGCCCAACCCGAGGTCACGAGGGGAGATGACTCATGGAAGGCGAGTGGTTCTTCATGCTGATCGGCAGCATGGGGATAAGCATGGCTGGTTTTGCCGCATTGGTAGGGGCGTTGAGTCCTGGTGGGAAGTGGGATGCCGTATCAGCATGGAGAGTCCGTATGGTCATGTCGTTTGGCTTCTCGATTTGCCTCTCCGCCCTGGCTGTGATCCCAATCTTCATGTTTACCCAGGATGTGGAGAGAACGGTCAGATTCGGTTCGGCCGGAACCGTGATCATCGCCCTCTTCACTGCTTGGGCGATGCGGACACGCAAGGACACTGACATTTATCCTCGTTACAACGCCCTGGTGTTCTGGGCGGTCGTTGCGATCAGCTGGGCGCTCCCAATGCTCAACGGGTTGATCTTCCGATCCACTGGCTTGCTCATGTTCATCTACCTGTATTTCCTCTTCCTGCCGATGACAGTGTTCATCAACATCGTGCGAGAATTGACCAAGGCGACCAGCACGGCCCCGACATTTCGGTAGGCGGCCAGCTCGGCGACGTGATAGTGGTCTTCGTGGTGCCCTCCGCAACACCGGCGTTGTGGAGGCGGACAACCATGGGCACGGCACGGTCATGCGGACGCTACCCGCCTGTCATGACCTCTGCCGATGTCGCCGAACTGCTCGGCCACCCGGTCAAACTGATCCAGATCATGTGCCGTGCCGGTCGCTTCCCCGCCCACCGGGAACCGGGTGCCCAAGCCTGGCAGTTCGACCGGGACGAGCTGTTGGCCTGGATGAGGTCAGCGACCCAGGTCACACCTGCCGCTGAGTGACGGCCGAGCGGTCATGCTCCACAACCTTCGCCTGGGGGGCAACTGACACAGCGGTCGTGTTTGTATCTGCCCTATCGACTGGCGTATCGCACCGCCCGGAACGGCCAGTCGGCGGCCAGCCAGTCCGTCACGGTCCGCCAGAGCACCCGGTCGAGGTCGGCGTGGCTGGCCCGCACCCAGGAGCGGACATCGGCGTCGTACTCGGGATCGTCACTCGGATAGATGTACACGCAACCAATCAGATCATCCCCGGCATCGAGCACCGTATAGGTGAACCCGATCCGATCGACAAAGTCACGGGCGTGACGCTCCAGATCGGTGAGGTTCTCATCCAGGGTCATTGATCTGGGCCACGAGAGGTCCGCAAAACCCGGCGTGGTCTGGATGTGCTCAATGCTCGACATCCACGCCGCATGATCCCGCTCGTTGTGTTCAGGACCAAGGGGTGTCAGCGTGAAGGCGTCGGTGACCAGCCCCAATGGCACCACAAAGTCGCCGGGTAGGAAGGCCGTCACCCGGCCAGAGTACGGCATCAGGTGAGAATCGCCGAACCTCGCACCGGGACGAGCTGTTGGCCTGGTTTGTGGTCGGACGAGATACGGGTGACACCCGATTGATCCAACCCACCGACCCCGGTACCCGCAAATCTCGTCCAGATCAACACGAAGCGGGGACCGGCTTGTGCTGGTGGGTCCCGGTCGCAATCCAGACCCCCCTTTCGGGTGCCCCCCAGGGCGACCGGGACCCGGCCATTTCATCGGCGTCCGCCAGCAATGGTTCATAGTCCGGGCGGCCCATAATTGGCGATGCGGGTGACTCTCACCCCGTCTTCCCCGGTCGCCACACCGGCCAGCCGTCCAAGCAGTGGGTTGGAGAGCGGTTACCCTCCCCGCCATGGAGAGATTTCGCAATCAAGCCCCTCAGATCGGTCTGGCGATGGGTCTCATCTTCGTGGTGGTCGGTTTGATCACCGGCACCTACGGCATCGTCGGGTTGGGTGTAGTTGTGGGGCTTGTTGGGTTCTTCAGTCGTTGACGCCCATTCAGAGAAGTGGCGTTATGCGCCGCCGGATCGGGCTTTCGGGTCAGCAACAGTCGGCAAGCCCGCAGCCGACCAGCCGTAGAAGCCCCCTACGAGCGTGGCGACATTGCGATACCCGAGTTCCTTTAGTGCTACGGCGGTGAAGGCCCCGTTTCCCCCGCCGTCACAGAAGGTCACCACCCGTTGGTCAAAGTCACCAAACACCCCATCTGGACGGAAGTAAGGGCTTTCGGGATCAGCCCACCATTCGACCACTCCTCGGGGTACGGGCACCGACCCGGCGATGGTCCCTCGTCGCTCGATCTCGACCGGCAGACGAACATCCAACAACAGAACGGCCCCCGAGTCCAGTTCCTGAGCAAGCGCCTCGGCTGAAACCGACTCGATCTTCTCGTTGGCTTCAGCCCACATCTCCAAGACGGTCTTCCTCATTGCCACCTCTCCTTATCAGGAACAGTCTTTCAACCTCAGCGCCGATCGGACAGAGGACAACGGCCCATACGAGACAGCTCGATACCGGTCAGGGGCCGCCCCGACCGCCACCCAGCAATCCCCACCCCGGTGTCCCTGGTCGCCACACCGCCCAGCCGCCCGACCCTCGAATCCGGGTCTGGCGGTTTCTACTCACCGACATTTGCCTCTCAAACCGAAGCATGAAACTGCCGATGTTTGAACCGTGAGCACTGCCTCGGTTGCGACTGGCACAATCGACTTCAAGGAGTTGGCTCCCACCTTCCACACGGTGCGGGCGTTCACTGTGGCGTCAACAGCCGCCGCTTTAGCAGTGTTGGGAGCTGCTTGGGACCCACGGTTGGTGTGGACCCTGCTGGTATTGGCCGGGGTGGCGTTGGTGGACGCCGTTTTGCGGCGGGGACGACCCGAAGCCTCACCGAGACCCCGGTTGTTGGTGGAAGCGTTGGTGGTGACCCTCACCGTGTTGCTGATCGGCGGACCGGCGCTCGTGGCTGCCCCGATGGCCTACCTGCTGACCGCTGCCCTACTGATCCTGCCGCTCCGCCGAGCGTTGCTGGTGGTGGCCTTCCTCACCGCCTGTGTCGTGGGAGTGTTCTTCTCGGCCATCCCCGCCGCCGACACGCAAACCCAATGGTGGTTGGGGCTGGGTGCGGTGCTGGTGTTTCTCGCAGCGTTATCCATCTTGCTGGTGGCGTCGTTACGAGTCAACACCAAGCTCCGCACACGAGAGGCAGCGCTACTCACCGAAGCCCAAGCAGCCAACCTGGCAAAAACCGAGCTGTTAGCCAATGTCAGCCACGAACTCCGAACCCCCCTGGCCGGAGTGGTCGGGTTCGCTCAACTCCTCCGAGACGACACTGGACTACTCACCGACGCCGACCGCACCGAGGCGATACGCTCCATCGCCGAGCAATCCTTCGAGCTGGCCGCCCTTATCGACGACCTCTTGATCGCCGCCCGCTACGAGATCGGAGAACTTTCGGTCACCGCCGTCCGTACCAGTCTCCGAGCTCAAGCCGCCCAGGTCCTGGAGAACTGGGATCAGCGCATCGCCGCCACCATCACCCTGGAAGGCGAAACCGGACCAGCGGTCGCCGACCCGGCCCGAGTCCGCCAAATCGTCCGCAATCTGATATCCAACGCCCTCCGCTACGGCGGCCCCAAAATCGGGGTGCTGCTCACCAGTGACGAAACCACCACCAACATCCAAGTGCGAGACAACGGGCCGGGGATCCCCACCGAATCCGAAGAACACATATTCGATGCCTACTACCGGGTACCCGGCCAAAGCCAACACGCCGCCTCGATCGGTCTCGGGCTGGCCGTCTCTCGGGATCTGGCCCGTTTGATGAACGGCGACATCACCTACCGTCGCCACGAAGGCGAAACCATCTTCGAACTACAACTCCCGCTCGCTGACAAGAACTGAAGGACCCCCCGACCCTGGGCTACCACCGTTGGAGAAGCTGAAGACAAAAACCCAGCGACCCTCCCCCCGGTTTCCCCGGTCGCCACAGCGGCCACATGTCTTCCGACATACCACTGGGGCGCTGGTCCCGCGAGAAGCCACTACCCAGGTTGTGCAAGCGGCGATGCGGCATTCCGATTACTCGACCAGCTTTCGGGCGCACGGGCACATGCAGCCTGGGATTACCGACCTCGCCGCCGAGGCCATAGACCGGCTTACACCCCAGCGTGATTCCGGCTGCGGCGATGGCAGCGGCCCGAATTCCTCGTTGTGTCGCTTCGGCTAAATACTGCTCAAACCGGAACAAGCACTCCTGAGCCCCCGCAGAAATCCCAATCAGGGAATTCCGCACAATCGAGGTAGGTGTGTTCGGCAATAGAGCCGAAGTCGCGGACTTCTGGTCTCTCGTAAGTCATTGCACCTCCCAATGCTGCTAGCCCCGGAAGCCGTCAGAGTGCGGCTTCGCAATCGAACCTATCACGAAACCACTCTGCGTGTCCCTAGGTCGATGGGATCACTAGTCGTCAGCTATCGGGAACTAGTGCTACCGAATCGTCCATGGTGACGGTCCGGCGAGGGCAGCGTTGGCAAACTGGAAAGAGGTCGTCCGACCTATGGAGGTTTGAGCGCTTTGCGCCAATCCTTCTTACAGGTGGTGGCCCGAGCCCGTAGGAGGGGTTCTTGTGTTGACAGTTATGAGTGAGTTGGCGGCCCGTTGGGAGTCCTTCAAGGACGAGCGCGGTGCCAGCATGGTTGAGTACGCACTGCTGGTCGTGTTGATTGCGATCATCGCGGTTCTGGCGATCACCTTCGCCGGTAATCAGGTGTCGGAGACGTTCAGCGAAATCGGCAGCGCCCTCAACAACTAGATGACTGCCTCGCCGAGTGGGGCTTCCGGTCCTCGATCGATTACCGGAATCTCTTCCGGCGTGGATGAGCTACCGGATCGTCCATATTGAAGGTCCGGCGAGGGCAGCGATGGCCCAGTCCAAGGCTCGTCCGGCTTCGAGGTCGAGGGGGCGTGGTCGGCGTTGTCCGACCATCGACCTCAGGTAGCCTGCCCGGAATGTTCCCGGGTTCCGTCATGACCTGGGCGCCGATCTTGACCTCTGCCGACGTTGCCGAACTCTTCGGCCGCCCTGTCAAGACGATCCAAGCCCTGGTCCGGAAGGGACGTATCCCCGCCCACCGGCTCCCCGGTGCCCGCCGGTACTGGTTCC
>JAOTUY010000040.1 GCA_029863625.1 Acidimicrobiia bacterium
CGTGCTCGGCCCACGCGAGGTGGGCCGCGGTCCCGGTGGCGTCTGCGACCTCGGACATCTCCTCGGCGGCCTGGGTGGCCTCGGGGAGCGCGTGTGCGGCGATCGCGACCTCGACGACGGCAGGCATTAGCTGGATTCTGACGAAGGGGTCGGTGGCCTCGGCGAGCGAATCGGCGAGGGAGGTGAATGCTGCGTCGGCGTTCCCCTGGGCGAGCCTGAGCAGTGCCACGCCCGGCATGGGGTCGCCGCCGTCGAGGCTCACCCGGCGGTAGGTCTGCTCTGCGGCGGCGAGGTCGCCCCGCATGCGCTGGATCTCACCGAGCTGGTAGTGGGCTTGGGCTGCGATCTGGAATCGTGCCCCGGCCTCACCCGCTCGCTGGGCCTCTTCTTCGGCCTCGGTCCACGATCCCTGCAACCTGAGGATCTCGGAGCGATGGGCCAGGCACTGGTCGTTGAAGGCGACGAGGTCGGGTTGCTCGCCGCACCAGTCGGTGAGTGATTGTGTCCATGCGGCGGCTCGCTTGATCGCATGGGTCTCGTAGCAGCCCTCGAGGACGCTGCAATACACGAGGCCGGTGACCATCGGTGACAGGCGGGATCCCGTCACTGAGATCATCACCTCGTCGAGGAGGCGAAGGCCCTCGTCGGTGCGTGATAGCCTGAGGAGGGCCCGGGCCTGGGTCTGGGCGGCGAGGGCGGAGAGGTCGGGATCGCCGAAGCGCCGCCCGATGTCGGCGGCCCGGCCGCCCACCTCGACCACGTCCTCGAACTCGTGGGCCATCACATGGCGCAGCATCCGTGGCAGGAGGAGATATCCGCGCTCGACGCAGTCCTCGGGTGCGGACTGCAGGAGCCGTTCGGAGACCTCCACCCACCCGCTGGCCTGGGGGAACTTTCCCCGGCTCGCCAGGTTGGACGCCAGCCACAAGGCCGTCCGGGCGGCCAACAGAGGCTCGCCCACCTCGAGGTAGGCGTGGTACGCCCGCTCCAGGGTGGTGAGCATCTCGGTGACCTTCCCCAGCATGAACGCCGTGGCCGCGAACCAGGCGAGGTCGGAGGGTCTGAGGGGCTCGGCCCCGTCCAGGGCAGAAAAGGCGTCATACGCCTCGGTCCACGACCGGGTGGCATACGACGACCTGGCATGTTCCAGGAGTTTCGCTCGCTCGGCATCGTCGGCAGATGACACGGAGTCACGCTACTCGGGCCACCCGCTACGCGCCCGAGGGCGACCCGGACTATTCGGTGATGACCGGTGGTAACCGGTGGGATGGGTTTTGCGGTCACACGGCAGAGGTCACTGGATCGATCCCTGTGGATAAGGTGGCCCGCCGCGGCCGGCTCAGCCCTGGAGCTCCAGCTCCGATCCGAACAGAGCCGCAGCTCGGTACTCCGCGAGCTGATCGTCGTCGTGCCCGGCAACGATCGCGATGTTGGGCTCGGAGCCGTGGATTCCGTTGAGCCACTGCAGCTGGTCCATGATCGACTCGCGGTCTTCGTCGATCCACGGAGCGTTCTTCTGCTTGCACTTGATGATCCCGTCCATGTGCCAAGCGCAGTCTCCGATGAAGAGGTACTCCGTGCCCGCCTCGGTCTCGACGTAGACCATCTGTGAGCCGGGCGTGTGGCCCGCCGCCTTGATGACGACCATGCCGGCGGCCAAGGGCAAGTAATCCTCATAGTCGAAGACCCGGTAGCGGGCTGCCGTCTCGGCGGAGATTCCGAGCTGCGGTCGCTGCGGTTGCACCACGAGCGCCCACGCCTGTACCGCAGTGAGCAGCGTCTTGGGGGCGATCTCATCGAAGAAGGCGGTGCGGACGACGCCGGCGATGTGGTCACCGTGCTCATGGGTCACGACGTTGAAGATGGATCTCCTCAGGGCCTCTTGGACCCGGGCGTTCTCGTCTTCGTAGTACGGCTCTTCTGTCCCCTTCCCGAACGTCGCATGGATCTCCTGATCCATGCCGGCCTCGAGCATGACATGGCCGTCCCGGTACACGATTTGGTACGCAGTTCGGGCGAAGACCGTTGTGGTGTCGGGCCCACCTTCATATGCGACACTCTTGGGCCGATGGCTCTCGGCGACCTTGACGGCGTTGACGCGCAGCGGGCGAGGCCCCGGGATCATGCGCGCCGCGGCCCGAATGGCTGCCAGATCGGGCTTCCAGCGCCGCCCCTTCGGTCGAGCCATCGCGGCCTCGGCAACGGCTATGAAAGTCACGTCATGCATCTGCTCGTTCCTGACTCGGTCGACGGTCTGCCATCCCGACCGTTGGGACCAGAGAGCATATCGACCGTGGGTAGCGTCTGCGAGACAGCCTACGTCGGCGATCCTGTCGCTCCGGTGCCGTGAGTGGGAACGCGGATGCGGCCCTACCCGTTGACCGCCGCAAGCGCGGCCTCTGCGATGGCTTCATCTTGCTGCCAATCGCCCCCGCTGACGCCGATGCCTCCGACACACTCCCCTTCGACCAGGATCGGGAACCCACCTTCCAGCGCGGTCCAGCGGTCCGGGCCCGCCGCCAACGACAGTCCTATGGCGTGCACCGTATCGAGGTCCTGACCTTGCGCGCCTCTGCTCGTCGTCGGGCGTTTGTTCGACGCCGCCGTGACGGCCTTCGTCGTCGACGAGTGCACCGTGTGAAACCGTCCCCCGTCCATCCGCTCCAGAACGATCAAATGCCCTCCTGCATCGACGATGGCGACGGTGATGGCAATGCCCAGGTCTTCGGCTTTGGACACTGCAGCAGCGAGCATCGCTTTCGCACCTTCAGTCGTCAGGCGGTGGGATGCAGCAAAGGGCATGGGGGCCTCTCATTCAAAGATCGACTGCAAGTCCGTCGAGCGGCGGAGTTCCAGGGCGAACTCCTTCCGGGCATCATCGTGCATTGGCTTCACTGCCGTTCGGAAGGCCTGTCGCTCTTCCGGGGTCAGGGTTACGATCTCGCAACCCGCGCCTTCGATCACCTTCTCGGCATCGACGGCTTCCCGCTCGGACAATTCGCGCTGGTAGGCGATTGCCTCGCGGGTCGCTCGATAGACGGCATTCCGCAGCGCTTCGGGCCATCCGTCCACACTCTGCCGGTGGGCGAGAATCGGGCGGGAGACATAGAAGTGGCCCGTCAGGGTGTGGTGTCTGTGGAACTTGTGAGCGCCATAGGTGACCGTGTTTGCCAGCGGGTTCTCTTGAGCATCCAGACTTCCGTCGACGATGCCCGCGATGGCTTCCGACAGATCCATCTTCATGGGCGTCGCGCCCAGCATCTCGAATGTCCGAGCATGAACGTCGCTCGGCATAACTCGAATGGTCATGCCGGCCAGGTCGGCGGGACTTCGGACAGGGCGCAGCCTATTCGAAAGGTGGCGAAACCCGTTTTCGAAGAACCCCAATATCCGGAAGTCGGTGCGGTCCTCGATCTTCATGGCCAGTAGCTCGCCGAGCGGGCCATCAATGGCGGTGCGTGCCTGCGCGTTGTTCTCGAACATGAACGGCAGATCGACGAATCCGAGCTCAGGAACCCGGTCCGTCAGGTAGCTACTCGATTGGTAGCCCAGTGTGAGAATGCCACTTTCGACCAGGAACAGTATGTCTTCACCTCGATAGCCCAGATCCATGATGTTCCAGACGTACTTGACGTCGACGCCGTCACCGAACTCGGATTCGAGTCGGTCGCCGACGAACTTCAGCGACTTGCTGAAGGCGGTAGTCGGCGGGCCGTATCCACCCATTCGAATCTGTATGGGTGCGGTCAACGAATGTCACCTCTCCGAGCGTGTGGCCTTGCTGCTCCGGTCGACAGCCTGGCCCACATGCTACGCAGGCGCCGAGCCGCCCCGACCCCGATTGCCCCTGAGTGGACAGGGCCGCCCCAGCTCAGCGAGGTGCCCGTGACCTGGCTCGGCGAGCGAGGCGGGAGCTGTGGTTATGGGGGTTTGCCGCTGGTGGTGTAGTTGTGGCCGAGGGGGCTGGTCCACAGGTAATCGCCGTTCCGGAGCGGACGGTAGGTCCAGCCACAAAGGTGCCGGTTGCCGTGGTCGTGGCGGCAGAGGGGAGCGAGGTACTTGCGGCGGGTGGGCCCGCCTCTGGCCCAGGGGATGCGGTGGTCGAGATCGCAGTTGGTGGCGGGCATACGGCAGCCCGGGAACACGCAGGTCCGGTCGCGTGATTCGACGGCCCGGCGTTGCCGGCCGGTCGGGCGCCGGCGGGTGGTGCCCTGGTGGAGCAGCTGTCCGGTGTCGGGGTCGGTGACCGTCCATCGCCATTGGGATGCGTGTTGTTGTTCGGTGACCTGGCGGGCGATGTCGGCCACGATCGGGCCGTATCCGGCCAGTTCTCCGGCCGCCTCGGTGAGTCCGATGAGGGTGGTGAGGTCGACCTGGATGTCCACGAGTCCCCGGTCATGGCCCCGACCATCGGTGTGGCGGCCTTCGAGGAGGTCGAGGAAGACGTCGGCGCGCAGCTGGTCGATGGTGCGGTGCTCGTGAAGGGTCTTGAGTCTCTGGGCCAGCCGGTTGATCGTGCGGCTAACGGCCATCGCCCGGTCGGCCGGGAGATCGAACCCGGTGAGGTGGGCGGTTCCGTCGGGGTTGGCCTCGAGGACCACCCGGCGTTCCTCGACCGCAGTCTCGTAGCGCTGTTGGGCGTCGTCGGGATCGGCGGAGATGCACAGTTTGGCGATCTGTACCCGGAGTTGACCGGTGGTCAACCTTGGAGCGTCGTCGATGATCTGGCCGGCCACTTCTCGAGCGGTGGCGATCGAAAGGTGGCGGGTCCCCGTCACGATCACTTTGGCTTTGGGAACATCGATGTCGCCTTCTGCGAGAGCCTGCCAGACCCGCGGGAGACGCTGGGCCAGGTCGAGGGCGAGGTCCAGTTCGGTGTCGGCCGCCCGTCGGGTCAACGACAGACCGGCCCGGATCTCGGTACCGGCTGCCCGGTGGGCCAGCTCGTAGTCGTCTTCCAGCTCATGCATGACATCGGAGATCGAGGCCATCGCCTGATAGGCGCAGGCGGCGTAGTGCGACGCCATCTTCCGGTGAGCCTGCAACACCACCACCCAGTCGTATCCCGACAGCTTCGAAACGTCGATCCGGGACAGGATCGTCGCCAGCCGCGGGCCCGGCGGGGTTGTCTTCAGTGCTTCTTCCAGCGTATCGAACATATGTTCGTAGTGTAACGTAGAGCAACGACAAAAAATAGTGTGCACTATCAGATAATGAGAGACATGCAGGCTTTCCGGAACAAAGGCACCGCATCTACGCCCGGAAGGTCCCCGGTCTCGGCTGGTCCTTGCGGCAGCCCGCTTCCCACGGGAACGAACCCTGATCGTCGCAGTAGGTGACCTGAATCACCGGAACCGATACCTCCGGGGGGCGCCGGTAGTAATCGTTGGCGGTCAACACGATCTCACCCGGATTTGGCACATGCTCGATGACGATCTCCCGATCCCAGCCTTCGGATTCAATGGTCATCCCGGGGAGGAAGGATTCGCCTGCGCGGACACGTTCTCCGAGTTCGTTGAGCACGGTGGCAGCTTTCTGGGGCGCAACGTCGAAGATCAGCAGCTCCGGATGATTGAGCCCGAACAGGCCGACCGTGTACGCAAACGGTGGGCCGTCGTCACCGGTGCGATCACTGGTTATGAACCAAATCAGCTGCTCGGCGAGTCGTGGGGCGGGCCGATGGCAGGCCACATGACCATCAGGTTCGTGGAAGAGGGCGGGTCGACCAGGTTGATCGTGACCATGGAGATCAACCCGTCGGGAGTGCTCAGATTCGTGGCGCACCGCTGATGAAGGGATGGCTCGTTCGAGAAATCAAGAAGGACTACGGGGAACTCGAACAGGCAATTGCCGCTGAGTCCTAGGTAGCTGTTCCGGTGGGATCCTCGGTCGGGCGTTGACGCTCGCGGCGGTCCCTGGCCGGCCACCCGCCCGGGAAGGGTGTTCAAGGCCTGAACCGACCGCCTTCCGGACTGCGATAACCGGCTCCCATGTGAGGCGGCCGGTCTGGTTGCTGCCCTCATCCGCCTCGTGGTCTAGGGTTTCAGACACGAACCCACCCGGGAGGCGGTGGATGCGAACGTCGGTCGAAATCGAGGGTCCGGTCGTCGAACGCCCGATCGAGGAAGTCTTCGAGTTCGTCGGCAACCTCGCGAACAGCCCCGAGTGGGGTCGCACGAAGAAGACCGTCAAGGACCCGGACAGCCCCGATGAAGTGGGCGCCTCGTTCCAGGAAGAGTCGCGGTTCCTGGGTGAGAAGGTCACGCATCGGTCCGAGGTGACCAGCTGGGATGCGCCGTCCGGATTTGCCTACTCAAACCTCTATGAGAACGGGGTTGTCGAACGAACCCGCATCACTTTGGAAACGGTCGAGGAGGGCACCCGGGTCGATGCTGCGGTCGAACTCGAGATCGAGCAGCTTCCCCAGGTGCTCGCCCCGTTCGCATCCCTGTACATCAAGCAACGGGTCGGCGGACGGCTCGAGAAGCTGGCGAAGACGTTCGTCGTACCGGAGCCGTCCGAATACGGTGGCGTCGCAATGGTCGCCTTCGGTGTGATTCTCCTGGCAACGGCCGGCCTCCGTTACCTGTTCGAGGTTCTCCCGGAAGGTGAGTGGCGTACCGCCCTGGCGCTGGTGTCGGTATCACTGATCGCCGGCGTCCTTGCCACCATCCTGTGGAAAGCAGGTGGGCAGGAACCCAACGAGTGATCGGCAGCAGCGCCGGTCGCTCACCCGGGCGCGGCCATCCAGGTTCCCGCGATGCCTTCCGATGCGACGATTTCGGCTTATCCAAACAAGTATCTAGCCCCGGCCGGCAGCAACCGGTTGTCTTTGGCGTAGGTGGCGCCGCGCAGCAGTGTGGTGGTCACTTCCCCGTCGGTGGTCAGCAGGATCGTTTCTCAGATCTGCACCTGCCCGGGATTGGTGACGGTGTCGTAGTGGGTCGCAGGAGGCGGCGTCCCCCGGATCAGTCTTTTCGCAGAAGCCGCTGAGGGGATCGATCTGGGGGATCTCGTTCTGAGGTACGAGCGTCAGCGGGAATGCGCTCCGTCCCGGGCTCTGGCAGGCAAGCGGTACTTCGTTGGTCACCGGGGAGTTACCTCTTCATCGGGGACAACCAACCGGATCGAGGAGCACTTGGCAGTTGCGCTGGCGAAGGAGAAACGCCTTGAGATCGCCGGCGATAGGACGATTCGGATCCTCGACTACCAGGTGCCGCTCAAGGCTGCGCAGTTCGACAAAGGCATAGGGAAGATTGACCTGAGCGGGTGCGGGCCAGACGGGCGACTTGAGGTGATCGAGCTGAAGGTGGGGCGGTCGGCTGGAGTGGTGGGCGAGACGCCCCTGCGAGCCCTTCTGGAAGGTCTGGCCTACGCGGTGAGCTTTGTCGACCTGGGCGACGTCGGGGTTAAGCCCGGGCTCGACGGAAATGCGCCCCAATTGACTGGAGACCTCAGGCCGACGGTCCTGAGCCTCTGAACGCTACGGAGCAAACGGGGGGCGTCGCAGGAGCTTGGGTGCCCATCAGATCACCGTCGAGGCATCACAACCGTACCTCGTCCCGCATGAGGGGCGGCTCCATCACGCCTCCCGCCCCGGGGCGGTACACCCTTCCGGGGGCGCCGCCTCGTTTGCCGGTGCGACGCTTGCCGGTCGGCACCACGAAACCCTGGGTGGCCAGCACTTTGCGGCGGAAGTTGGCCCGGTCGAGCGGCTGGCCCCACACCGCCTCGTAGACGTGCTGGAGCTCGCCGAGGGTGAAATCGGGGCCGGCCAGGGAGGTGGCAAGGGTGGTGTACTCCAGCTTGGCGCCGGCCCGATCGACGGCGGCGGCGAGGATCTGGTGGTGGTCGAACGCCAGCGGTGCCGCCAGCGCGTCGTCGACGGGCACCCAGTGGGCGGCGACGGCGTCGGTGCCGGCGGTGGGTTGCGGCTGGACGGGGGAGAGGGCCAGGTAGGCGACCGAAACCACCCGCATGCGGGGGTCCCGGTCGACGGCCCCGAACGTGCCGAGCTGTTCGAGGTGGATGTCTTCCAGCTTCCCCCTGGTCAGGCCTGTTTCTTCGAGCAGTTCCCGGTCGGCGGCGGCGTCGACCGACTCGTCGGGTAGCACAAAACCGCCCGGCAGCGCCCATGATCCGGCGAACGGGTCGCCGCCGCGCTCGATAACCAGCACCTCCAGGCGGGTGGTGACCGTCAACACGACGATGTCGACCGTGACGGCGAAGGGAGGGAAGGAACGGGGGTCGTAGGTGGGTGCCGTCACGTGGTCCCCTGCGCGGCTGCGACCACCCAGCGCCGTAGTCCGACGAAGGCCATCACCAGGAAGAGGACGTACAGGGCGGCGAACATGTAGGCGCCGGTCACCAGATACAGGGCGATGGCCGACACGTTGACCGGCAGGATCCACAACCACCACGATTCAACCTTCTTCTTCGACAGCAGCACCATCGCCACCACCGAGGCGGCCACGATCGACGCATCCCAGTACGTGTAGAGGGCCTGCTCCCAGCCGGCGTCGAGCAACCAGCCGAACACGACCGTGAAGATCGCACCCGCTCCGACGACCAGCAGCCGTTGGGCGGTGGTGAGCCGGGTCACCCGCAGCTCCGAGCGGTTCTCGCCGCCCCGGGTCCATTGGGCCCACGCCCAGAACTGCACCGGGACGTAGTAGCCCCAGTGCAGCCAGGTCTGGCCGATCAAGCCGATCTCGGAGAAGAACCACCCCATCAGCACCACCGAGACGATCCCGACCGGCAATGCCAGCACGTTGCGGCGCTGGGTGATCCACACCGACCACAGCGACGTCACCGTGCCCCAGAACTCGACCCACCCGGGGACGATCTCGGGAGCGAAGCGGCGGGTCGCCATCCACCAGACGGTCCCGGCCGCCGCCGAACCCACCGCGGCGACGGCGGCGTGGCGATGCTCCCACGGGCGCCCGAACCAGGGTGCCGCAACAGCTGCTTCGACGGATGTAGCCATGAATGGTCTCCTTGTCAGATCAGTTTGGGAAAGACGGTGAGCGGTCGCACCAGCTCGAGGGCCCGTTCGAGGCGTTGTTCGGGTGGCCCGGTCAGTACCACAACGTCGGCTCCGGAGGCCCGGGCTCGTTCGGCCATGGCCTGGTGCATCGACACCCGCCGGTGGTTGGATTCGCGGGTTCCGTCCTGCACCCATTCGAAGTCGGGGGAGCAGAGCAGGTACAGGTCCGGTCGGGCTTCCTCGAGTCCGGCCTCGCTATCCGGGTCGGAGAATCCGAGGTACCGGTCGTGCCACACGGCGGTCACCAGGGCATCCGTATCGGAAACCACGACCCCGTGGGCGGCGCGGCGGGCCAGGTCCGCTTCCAATGATCGCTGCGCTGCAGCGATACGCCGGAACTCGTCCGTGTCCCAGCGCTGATCCGCCAGGTAGCGGCGTCCTTCCCAGTACCAGCGCCCGTATTCGGGCACCCACACCGTCCCCAGGCTGTTGGCCAAAGCCTGGGCCAGGGTGGTCTTGCCGGTCGATTCGGCGCCGATCACCACGACTCGGCGCGCCAGCTCGGCGCGGGCGGCCGGGATCAGCCAGTGAAAGTTGGCCCCGAGGTCGGCGCGCAGCACTTCGGCTGAGATCGGGAACAGGGTTCGGTCCAGATCCACCGGTACGTGGGCGGCGCCCATCAGTTCGGCCCAGCCGTCCCCCCAGGGCTCCGACGTGAAGGCGAGGTCGGGGCGGTCCGGCAGCACTTCGAGAGCTCGTTCGGCCCACGGCTTATTGGCCGGCGGAAGATCGTCGCGAGTGACCAGGATGGTTACGTTGGCCGGGACGGCGTCTTCGAGCCAGGCCCTCCGGCGGTGGGCGGGGATGGTCTGATCGGGCCGGTCGCCGAGCATTACGTAGAGGTGGTCGACCTGGGCGGCGGCGGTCTCGATGAGGTGGAGGTGGCCGAGGTGGGGAGGGTTGAACTTGCCGACCGTGACGCCGACGAGACCCGGTCCCGGGGTGGCGAGCGCTTCCATACGTAGATTATATAGTCTTTCTGACTATATAGTCAAGTTCACTACAACAAGAGGAAGATGGTCGGCAGGGCGGATCTGCCTTCGGATCGGGACCGATATGCGCTCTTCTCACTCCCGAGGAGGGCGTTGGACCCGTTGGGAGGGGATGACTGTCGTCCTAGTACTCCTGCATCGTCTTCCAGCGTCGAGCCCGCTCGCGGCGGTTGGGCGGCGGCGGTAGTTCGTCTTCGCCCTTGTCTTGGAACCAACCAACGTAGTCCCCCTTGAACATGGCGTGGCGGGCGAAGCCGGCCGGGTTCGTCACCCGGGCGATGACTCGACCCGGCAGCATGTCGTTGTCCCAGGTGCCGTAGCTGATGTTCATCAGGTCGCGGACCGGGATGTCGCCGAGCGGGTCGTATGGCGAGGAGACCATTTCTAGCTTGCCGTTACCGCTTCTGAGATCGTCACGGGGACGGAACAGCACAACTTCCCGCACCAGCCTCGGTACGAAGTCGAAGCCGCGCCCATCCGGACTCCGGGAGAACTTGAACAGGAAGGAGACAACCTTCCGACACGGTCGGCCCTCCAGGTCGCTCACTGCGGGCCCGACGGCGTCGAGATCCGCCCCACCCACCGGGTCGGTGAGTTCAGCCTCAATGTGCAGGACCTCGACGCCCCGGCGCACGACCCGACCAATCACGTGGTCGCCGTTGCGTTCCAGGGTGATCTCCTCGGCGATCTTCTTGGGGTATCCGAACTGCTCTCGCCCCCCGACCATGGCCATATCGTTGTCCACGGGCATCGCCAGGCAATACCACCCGGGCTCCTCCTTGTACACGGCCCGCAGGAAGAGCGCTCCTTCGGAGTAGGAGACTCCGAAGTTGGTCTCCGGATAGCGGGCGACAAACGCTTGCGCGAGGGGTTCGTCGGCCGGACCAAGTGGTTTCGGCAGGATGGCCTTCACGACGTCGGGGTCTGTGCGAAACTGCGCCGACAGCATCTCGGCGCCGCGGAATTCGAACACCAGATCTCTCCGTCTCAGGCGCTTCAGTTGGGAACGATCCAGGGCGTACAACATGACGGACCTCCTAGCGGGCAGCAGTGTCAATGTCGCGCCGGTAGCACGCTGCGGCATAGGGGCGATCGGCCCATTGGGCGAGAATCGTCGTCGTGGCGATGGCCCACCGACACGGCCGTCTCATCCGTCCGTATGAACCGTCACTCGAGGGCACTCCCCGTCACCCAACATCACGGTGAGCCCGCGGAGGAGGTCAGGCGTTCGCAGAGAGAAGGTCCGCGGCCGGGGATGCTGCCGCCAAACCCGAATCGGTTGTGACGATGATTGCCGGGAGTCGGTCGGCGAGCTCCACGTAGAGGGCGTCAACCAGCCGTAGGTTGTGTCGCCGCTTCCAGGCGCCGGCGAGCAGCGGAGCGAGGAGGTGCCGTTGAAGCGGGGCAAAAGCGACTCGTTGGATTCTGGCGGCGACCTGCCGAGCGGTCATATCCCCGCTGCGCTGCAGACTTCCCAGAGCGGAGAGCACCTCGGCATCGAAGTGGGCCGGGACATGAAGCTCATGACCTCGCAGCCGGTTTTCGATCGAGGCCGCCAGGGGAGATCCGACCAGAAGATCGATCATGGCCGACGCATCCACAATCAACGGCTCAGCCATGATCCTCGAGCTCGTCTTTGGCGGCCGTAACCGCCAAGGTGACAGCATGGTGGCTGATGTTGAGCGGTCGCATGGCAGTCACGTTGTCAAGCCACTCGTCGACCCGGCTGGCCGCCAACGCACTGCGCAAAGCTTCTTGGGTGAGGTTGGAGACGTTCAACCCGACCGCTTTTGCTTCCGCGGCGAGATCGTCGGGGAGGTACACATTGACACGAGCCATGCGCATATTATACACACTGGCAGCACCGGGTCACCACAGGCCCGTACTCGACAACACGAGCCCCCCCAGGCCCGCACCAGCATCATTAAATGCCACCCACGGGGAGCCGTGGTTGGTTCAGTGGGGGCCGTCGGGCACGAGCAACTGACAGTTATCGGGGATCCGCCGGACCGTCGGGGGTAGCCCATGTCGGCACGCGGCCTTATCGTATTGGCAATGCACAAGACGAGGGTCCTCTTGCCGGTCCTGGTGGCGAGCTTCGGTCTGGCTCATTGCACGTCGCCCCAGGCTTCAGATTGGCCAACGCTGGGCAGCGAAACCGGGGTAGTCGACATCGATCCGCGCTTGATTCAGGCAGCCGGGTCGGCTGAGAATCCCTCGTATACCGACCCGTTTTCATCGCCCGAGTTGCCATGGCAGTTCTTCGACACGGTGGATTTCGCCGATGTTGAGAACGGGACCCTCCGGCCCGGCGTTATGTCGCATCACTACCCGCACGTGACGGTGGCCGGGCATTATCTCGCCACCGGGACCTACATATTCCATGTCGCTGAAGAAGATCTGTTCTATATGTGGGGAGACGACCTGGCCGGCCACTTCGATGGGATGGTTGGACCGTTCCGCGGCGATCCCCGCGTCGTCCTGTCGCAAGCTGGTCTTTCCGTTCCGTAAGGGTCGGGTCTGACCGGAGCTGCCTGCTCGGGCGTGCCGATGCTCCCGTTGCCGGCTAGTCGACGGGCATCTTCCTTCTGCCACAGCAGAAGTAGGTCAGCGGCCCGGCGAAGTTGATCAGGGTGACGATTCGCCACAGCCATTTCGGGCCCCGCACCTGCTCTTCCGGTCTGGTCGCCAGGTCGCGTTGGGCAAGCGCCAGGAGGGTGATTTGCACCACAGCACCGCCAATGACGAGCCCCCGCGAGGTTGGCGTGAGGTCTTTCCACTTCTTCTTCGAAGGCTGCATATCGGTTCTCCTTGCGATCATCGTCGCGCCGCCAGGTGTGCGGGCGCTAGGGCAAAGAGACCTCTCCTGGCGATCGTCATGTCAGTTGGGCGTGGCGGCCTCCGAAGGGGTCGGGGGTGCCGGATCCTGCCGACGCCGACTTGGGGATCTCGTCCACCAGTTCGAGGAAGCGGATCTGTTTGCGGTGGCCAACGTGGCCGGCTTCAGCACGACGAAACCCTTCGATGGCTCACCGGCTTCGAGGTCGGGAACCGGGATCACGGCCGCGTCGGCCACATCGGGATGGATGAGCAGCAGTTCTTCCAGTTTGGCCGGCCGGAATCGGGTTTGGTCCGGTACGCTAAGAGTTGGAGGTGCGGGCGCCGAGCTTGACCAACTCGGCGACAACGCCGATCCCGACTCCCACCATGGCCAGGATCAGCACCACCCTCGTCGCGGTTGTCCAGTTGAACTCAAAAGCCGAGAAATCGAAAGGGAATACCTGGTATATGCGCACCGTCGCCGCCATGCTGATGCCGAGCAAGCCGATCTGGCTGAGGGACTTGAACCAACCCGGGTCGTAGAACAGATAGACCAGATTCACGAAGATGCTTGCCCCCAGCGAGACAGTGATGATCGGGATCACTCGTTCGAAGTCATCGGTGAGAAACGACAAGATGTCCCACGCCAGCAGGTTGTTGACCGCCACCAGCATGGCGGCGTTGATCAGCACCGCTACCGAGTAACCGAATCGCCGGGTGGCGGGGGAGGGGCTGGCCTTGGATGGGTTCGGTTTGGTCTGTGTCATGGGTGCCTTTCACCGTTGACAATACTCTCCGAGACCTCCGGCATGGGTTGGGGCCCATCGGTAGGTTTAGTAGTCAACGAGGTCTGAGGAGGACAGGATGCTGTTTCATGTCAAGCACACCCATAGTTGGGAAGCGTGCCCATACCACAATCCGGAGCGGGCCCGTGAGACATTTGGGAAGGCCATGGCCGGCATCATGGAATCGGATATCGGGTTGGTGGGCGCCTATGTGGATGCTCCTGCCCACACAACCTTCCTCGTCCTGGATGCGACTTCCGCCGCTCAGATTGAAGAAGCCCTCGCTCCGGTGATCGACATCGGCTGGGCTGAAACTCGTCCAGTCGTGGACTTCGCTGAGGTGATGAGCCGAGTAACCGAAGAAACGTAGACCCACGGGTAAGCGTTCGACGATGGGGGGATCACTCATCCTCCCCGGGACCACTCCGTATCGGATAGGCGGGCGAGGGCCAGCAGCAAGGCCTGAGTACCGTTGCGCCCGCCGTCCTGGGCCTGGAGCGCCACGTAGAGCTGGTGGGCGAGCGCGAGACCGGGAACGGACAGCTGCATCGCCTTCGCCTCGTCGAGCGCAATGCCCATATCTTTGACGAAGTGGTCGACGGTGAACCCGGGGTCGAAATCCCCGGCCAGCATCCGAGGACCGTAGTTGCTGAGGGACCAGGAGCCGGCGGCACCGCCGCTGACTGCTTCGAGTGCCTTGTCGAGATCGAGTCCGGCCTGCTGGGCATAGAGGAGGGCTTCGCTGACGCCGATCATGCCCGTCGCAATGAGGATCTGGTTCACCATCTTGGTGTGCTGGCCGGCTCCCGGCCCGCCCAGGTGGACGAGGGTCTTGCCCAGGATCTCGAACAGCGGCCACACCCGCCGCACATCTTCATCGGCACCGCCGATCATGATCGACAGCGTTGCGTTGCGTGCTCCAACGTCGCCGCCTGATACCGGGGCATCGACCGCGCCGACGCCTCTTGGGGCGGCTGCTGCGGCGATCTCGAGGGCGAGGGATGGCTCGCTGGTCGTCATGTCGACGAGGAGGCTCCCGGCTTTGGCCCCCGCCAGGGCGCCGTGCTCGCCGAGGAACACGTCTCGCACGTCGGCCGGGAACCCGACGATGGCAAAGGTGACGTCCGAGGCCGCAGCCACCGCAGCCGGGCTGTCGGCCCAGGTGGCACCGCGGCGCTCGAGCTCGGCGGCCTTCGCGCGGCTCCGGGTGAACACGGTCACGGGGTAGCCGGCCGTCAGGAGATGGCCGGCCATCGACGCTCCCATGACGCCGGTGCCGATCCAGCCGAGGTTGGTCGACCCGGATGCCTCGGTCATATTGGTTTCCTCCCTGGATCATCCTGTCAGCCCCGACAGGGTGGCCGGGACTCAAGAGAGAACCTTACCGATAGCAGTCAGCACCCGGCGCGCGGGTAGTCCTTGGATGCGTTGCGGTTCGCCCCGACCCACCACCCATGCTGTCGCGTAACGCCCACGGCGGTCAGCCTCAGAAGACGGCTGCTAGATGGCTTGAGCGGCGAACAGGGACCTTGTGAGCAGGCCGCTTTCGATGGCGGTCAGGGTTTCTTCTCGTTCTTGTTGCCCTTGTCGGTATTCCTCGATCCCGAAGAGCTCTTCCAGCTGATCGGCGGCGCGGGCCGATTCGTTGAGCCACGCTGTGGCCGTTACCCGGTACTGGTCGGTCAGGTCGACCTCATCGATCTCTTCGAACCCGGCCAAGGCGAGCAGGTCGGGATAGCTCGCCGATGCCTCGATATACGGCGGCCCGGCCGCAATGGCCAGGGCCCGGTCCCGGTCGCTCAGGCCCGGGGCGACCAGGATCACGTGAAAGGCCATCCGACCGTTCGGGCGGAGAACCCGCCTGCATGCTCTCAACACGGAGAGCTTCGGTTCCAGTCAACAGAACACGTCGGTGTTGGTGATGGCATCGAAGACCTGGCTGCGGAAGGGCATCAGCTCACCAGAGGACCGCACGAATCCACACCGATCCGCCAACCCGTCCTCGAGGGCTCGCTGCTGCGCGATACGAAGACCCTCTTCCGGTCGATCAGCCAGCACCACCCGGCACCCGGTAGCGGCGGCGAGATAAAGACCCGGCCAGCCACTTCCGGCCCCCAGGTCCAACAGGGAGACGTCTGGCCCGAGCTGCAGTCGTTGAGCCAGATCGGCGGCCTGGCCGACAGTCGTGTAGCTGGTCGCCCCGTAGTCTGAGCCCAACACGAGCTGCTCAACCCGCCGCCGGGCGGGTGCCTCGCCCAGCCGATACCGGCGCTCAAACTCCTCGATAGTGGCTCGCTCGGCCTCGTCCATCTCCCTCTCTTCTCACCAGACCTGTGTCCGATCTCCGGCAGTCATCACATCACTAGTCCGACTTTCCTCCCCCGTGACAACCTACCCCGCGCAGATCGCTTGATCCCGAAAACGAACGGTCATCTCGCCGAGCGCCCCGATCGGCCGTGTGCGCCGGCCGGACATGAGGCTCGGAAACCTGCCCCGAGCCACCAGGATTGACCGAGTGGCGTGCCGGGCGTAGCTTTGGATGATGCTGGAATGGCTGCGGGACTGGTGGCAGAAGGTGACGACCAAACCGTGCGAGGGCTGTGGACAGCCTGTGTTGGTGACTGCATACCGCACGACCGGAAGGACTCGGACAGGAAGCTGGTGGGCTGGTAGTGGAGCGGAACTCGAGTGCCCCAACTGCGGTCACGCCTTCTGGGTCAAGAAGTAGTCGAACCGCCGGCCGGGGAGGTGGCGAGGTACACCGAGCTGCGCTACTCCAGCGCCGGGGGCCGCGGCACGAGCTTGGCGTGTGGGTGCCTCAAGAAGCGCGGGCAAGCGCCGATAGCAGATGTCATGAACGCACCAGGGCAGGACTTCATTCACCGCCTGCGAATGATCGGCGGTTCCGATAGTTGGCGAAAAGGTGCGCTTGCCGGGCAATGGACCGCCGAAGAGCTGAGCCGCCGCGAGGACTGGGAATTGTTCCATGGCCTGAAGATGGGCCCGGGCGACATTGATCATGTGGCCGTGTCGAAAGACGGGGTCTTCGTATTCGAGACGAAATTCACCAACCATGCCTGGCGCCTCCAGGGTGAGGCCCTCTGGGGCGCAGTCGGGGATCATCTTGCCTCTGTTGCGCGGCGTGCCTGGCGCGTCGCGGGCCATCTGAGACGCACCGGTGTTTCTGAAGTCACCCCCGTTCTGGTGGTCTGGGGGACACAACCAGACGGATCGCCGCCCATACAACCGGCCGGCAACGTGACCGTGGTCTGGGCAAGAAACCCCGACTGGGTCTTCTTGATCGAGGGTGTTCCCATCGCCGCGGAGACGGTTTCCAAGGCAGTCTCCGAGCTCAGATCGTTTCAAGAAGGCCAGCCCGGGGCCGACGGCCCCAAGCAGGTAGGGATGGCCTCCGGGGGCTGAACGGGATACGGGTTCCTCCGAAGATCCGGGGCATCTCGCTCTGGACTGAGATCCCAAGACCCGCTACTTGCCCAGCGCAACGCCGATCTCATCGAGGATGGCAGGGTCGTCGATCGTGGCGGGTGTCGTCCACGGTTGGCCGTCGGCGATCTTACGCATCGTGGACCGAAGGATCTTGCCCGATCGTGTCTTCGGCAGCCGCGGCACAACGTAGACGGTCTTGAAGGCAGCAACCGGGCCGATGGTGTCACGAACCGAGCGGACCAGTTCCTCGGCGATGACCGGGTGGCTTCGATCCGCTCCGGCCTTGAGGACCACGAAGCCAACCGGTATCTGACCCTTGAGCTCGTCGGCGACGCCGATGACGGCGCATTCGGCCACGCTTGGATGGGCGGCCACCACCTCTTCGATGGCACCGGTCGACAGGCGATGCCCCGCAACATTGATGATGTCGTCGATGCGGCTCATGATCCAGAGATACCCGTCTTCGTCGCGGTAGCCGGCGTCGGAGGTCAGGTAGTAGCCGGGAAACGTGTCGAGGTAGGCCTGCCGGTAGCCGTCGTCGTTGTTCCACAGGGTGGGGAGCGTGCCCGGGGGTAGCGGCAGCTTGGCGACGATGCTGCCAATCGTCCCGTCCGGCACCTCAACACCCGCATCGTCAAGCACACGGACGTCCCACCCCGGCACCGCCACGGTGGGTGAGCCCGGCTTGACCGGCATCGGCTCCAGGCCGATCTGGTTTGAAACGATTGGCCACCCGGTCTCGGTCTGCCACCAATGATCGATTACGGGAACGCCGAGTCGCTCCTCCGCCCAGTGGAGGGTGTCCGGATCGCAGCGTTCGCCGGCCAGGAACAAGGCCCGCAGAGACGACAGGTCCCACGGCGTGATGTGCTCGCCGTCCGGGTCATCCCGCTTGATGGCTCGGAACGCGGTAGGGGCGGTGAAGAGGGTGACGACGTCGTGTTGGGAGGTCACCCGCCAGAACGCTCCCGGGTCGGGAGTACCCACCGGCTTGCCCTCGTACAGCACCGTGGTATTCCCGTGAATCAGCGGCGCGTACACGATGTAGGAGTGGCCAACGACCCACCCCACATCCGAGGCCGCCCAGTAGACCTCGCCGGGATCCACCCCGTATACGTTCTTCATCGTCCAGTTGAGCGCGACGGCGTGACCGCCGTTGTCGCGCACGACACCCTTGGGATGGCCGGTGGTACCCGACGTGTAGAGGATGTAGAGGGGGTCGGTGGCCGCCACCGGAGTGCATTCGATCATCTCGGCATGCTCCGTGACCTCATGCCAGTCGAGGTCCCGGCCCGGAATCAAACGCGCGGGTGCCTGCGGACGTTGCAGGATGATGGATCTGTCCGGTGTGTGCCGGGCGATCTCGATCGCCCGGTCGAGGAGGGGCTTGTACTCAACGACCCGGTTCACCTCGATACCGCACGACGCCGAAACGATCAGCTTTGGTTGGGCGTCATCGATGCGGGTCGCCAGCTCGTTGGCGGCGAACCCGCCAAACACTACCGAGTGGGGTGCACCCAGCCGGGCGCAGGCCAGCATGGCGATGGCGGCTTCGGGGACCATCGGCATATAGATGAGCACTCGATCGCCCTTGCCGACACCCTGTCCGGCCAGTGCCCCGGCGAACCGGGCAACACGATCGCGCAGCTCCCGAAACGTCCACGAGTCAACCGTCCCGGTCACCGGACTGTCGTAGATGAGGGCGGTTTGGGCGGCCCGGCCGTTTTCTACGTGCCGATCCAGTGCGTTGTAACAAGTGTTGAGCGTCGCGCCGGTGAACCACCGGTAGAAGGGTGCTTGGCCGTCGTCGAGCACCCGGTCCCAGGGTCGGTACCAGGTGATCGCTTCCGCCGCCTCAGACCAGAACCCCTCGGGGTCCTGAAGCGAGCGCTCATACGTTGACCGATAGCTCGCGAGCCCACCTCCCTCTTGGTCGTCCTGAGTATTGCACACGTCGCTTCGGGAACGAGCCGGCCTTCGTGGCGGCCAGAGCCTCGATGGTTGTGACCGGAGGTTCCTCTGCCAGTCCGCCAAACCCATCACCCATCCCGACCCTGCCGCCCATCACTGCGCCTTGCTTCCTGGTCGGGATGTGTACGAAAAGGCACCTTGACCAGGTGGTTTTCGGTTCCTACCCTGCTCCCCGCCATGACCGCACTCCGGTGGTTTGGAGAGTAAACCGCCCCGCTGAGCCGGCGGTGGACGGCGGTGAGAGGCGCCGATACACTCACGCACTTATGGCCAGTGCCGTCTTGTTCGACAACGTTTCCAAGCACTTTGCTGAGGTCGTCGCGGTCGATGGGGTCGACCTCACCATCGAGGACGGCGAGTTCTTCTCAATGCTCGGCCCCTCAGGTTCCGGGAAGACGACCTGCCTGCGGATGATCGCCGGGTTCGAGAGGCCGACGTCGGGTCGCTTGCTTCTCCGCGGGACGGACGTTTCCGGGCTGCCGCCCTACGACCGCGACGTCAACACGGTGTTCCAGGACTATGCGCTGTTCCCCCACATGACCGTCGCCGAGAATGTCGGCTATGGACTCATGGTGAGGAAGGTGGGCCAGGCGGAGCGTCGCAACCGTGTGGACGAAGCCCTCGCCCTCGTCCACCTCGAAACCTTGGGCAATCGCAGACCAGCCCAGCTGTCCGGAGGGCAGCGTCAGCGGGTCGCCCTCGCCCGCGCCCTCGTCAACCGCCCCTCAGTTCTCCTTCTCGACGAGCCGCTCGGCGCCCTGGACCTCAAACTTCGTCAGGAAATGCAGATCGAGCTGAAAGCCCTCCAACGTGAGGTTGGCATCACCTTCATCTACGTCACCCACGATCAGGAGGAGGCGCTCACCATGAGCGACCGCCTCGCCGTCTTCAACCACGGCCGGGTGGAACAGATCGGCACACCGGCCGATGTCTACGAGAGCCCGCGCAACGCCTTCGTGGCCGGGTTCGTCGGTGTGTCGAACGTTGTCGAGAGCGCCATGGCCGCACGGCTCCGGGGGGCGCCCGAGCCGTTCACGGTGCGGCCCGAAAAGATCACCTTGAGCGACCGCACCGTGGAACCGCCGGACGGGACCGTCTCGGTCGAAGGGACCGTGATCGAGGCCACCTATCTCGGCATGTACAGCCGGTACCGGGTCGACGTCGATGGGGCGGTGTTGCTGGTCGCCAGCCAGAACCTCGACGTCGATCACAGCGAGGTCGGGGCCATCCGAGGGAAGCGGGTGCGCCTGTTTTGGAGTGAACGGTCGTGCCGCCCCCTGGCAGAAGCCGCGGACGACGAGAAAGGACCCCGACCGCTGACGCGGTTGGGCAGCTGATACCCAAAGGGAGGTAACAACATGAGACGAATGGTGAGTCTGCTGGCCGCGCTGGCACTGGTGCTGGCCGCCTGCGGCAGCGGGGACGAGGCGGTCGCGGGCGGCCCGCTGCAGGAGATCGGCGAAGGCGAGGGAGCGGTCGTCATCGTTGCATGGGCCGGCTACATAGAGAATGGCGAGACCGATTCGGCCTACGACTGGGTCACTCAGTTTGAGGCAGACACGGGGTGTGCTGTCGAGGTGAAGACGGCCGGTACTTCCGACGAGATGGTGGCGCTCATGACCGGGTCGGACGAGTTCGACCTCGTCACCGCCTCGGGGGATGCCAGCCTCCGCCTCATCGCCGGCGGCACCGTGCAGGAGGTCAACACCGATCTCATCCCGAGTTGGAGCACGGTCGACGACCGTCTCCAGAGTGCACCGTGGCATACCGTGGACGGCAAGCACTACGGGACCCCATACCAGTGGGGGGCAAACGTGCTCGCCTACAACACCGATGTGTTCGGCAATAGTCCGCCCGCGTCGTGGAGTGTCATTTTCGAACCGACCGACCTACCCGACGGAGCGACCAACGAGGGGAGGGTCCAGGCCTACGACGGACCGATCTACGTTGCCGACGCGGCCGTCTACCTGAAGAGTCTTCGTCCAGAGCTCGGCATCGGCGACCCTTACCAGCTCAATGAGGATCAGTACCAGGCGGCGCTCGGCGTGCTGCGCACCCAGCGCACCCTCGTCGGCCGCTATTGGCACGACGCCTTCATCCAGATCGACGACTTCACGAACGAAGGGGTGGCGGCCTCGGCCAGCTGGCCGTTCCAGGTCAACATCCTGCAGGCGGACGGTGCGCCGATCGCCTCAACGATCCCGGCCGAAGGCGCCACGGGGTGGGCCGACACGACGATGATGCACGCCAACGCCCCGCACCCGAACTGCGCCTATAAGTGGCTCGACTGGTCGCTGAACCCCAAGGTCCAGGGAGACCTGGCGGCGTGGTTCGGCTCAGTGCCTTCCGTCCCCGCCGCTTGCGAGGGCAACGACCTGCTCGGGGCCGAGGGATGTACGACGAACGGCTTCGAGAACTTCGATCGGATCTCGTTCTGGAAGACGCCAACCGAGGACTGCAACGGGACGGCCGCGGCCGGAGCGTGCGTACCGTACTACCGGTGGGTGACCGACTACCTGGCGGTCATCGGCGGACGCTGATCGAAACCTGAGGTGGGGGCGCCGTCCGGCGCCCCCACCCCCTCCTTCGTATGACGACCCCTGAGAAACCAACGATCCAACGAATCGCAACAGCGCTCTACCGGCGCCCGAGGCTCCGCCTCGCGCTGCTTCTGGGAGTGCCGCTGCTCTGGATGGTTGGGGTGTACGGGGGGAGCATCGCCTCGCTGCTCGTCCAGAGCTTCTTCAAACTCGATAGCTTCTCCGGAACCGTCGATCGCTCGCTGACACTCGACACGTGGCGGGACCTGTTCACCGGGGCCAACATGTCCGTGGCGGCCCGAACCATCGGAATGGCAGCTTCGGTGACCATCGCCTCGGTCGTGATCGCCTTCCCGCTGGCCTACTACATGGCCCGCTACGCTTCACGGCGGACCAAAGCGGTGCTGGTGATGGCCGTGCTCGTTCCCCTGTGGTCCTCATACCTCGTTCGTGTGTACTCGTGGAAGCTCATCCTCTCCGCCGACGGGATCGTGAGTTGGTTCTTTGGCCGTCTCGGGCTCAGCGGCCTCCTCGACGCCATCCTCGGGCTTCCCGGGATCGGCGGACCATCGCTGTCTGTCTCCTTTCTCGGCCAGTTCCTCGTCTTCGTCTACATCTGGCTGCCGTACATGGTGCTGCCCATCCAGGCTGCGCTCGAGCGTGTGCCTCGTTCCTTCCTCGAGGCATCCGCCGACCTCGGCGCCCGCCCGGCGACGACGTTCCGCAAGGTGGCATGGCCACTCGCCATTCCCGGGGTGGCGGCGGGATCGATCTTCACGTTTTCGCTCACCCTGGGCGACTACATCATCCCGACGGTCATCGGGGATTCTTCGCCCTTCATCGGGCTGGCGATCTACAGCTATCAGGGCGTCGCCGGTAATCTCCCGCTCGCCGCCGCTTTCGCCTTCGTTCCGATCGCCGTCATGGGCCTTTACCTGGTCGGCGCCAAGCGACTGGGAGCATTCGAGGCATTATGAGGACGAAAGGCTGGGGACTGAAGGCGGCGGCGCTCGGAGCGATCCTGTATCTCCACGTTCCCATTGTCTTCGTGTTCCTCTACGCCTTCACCACCGAGGAAGCCAGCTTCCGGTTCCCGCCACCCGGCCTCACCACGCGCTGGTTTGCGGTCGCCTGGGCGAACGCCGACATCCGCGCCGCTCTCGGACTCTCGCTGCGAGTCGCGTTCGTGTCGATGATCGTGGCCCTCATACTCGGGACGCTCACTGCCGGGGCGGTGTGGAGGACGAAGTTCTTCGGCCGCGAGACACTTTCCCTCTTCATCATTCTCCCGATTGCCCTTCCCGGCATCATCACCGGGATCGCCCTGCGCTCGGCGATCAACCTGGTCGACCTGCCGTTCTCGTTCTGGACGATCGTCATCGGCCACGCCACCTTCTGCGTGGCCGTCGCCTACAACAACGTGATCGCAAGGCTGAGACGAACTTCGCCGTCGCTCATCGAGGCCTCGATGGATCTCGGGGCCCGGGGCTGGCAGACGTTCCGCCACGTGCTGCTGCCGCAGATGTCATCTGCGCTCGTCACCGGAGGGATGCTCGCCTTCGCCCTTTCATTCGACGAGATCATCGTCACGACTTTCACCGCCGGGAATCAGCAGACCCTCCCTATCTGGATCTTCTCATCCCTGGTCAGGCCACGGAACCGCCCGGTCACCAACGTGGTGGCCCTCGTGGTGGTAGTCCTGACGTTCGTCCCGATCGCCCTCGCCCAACGGTTCTCCCGTCGAGCAGAGGAAGCCACCTAGGTTCTCGAGGAACAACCGGCAGTAAAGACCTTCAATCCAAGGCCCTCACGATGCCCGTCATTGCCAGGCACGGGCCACCCGCTACCCACCGTTCCCTATGATCGGGCTATGCAGCGCGTGGCAGTACTGACGGTCAGCGACGGAGTGGCAGCCGGGGCGCGGGAAGACGCGTCCGGCACATCGATAGCGGACCTGCTGTCGTCCGCCGGATACGAACTGGCCGACCGGCGGGTGGTTCCCGACGACCGCGTCGATATCGAAAACGCCCTTCGCGCGATGGCCGAGAGTGCCGATCTGCTCGTCACCACCGGGGGTACCGGATTTGGACCCCGGGATGTGACCCCGGAGGCAACCCACGCGGTGATCGAGCGAGAGGCCCCGGGCCTGGCAGAGGCGATGCGGGCCGCCGGGCTGGCGTCGACCCCGATGGCCGCGTTATCGCGGGCAGTGGCCGGCGTGCTCGGTGAGACGCTCATCATCAATCTTCCCGGTAGCCCGCGCGGCGCTACCCAGAGCCTCCAGGCGATCCTGGCGGTGCTCCCGCACGCCTTGGAGCTGCTCTCCGGTCACACCGAGCACCGGGCCGCGCCGCCCGCCACGACAGCAGCCCCGGGGCTCGAGGAGGCCACCCCGGTGGACGAGCAACCAACCGGAAGGATCCCGCTCCCGCTCCCGGAGTCGATCGAGGTCCTCCAGCAAGCGCTGGCCGAGCACGCCTACCTGGCTGATCGGGGCCTGGCGACTTCGATCTTTCTCGCCCTTTCCCTCGGCCAGCCGTTGCTGCTGGAAGGAGAAGCCGGGGTCGGCAAAACGGAGGTTGCCAAAGCGCTCGCCGATACCTTCAACCTCGAACTGATCAGGCTGCAGTGCTATGAGGGCATCGACGCCTCGCAAGCCCTTTACGAGTGGGACTACGCCCGCCAGCTCCTCTACGTGCGGGCCCTCAGCGCCGATGGGATTCACAGCGAGGAAGCAACCGACGAGGTCTTCGGGCCGCGCTTCTTGCTGGAGCGCCCACTTCTGAAAGGCCTGCGAGCCGGCCGCAACGCCGTCCTGTTGATAGATGAGATCGATCGAGCCGACGATGAGTTTGAAGCGTTTCTTCTCGAAGTCCTGTCCGATTTCCAGGTGACCATTCCGGAGGTCGGCACCATCCGCGCCGAGCATCCGCCCATCGTGGTGCTCACCTCCAACCGTACCCGTGAGCTGCACGACGCCCTCAAGCGGCGGTGCCTGTACCACTGGATCGATTTTCCGGACCTCGAGCGAGAGCTGGAGATCGTCAGAGTGCGTGCTCCTGAAGTGTCGATCGATCTTGCCACCAAGGTCGCCGAGGCGGTTGAGCGGTTGCGGACCCTCGATCTCCTCAAGAACCCCGGAGTGGCGGAAACCATCGGATGGGCGAAGGCGCTTGCTTTTCTGGGGGTCTCCACCCTCGACCGGACTACCGCCGACCCGACGCTTGGCACGGTGATCAAGGATCACGACGACCTTCTGAAAGTGCGGGACGAACTCGATGCCATCCTCGGCAATACCTGAGGACTCTGCGCTGGTCGCGGCGCTCACCGATTTCGCCCGCGAGATGCGATCGGTAGGGCTGGTGGTCGGCCTGGGTCAGGTGACTTCGTACTGCCGGGCCCTGGCGCGCCTCGATCCGGCCGACTTGCGTGATCTGTATTGGGCCGGTCGCGCCTGTCTCGTGTCTCGCCAGCCCGATCTGGCGACCTACGACGAGGTTTTTGCCCACCACTTTCTTCGCGATCAGCAGCTGAGCGTCGTGCTCAAGACCGAAGGTGCCGTTCCCAAAGGCGAGATCGTCGGCGTCGACCTGCGGGGCAGCGGAGCAGCCCGCCCGCGAGATCCCAATGAGCCGCCCAGCGGCGCGGCGGCGTCAGAGATCGAGATTCTTCGCAACAAGGACTTCGCCGCCTGCAGCGACGAGGAGTTGGAGGCTCTTCGGCGCCTGATGGCCGAGGTGTTGGTCACGACGCCGGTGCGCAAGGTTCGTCGAACCGAGCGAGCCCGGTCGGGCGAGCAACCCGACTTGCGCTCTGCCCTGCGCGACGCGGTCCGGGCCGACGGGATCGTGTTTCCCCGCCGCTGGCGACGCCGCCGCACCAAACCCCGGTCGCTGGTGCTGCTCCTCGACATCTCCGCATCAATGGCTGAGTACTCGCGGGCGTTGCTCCAGTTTGCTCATACGGCCGGCCGGGGGCCGGGCCGGGTAGAGGTGTTCTGCTTCGGCACCAGGCTGACCAGAATCAGCGACGCTCTGCATCGGAGGAACTCCGACGAGGCGCTGGCTTCGGCCGCCGAAACCGTCCTCGATTGGGAGGGCGGCACCATGATCGGCCGGTCGCTTCGTGAGTACAACCGGACATGGGGGCGGCGGAGCGGTTT
>JAOTUY010000096.1 GCA_029863625.1 Acidimicrobiia bacterium
CTTGGCCCAGCCCTCCCTGTGAAAGAGACGGTGGACCTCGGCCCAGTGCTGCACTTCATACACCCTTCCTCCTCGGTCCCGGTAGACGCGAGGATTGTCGTCAACTGCTCTGATTCCTGGGAACCGGGCAGTTTTCGACCGGCCAGAAGTGCTCAGTATTCACCCGGCGTCGACAGACGCGGTCAGATGACTGCGAGCTCGAGATCGGCATGGCCCCCCACAGCGGACGTGGCCGACTTATGTGATTGAGCCGAGAGCGGGGATGATCCCAGCTCACCGGGAACCGGGTGCCCATGCTTGGTGGTTCGATCGGGACGAGCTGTTGGCCCGGTTACGGTCGGATGCGACACGGGTGACACCTGCCGCTGAGTGACCATCACCCCGGTCCCACCGGTCGCCACAGCACCTTGCCGTCCTACCCCCGAAACCGGGCTGGCGATTTCTGAGCGGCAGTTCTCACGGATGGTGTATTACCTGACTGAGATACCTATACGGCATCCGTGAGGTTGGGGGCATAGGAGAGGGAGCGGCCTACAGACCGCTCCCCAGATCCCTGCACGTTGGTTCGGTTACTTCTTGGCGGTGTGGATGACGATGCTGCCACCCCCGAGCGGCAGGTTCATCCCGTTGTCGTAGACGACTACCTCACCGCCATCTTCGTACCAGATCTTGATCCTGAACGTGTCCGGCGTATCGTCACCGGCCCAGATCTGGAACTTGTATTCGCCCTCGCCGTTGACGGTCCCGACCCCCTTGAACTTGGCGGAGTTGGAACCGGTCACGACCAGCCAGTCGTAGTTGGACAGGTGGAAGTTCAGATCGGCGGTCCTGAATTGGAACTCGGTGTTGCCGTCCGGGGCCAAGGCTCCCTTCTTGTACTTGGAGACGAACCCGAAGTCCGCCTTCCCGGCCAAAGTCGGATCTGCGGTGTATGCCCCCGGAGGCGAGTCGATCCAACCGCCACCGGTCACAAACCCGCCAGAGGGGTCATACACGACGATCTGGAGGTCCAATGTTTTGGTATCGGAGTCTCCATCGTTGTCGGTGACCGTCATCTGCACCGTGTAGACACCAGGCGACGAGTACTGATAGGTACAGGACGCCGTTCCTGCCGTGGCTGTTCCGGTGGGATACGACCCACCGTCACCCCAATCGCAGGCGGCAGTGTGAGTGTCCAGAACACCGGGATCGGTGTAGTTGCCGGTCACGGTCACGTTCGTGCCTGCCGCCACCGGCCCCAGAGGACCCGAGATCGGGCCGAGGGTGGGCGCAACATTGAGCACGTTCACGGTGGCGGTGTCTGAGTCGGATTCGCCGTAGGAATCGGCCACCCTCAACCCGACAATGTGACTGTCAGGGCCATCGACATCGACCGTCGATGAGGTAGTCATACCGGTAGCGTCGTCGTACTCCCCGTCGTTGTCCAAGTCCCACTCATAGAGGACTATGTCGTTGTTCGGGTCGGCGGAACCGGACCCATCGAGCGCCACCGAGGAACCCTCATCCACCGTGTACGGGCCACCGGCATCGGCGACTGGCGGCTGGTTGCACACCGCCGATGCCATGCGGATGTACGGCCTCGCCGGGTCGGCCCCGGAGAGTTGCCACACCTCGTAGCCCCATGTCTCCAAGTTGAGAACCTGGTCCGGGCCGGGATCCTTGGTGTCGCCCCGGTGAAGGATGTACGCAAGTTCGGTGGCACCGGCTTCGAGGTCGACATCAAACACCAAGCCGAAGAGATCGGTACGGTTCGGGCGCAACGGATCCGTCCATTGTGTCGGAACCAGCGCCCCATCCCAAACGTGCAGACCCCAAAAGTCGTTGTAGTCGGCGCTGGTTGTGTCGCCGTAGTCGGCGTCGTCACGGTGGTAGTGGAGGGTGGCGAACCCTTCCGCCTCGCCTCGCTGACCATAGATGGTCTCGTCGCCCGACAGCACCCAGACGGTGGCGTCGTCGAACGGCACCATGCTCTGATCAGGTCCGGGGTCCTTGGTGTCGCCCCGATGGATGATGAAGTTCACCGGCTGCGACGATTCGACAATCTGGACCTCCCAGAAAGCCCCGAAGTCATCGACACCGGTGGGTGGTTTCGGGTCGGGCCAATCGGTGACCTCCAACAGGTCGATGGCGTCACCCCACAGGTGTAGACCCCAAAAGTCGTTGTAGTCGGCTGACATCGGGTCGCCGTAGTCGCCGTCATCACGGTGGTAGTGGATTGTCACGAAACCCTGGGCATCGGCCTGGGTCGTGTAAATGGTGGCATCACCCTCGGCAACCCACACCTCAGGGTTGACATCGGCATCGAAGAACCGATCGTTCGGCGTGTCCTTGGTGTCTCCCCGGTGGATGATGAAGTTGACCTGGCTGTCAGATCCACCCCGCTCGATCCAAGCGAACCGGCCAAACTCGTCCTCGCCCTCGAACGGCTTCGGGTCGGGCCAATCGGTGACCTCCGACGGGTCGATTGCTGCGCCCCACAGGTGCAGACCCCAGAAGTCATTGAAATCCCCGGTGGTGTAGTCGCCGTAATCTCCAGCCGGTCGGTTGTAGTGGACAACCGCATAGACCGGCCTCGCCCCGGCAGTTTCGACGGTGACATCGTTGGTAGCCGAGTCGAACGTGAAGGTCACCACGGCGCATACATCGGGGACACTGAACAGGATGTTCTCACCATTCTGGACTCCACCCGCCCCGTAGTTCTCGTCCCAGCCTTCGTTGATTGCGACCTTGAACTCGTAGCTCCCCGCCGAAATGGCGGTGGTAGAGAAGACGTAGATGCCATCACCGTCGGGGTCCTGAAGCCACGAACGCAGACAGCCCGGATCCCAATCACCCGCACAGCCCAGCTCAGACTGGAAGCTGCCCGCCGCCGTAGCGATCCTCGAAGTCTGGTTGTCAGTGACCCAGTGGGTCCTATGGTCGTAATAGAACTTCACGTCAGTGGGGGCACCGAGATTGAGTGGGATGTTCGCTCCGTTTTGCGTGGCGTTCGCCCCGTAGTGCTCGTCCCATGAGTCGTTCAGAGCGGCCTTGTACTCCCAGTTTCCGGCGGGCACGGCGAACACACCCTGCCAAACGTCGTCGGTCCCGTCGTAGGTCAGGTGGGTGGCGGCACAGTCCGGCTGCCAGTCACCCGGACAGCCCAGCTCACCCTGAAGACTGCCTACCACTGTCACCGATGTGGGGTCGGGCGACGCCGCCGCCACCCCAGGGAAGACGAACAGTGCAGCCAACATGGCCAGCACCGTCAGCACCACCAACGTTCGACCTCGGCGCAGCTCACGAATCACAGCGTGTTTGGCTTCTGCCATGAGAAGAACCTCCCGTATTGCCCCAGCAGGAGACCAACAGACCCAGACAGCCCACTCCCTCATGGGCCGCACAACGGCCCTGGTGCCTTCCCCTGCACCCTTTCCTGCCGTTCAGCTTGCGCCTTCGTGATATGCCCGGATAGAGGCGAACGTCACAGGAAATGCCAGGCCGGTCGCCCAGCGACCTCCCGCAGGTTTGCCCCACCGCCGCAGCAGCAGGACCGCCGCCGAGCGAATCGACCCAGGCAATTTCTTCCACCCTTGGGCTATCCCGACCACCGCCATACCCGTAACCGGCAGGGGGCTACCTCATCAGGTCAACTCGCCCGCCCGAGATTCAATACTGTCGAGTTCCCGCTGCCACCAGGCCGCAGCCGACGCCCTCGACGAATCGTTCCGTGGGGTTGCTGTGGGGTTGAAGCCTTCGGGCACACTCGGATAGACCCCCCGAAACCACAAAATCCCCTGTAAACACAGGGGATTTCGGGTGGTGGAGCTGAGGGGATTTGAACCCCTGACCCCTTGCATGCCATGCAAGATCGGGGGGTTTCGCCGACCTGCCCGAACCCCCAAAACGCCCCGTATTCATTGGGGTTTCACCTCTCATCGCTTCGCAACGTTTTGTATGGTTTTCGGTTCTCTTGCGGCCCAGATGCGGCCCAAGCTCCACCGTGTCACCGCTTGGTCGTACAATCCAGATCATGGCTACAACGCGAAGCACAGGCGTGGGCCCGACGACCCGACCGGTCGCCGTTCCCGATGACGTCGACAACCCGACGATCTCAAAGGCAGCAGGTTGGGTCGCCCTTCCCCCACACATCCGTTGGACCGGGCGTACCAACTACAACCTTTCTGATCGGCGGGATCGGATCAGCGCCTACGAGCAGGTCTTGACCGAAGGAACGGCCGACGACGTCCGCTACTTCATCGACGTCGACCAATTGGTCGATCTGTGGGACGAGTTGGTGCTCTCGCCGCACGTACGTGCCGTCTGGGACGTGTGGCTCCGTCGGCGCGGCCGGCTGGCCTAGCGGATGCTCAGCCCGCTCCAGGAGAGGCTCAGACGGCTCGTCGCAGGCCTCACAGAGGCTGAGACTGTTGCGTTAGCCGGCGGCGCTGCTTTGATCGTGCGGGGCATCGTGGACCGCCCGACACGGGATCTGGACTTCTTCGCCACCACCCCGGAGGAAGTCAACCGAGTGCTCCCTCCGCTCGAGGCCTTGCTGACCGAGGACGGCCTCGATGTACGAAGAGTCCAGGTTGCAGACGGGTTCGCTCGCTTGCTCGTTTCCTTCGGGGCTGAGACCACTCTGGTCGACCTCGCCTGGGATGCCCGACGCTTCCCAACCGAACGGACCGAGGCGGGAGCAATCCTCTCGGATGAGGAGCTCGCTGCAGACAAGCTGCTGGCTCTCTTCGGTAGGGCCGCTGCTCGTGATTTCGTGGATGTAGCGGCCCTCGTATCCCGCTATGAGCTTGAACACCTGTGCACTCTGGCCGCAGAGAAGGATCCCGGTTTCGATCGAACGGTCCTAGCGGACATGCTCCGCAGGCTCGATCGTCTGCCACGAGCCGATTTCGACGTCGACGACGCCGAGTTCGCTCGCCTCCGGGCCTCAGTCGTCGGCTGGCGCTACCAGCTGGAGATTCAGGGTCCTGGTCGAGATGCCGGAAAAGGCACGGAGCCGGGACTCGAACTCTGATGATGCACGCCTCGCTCTCATCCCCATGGACTCGATGTCATCTCGGTGTCACAACCCCGCCACCCTTTCCGCAGAGTGTCGGCAACCCTGTCAGGAACCCTCCAACTGGCTTGCCATGGGCGATGCCAACCAATCGGCTTATTGCAGCCGCAGCGGAGTCCGCTACCTCGCCGGACATACCTCAGGCGACCTGAGCATGGCGGGAAACCCACCGTCGGGATGGCCGTGAGTCCCACCGCACACAGTTGCATCATCTGGATGCGAGGTTTACTGGTATACCGGCCGCAACTGTGTTGCAGATGCGTGTGTCGGCTGAGAGTGGTGGATCGGTAAGCGGTATTGACCGGAGCTGGGAGCGGAACGCTGGTGGTCCTTGCGAGTGGTTCACCGATGTCGAACTCCGGCAGTCGTTTACTACCGATTCTTCTCCGCAGGGAACCAACTGGCTTCTAGTCGTCCGAATCGGGGAGCCGACAACTCTGTGGCCGTTCACGACCTTGGACCGATTCAGATATTGGCCGCGATGCGTGACGACCCTCCGACGAACGACCCGCACTCGGAGGTGCCGATACTGAGCACTTCTCGAAGTGATAGTTATGGCGCCTGATCTGTTCGATCTGGGCGGGTACGTGAGGGTCGGGACCTTTGTTTCCGCTACACCGCATGCCCAGATTCTCCGATGAATCATGTGTGACTCCGAGCGCAGCCGTTGGTATCGATCTGAAGCCCGAAGGCTCGACCATGGTGTTGGGTCCACGGGAGGCGTGGGTCTTGGGTCGCCCAGTTGTGTGGCTGGTACCGCTGCTCTTCGCAATTCTGGCGGTGGCCGTCCCTCTTGGTTTCCGGCTGTTCGATGCCCAGTCCGCCGATGTGGTTGATCGTTTTCTGTTCGTCGGTGCCTTGGAAAACGTTGGGCTGTTTGTCGGCCAAGCACTAACCGGTTTCGTGCTGGTGGCGGTTGGGTGGCGAAGGCTGTGGGTTGTCCCTGTGCTGCTCTTCGCCTTTCTCCCAGACGTGCCCTACCTGATCACTGTCGTTTTGGTTGGTGACTGGTCCGAATTCGCCGATGTGGTCGGCTACGGGTGGGGACCGATGACTGCACTTGGGCAGTTCGGCGGACCCATCCTCGTGGCGTTCCTGTTGGCACCGGGTTTCTGGCTGGCACACAAGATGGGTCCCCAGCCAGCCCGCCCCCGCCCATCCCAAGAGGAGGCGGCCAGTCTCGGCGTCATGGTGCTGGTTATTGGCATGGTC
>JAOTUY010000097.1 GCA_029863625.1 Acidimicrobiia bacterium
CCTTTTTGTGCCCTCTCCCAGGCTGAGCCGGTGGAGGTGGCCGAGCCTTTTCGGGTGTGGGCCCTTTTTGTGTCCTCTCCCGGCGTGAGCCGGGGGAGGTGGCCGAGCGGAGCGAGGTCGGAGGGGGCAGACCTTCAACGGCCGAGGGTTGGGCTCGGAGTTAGCGGTCAACCGCCACCGCGATCCTGGTGTGCCAGAATCACGCCGGGGAGATCGGAGGATCCGGCATGGCTGCTGCTGTCGAGGTGACCGACTTTCGGAAGGTTTACGGCGATTTCGTAGCGGTCGATGGGATCTCGTTCGGGGTCGAGACGGGTCAGATCTTTGGTCTCCTTGGGCCCAACGGGGCCGGCAAGACCAGCACCCTGGAGAGTCTCGAAGGGCTGCGCTCCCCATCGGGCGGCACGTTGCGAGTGGTGGGGGTAGATCCGGTCAAGGAGCCAGGCAAGTTGCGCGACGTCATCGGCGTACAACTCCAATCGGCCGGCCTGCCTGAGACTATTACCCCTACGGAAGCGATGAGGCTGTTCTGTGCCTATCACCGGGTCGCCCCCCGAATCGATCTTCTGGATCGCCTGGGCCTGATCGACAAAGCCGACACTCAGTACGTCGAGCTATCCGGGGGTCAGCAGCGGAGGCTGGTCCTTGCGCTTGCCATCGCTCACGACCCGCAGGTGCTCTTCCTCGACGAGCCAACTGCCGGACTCGATGTACCGGCCCGCGCCGAACTGCACCGATTAGTAGGAGAGCTGCGAGTCTCCGGCACCACGATTATTCTCGCTACCCACGACATGGCCGAAGCCGAGGAGATAGCCGACCGGGTGGCCATCCTCTTGTCGGGTGAGATCGCTGCCATCGGCACGCCCCGTGACATCACCGCCGCGGGGGCGGGCGTGACCAAGGTGAGCGTCCGCACAGAGAAGGGCAGCCTGGCCGCTTCCGACATCACCTTTCCGGCCGTGCAGCGTCACCACTGGGAGGACGACTACGCCATCTATTTCAGCACCGATATCGGCCCAACCGTGGGCGCCATCATTCGCTTCGTCGAGACCAATCGGGACGGGCTAGTCGATTTGCGGGTCGAACGCCCCTCGTTGGAAGACCGTTTCCTCGAGATCGCTAACACGGCCGGCACTTCATGAACGCCTTCGCGGCCCACTTCTCTTTCGAGTTCCGCGCCGGAGTCCGCAACCGGATGCTGCTGTTCTTGAACTACCTATTCCCGCTTGGGCTCTACCTGATGCTGGGGTTCATTCTCATTGGGCTCAACCCTTTCTTTCTGGAGGTCATCATCCCCGGGATGGTTGTGATCGCGGCGATGGCCGCCTACCTGTTGGGGGTCCCCGAACCGCTGGTCGGTGCTCGCGAGGCTGGGATCTTTCGCAGTTTCAAGATAAACGGAGTGCCGCCCTCGTCGATTCTCATCATCCCTTCTCTGACCACGGGGGTCCACACGGTGATCGTGGCGGCGATCATCACGGCCACCGCGCCGGTCCTTTTCGATGCCCCACTGCCGATCAATTGGATGGGCTTTCTAGTTTCTCTGCTTGCCGTCATCGTCGCCACAGCCGGCATGGCCGTCGTGATCGGCGTGGTCTCATCGAACTCGCGGGTGGTGATTCTCTGGTCGCAGCTGGTCTTCATCCCCTCGATGTTGCTGGGCGGGATCATGATCCCGTACAGCGAGCTGGCGACCGGTGTGGCCAAAGCCTCGCGGTTGTTGCCGGCAACTCAGGCGGTGAACGCCTTCCGGGCCCTGGCGATGGGCGAGATCGCCGACTTCGATCCGTGGGTATCGATCGGGTCGCTTCTGGCCTGCGGTTTCGTCGGGTTTGGGTTGGCCATGTTCTTGTTCAGCTGGGATAGCCACAACACATTGCGGCGCGGACACCCTGCGCTCGGGTTTCTGGTCCTGCTGCCCCTTGTGTCTACCCTGCTGTTCTGACCGGTCCTTGTCGGGTGTGGGCCCTCTCTGGGTCCTGTCCCGGCGTGACCCGGGGGAGGTGGCGGGTCCTTGTCGGGTGTGGGCTTTTTCTGGGTCCTCTCCCGTCGTGAGATGGGGGAGGTGGCCGAGCGGAGCGAGGTCGGAGGGTGTGGCCTCCCGGGAAGGACGTTTTGTGTAGCGATCTCGGTAGACAGCTCGCAGCTCCCCTATCATTGCCCTCCATATGTCCGACCAGTTGATCGCTGCCGCGTCCGAAGCCCTCGGTGGAGTTCCTGCCGAGCTGGTCCGTCGCTCCGCGCAGGCCCGTGCCCAGGCGCAGGGCCTCGGCCTGGAAGAGGTCCTCCAATCGTGGACCGGTGGCGCCAGTTTGCCCGCTTCGATGACAACACCGGTACCCATCGAAGCGGCTCCAAGTGTGGCCACCGCCATCCCGGAGCCCGCGCCGGTGGCCGAACCGTCTGCCCCGCCTGCACCTGCCATCACCGAACCGCCCGTTCCGGTTCCGGTGGCCGCTCCCGTGCAGGTGCTTGAACCGGTCGCAGCCCTCGAACCCGTCCCGCTGGGAGACCGGGTCCGCCTGGCGGCCGCGGTCGGCGCGGCGATGGGTCTGCTCCTTGGTGTTGTGCTGGCGCTGGCTGCGTCGCCACTGCTGTTGGACCGGGCGACGGTCATCGGAGAAGGTCCCCATCGAGCAGGCGTGGAAGTCACCGTCACCTGGCTCATCATCGTGACCGTCGTCGCCTCGGCCCTGTTCGGATCGCTGATCGCCGCCGCTTCCCGGCTGGTCCCGAGTTGGTTCCATCCCGAAATGACCCTGCGGGGGTCAGCCCCGGCCACCGCCGGAATGGGCGCGCTCATCGGCGCAGTCCTGGGCGCCATCGCCGCTCCCCTCACCAGTGGCCTGGTCGGCGAGACGGTCGAAACCGGCGTGGTGCTTTCGGTGCGGGGGACCTTCCTGGCCTTGTTGATCGGGGGAGCGGCCCTCGGAGCGCTCGTGGGAGCCGTGGTCCAGCTGCTCGGTGAACCGGTGGTGCTATCCGCCGAGGTCGAAGCGGAATCGGCGGTTGTTAAGCGGCGATTGGTCGGCGCCGTGCTGATTCCCCTGGCCGGGTTGGGCGCCATCGCCTTGCTGGTCGTACCGTTTGCGCTACTCCTGCTCGAGTTCCACTCAGTCGCCTCGGCGCTGGCCATCGTCGCTTCGGCCGGCATCCTGATGTTTGCGTTCCTGGCCGCCTACAAACCCGGTATGAAGGTCACGCGGGGCGAGTTCATCCTGGCCGCGGCCGGGATCGGGATCGTGCTCCTGTTCATCGTGCTGGCGGTCCTCAACCTGGGCACACCGGAGGAGGCGCCCAGTGAGGAAGTCGAGGCGCTGCTTCGCTGGATGCTGTCCTAGCGGCCGGTCCCGGTCTCTCGGCCGGCTTAGGCGTCCGAGATCGCCGTGGCTATCAACGTCCCGTCATCTGTCTCGCGGAAGGTGACCCGAACCGGCTCCAGTGAGCTGATATGCGCACGAAGATGTACAACTGGAAAATCGAACCCGCCGGCCGGATCAGGGATCAAAATCAGGTCTGTCCCTTCACTCGTGTGGAGGGTGAATCTTGTCACCGAGGTCAGATCTCCGACCACGTCGATCACCACGCCGGTGACGGTGTCAGCCGGTTCGCCACAAGAAGAGAACAGGACGACAACCATCAGCAATAGTGCAGGCCAGTTGCTCCGGCGAACCACGAATGGGGCGGGGAGCCGACTCCCAACCGGGGTTCGCCTGTGACGCAACGGCGTCGTATGGGTCCATGATCCGTTGTTCAGCACCACGGTGACGATACCGCCCGTCAGCGGTCCAGCGCCGCCTGTAGCTCCTCGGGGGCCAGAGTCCCCTCGAACCGTTCGCTGACGTACCCGGCCTCGTCGATCACGAAAACCCACGGCTCGCTGGGGAGGCGCCAGGCTTCAACAGCCGGAACTACTTGCAGGTCGTCCGGGTTCTGGGCCGTGAGGTTGGTGTACACCTCGACGTGCACAAAGTTCACCCCGGGGTATCCGCCCGCCAGGGACTTGACCACATCCAGAGTGGGACCGCAGGTGGCAGAGGTACAAAAGGCGGGCGTGGCGAACACCACCACGGTTGGCTTCCCGGAGCGGATCGCTTCATCGAGCGACAGTTCGTAGAAGCGCGGGTCCGGCGCGCTGTCCGAACTGATGTCTTCGAGGGCGAACTCCGTACCAGTGGGAGTGACCGCCTCCGGGGCACTGTCCCCGACATCAGGAACCGGCGACTCTGACACCACCGAGAACAGGGTCACACCCGAAGCTGGCTGGCCGCTCAATCGAGCGACGAGACCCCAGGTGCCCGGCCGGTCGAAGGTCACGGTGGTGCGATACAGCCCGCGCACCTCAGGCACAGTCCACACGAAGGAACCCTTAACCGTCTGACCCTCTTGGTTCGGGTCGTCCCCGTAGAAGAAGTCGAACTCGACGGGGACGTCCTCGCCGCCGAGGAACCCGAGACCGTCCTGCTCTGCGATTCCAACGAGGACCCGTTGGGTACCAACCGCCAGCGTCCCAGCCTGATGCGCGTTGGCGACGATGGCCAGCGGCGTCTGCTCGGCGTTTGACCCACAAGCGCTGGCCAGCATGGCCAGCATGGCCAGCATCGCCAGGATCGTCGATCGCTTCACAGTGGACTCCCAGGTGGGCGCCGCGGAACGGATGAGCTAGATAAGCACACGGCCGGGACTACGGAGCCCGGATGTCGATGATGGTGGCGGTTTCGTTCATGTTCTAGACGCTGACGGTTTGACGGTTGGTGCGGAACCGGAAGGCTGCATAGATCGGACACCAGCCGGCCACCCCGGATATTGATTTCTCCTTTCTTCAGCCGGTTTGACGCGCGACCCGGGTCATCGGTCACGTGGTTTATTGCGCGACGGGACCCCGGCTTTGAGCCGGGGTCCCGTTCCCACCAGCGCCGGCGTCAGTCGTCGATGCTGTTGTGGTCCTCGTCTTCGAGGTGTGAGCGGCCCGAGGAGTCGTTCGAGCTGTCATCGTCCGAGTCGTCCGGGCTGTCCATCCCCGAGTCGTCCATTTCCGAGTCGTCATTGGAGTCGTCTGACCGGTCGGAGACTGAGTCGTCTGAACTGTCGTCACTGGAGTCGTCCGAGGTGACCGTGCCGGAGGTGGCGGTCGAACCGTCGAGGGCCCTCACTCTGATCCGGGTCTTCACCATGCCGTCTTCGAGTTCGGCCTGGAAATCGATCCGCTCGTTTCCGTTGACGAACTTCACTTCGACTTCCCGACCGGAGGCCATCTCGACCTCAGGCGTCCAGTCGGTGTTGGCGGCAACGTTGCCGATCGAGAGTGAGCCTCCCGACTGATCCACGGTTACCCGTCCGGCCGCTCCGGCCTCGTAGGTCTCGGACCCGATCGCGGCTGCGGCGGTGCTCGCCTGGGTCGTCGAAGTCGTCGAGGACGTCGACGAGGACGAGTCGTCCGGGGTTGCCCACGCCAGTCCGGCGACAAGCATGGCAGCCAGCACTGCGGTGCTGATAATCGAAAGACGCTTGATCATGATTGACCTCCCATGTGGCTTATTGGCCGACCCCATCGTGCCGGTCGGGAGGTTGTGGCCACACCAGGGCATCGATAACAACAGGCAAAACCTCGAAGCGGTAGGACTCAGAGCTCGATCGGGTCGAGGTGCTTTCGGGTTGGCAGCTCTCGGTTGAGTGCTTCGATCGTTTCATTGAGTTCCGTGAGGCGCCGGGTCGTCTCGGCCGAGTGAGGAGACGCCTTGAGGCGGGGTAACTCCGTTCGGATCGTGTGGAGCACCTCGGCGAAGGTGTCTTCGAGGCTGGTCCGGCGCAGCCACTCTTTCACCCACCAGTCCGGGTCGTACGGTCCGTGCAGACCAGGAAGCGGTTCGCCCGCACCGGGGAGGTCATCGAAAGCGCCCTCTTCGGCGGCTTCTCGGATCCGCCGCTCGGCAAGCGATTCCCAGAACTCGATCGGTCGATCACCCATGCCGGGATCGTATCGCACGACTAGTGCTAAAGGTCACCGACAGTTGCCCCCTCCGACCTCGCTGCGCTCGGCCACCTCCCCCGGCTCACGCCGAGGGAGGACGTGAGAGTGGTGGTCTTGGGGTCGGCTATATGGAGCCGGGTCGGAGGGGCTGTTGGGGTGTTGTGGGTTGGAGCAGGGTGGCCCCCTCCGACCTCGCTGCGCTCGGCCACCTCCCCCGGCTCACGCCGAGGGAGGACGTGAGAGTGGTGGTCTTGGGGTCGGCTATATGGAGCCGAGTCGGAGGGGCGGTGG
>JAOTUY010000041.1 GCA_029863625.1 Acidimicrobiia bacterium
TCGTTGAACATGAGGCCCTTGACAGAAGCCAAGAGCACCATGTTCAACGCCAAGTAGGGATTTCAGTTGAACCGGACCGTGCCGGTTCCTGTTCCAGCGGCAAAGTCGAAGATCCCGCTGGTGTGTGTCCTGCGCCCTTCCCACTCTTCAAATGGGGCTTCAGCCGTCTTGATGTAGCCGTTGCCCTCCCAGGTGAACTCCTTCCAATGAGTCATCCCCGCGTCGAATCCCTCCGGGTCCATCGAGCGGATCGAAATCGGTGAGAACACCGTCGACGACTGTGAACAGCCCGGGGTAGTCCTCGTAGATCTCCCAGTCTTCGATCCAGTGGCTCACTACCTTGCCCATGCCAGAGATCGTTTCGGCGTAGTAGACGATCCCATACGTACCTTCATCGAATGTGACCGTCCCGTACCAGACGATGTCCTGGTAGTCACCCCCAGCTGGCGTACCCACGTTTGGCGGGACGGCACCGAGGTTCACCATCAGATCCAATTCACCTGTCCGGTCTCCCGTGTCGGGAGCCTTTGCGCTCACCGCCCCCGCCGTAACCAGCGAGTACGGTTTGTCTGGCTGCCCGCCAACAAATGGGACAAGGGCGTCGGCAGATCAAACCCAGCCGGTTCTGGCCGTGCGGCCGACTGCCGGGTCACACCACCACCGCAACATCGGGGATGGTCGCCGAGAGACGGCCAGGTGCTACCAGACGATCTGACCTCGTCCGATGAGGCTGCGTTTGTGGCTGTTGTGCAGGTTGCGGCGTATACCTTGTTCGTCGCCGGGTGTGGGTGCGGGCACGGTGGGCGGGGTGGCGGTTCCGGTGAGGTTGTTGGTCCAGGTGCGGATGGCGGCGTCGACCAGGTAGTAACCGTGGGTTTGGAGAGCGGCGGCTTCAGCATCGGTGAAGCTGTCCAGGTCGGTGCGGACCTTCGATAACACATCGACAGCAAGGTCCTTTGAGTAGCCGGGGAGGTCGTCTCCGTAGCGTTGTGGTGAGGAGCGGATACCCCAGTAGGTGCCGTCCATCTCGTCGGTTTCGTAGTTGCGGATCAGCCAGCGTTTCCGCACGGCGGCACCTTGACGGCCCTGGATGGACGTGTATCGGCCGACCCGCCACAACAGCCCACTGTCCGGTTCGGCCTCAAAGGGGGCGCCACCGTCGGAGACGAGCACTATCTGATGGTCTTTCCAGACCGGCTCCAACCCCATGTTGTCGTACACACCACCATCGGAGAGGCGGATGCCCTCCACCAGCTCCTGGCGGTCTTCCCCGTCGTATTTGCCGTGCTCGAAATGGTAGGCGGGTAGCCCGACCGGGAGCGGGTTGAAAACCGGTGGGAAACACGATGAGGCGGCGACAGCTCGGGCGAGCGGCCAATCGGGGAAAGGCCCGTAGCCCGCCTGATAGTCGCCCAGGTCGGGTCCCTGCGGGTTTTGGTGGGGGTTGGTGTAGTTGGAGTCGAACACCCAGTTGACCCCAAAGGTCATGTCGGTGGCCGACAAGACGAACCGGGGCTTCTTGGGGAGGTCCCGGAGACGCAGTCCGGTGAGGTGTTGTTCGTACTGTTTGGCGAGATACCTGGCCCCGTAGGCACTGTCCAGCCACTTCCAGGGTGAGATGATCTTGGTGATCACCGGAGCGCTACGAATGTTCTTGCGGGTGAACTGGCGGAACGGGATGGCGATCTTCTCGTCGAAATCTCCGATCACACCACCAGGTTCCGGCCAGTGGAGTCCGGTGGCGATCTGGGCGGCGAGACAGGCAGCCAGGATCGACCCGCCCGACACCGACGAGAACGTGGATACCTTCGATAGAACCCCCAGTTCGTTCAACCGGCGGAGCGCCCCCAGGTGGAATAGGGCGGCACGGTACCCGCCCCCGGACAGACAGAGGGCGATCCCTGCCCGGTCTTCTTTCGGGTTGGGTGCGTACTGCGAGCGGTCGGTCGGTTGGTCGCTGTCGGCGTCTCGGGTCATCGGTCGCCCTCCAAACTCATACGCTGAACTGTGACCACAGGATCCGGTGGTCGGAGATGTAATACCGGACATATGCCTCGAAGTCGGCCTGGCCCCGGTGTCCCAGACGGTGGTGAAGCCAGCTGACGACCCTGAGGCTCTGCCATCACGACTGAGCTTACGCAGTGGGACACGGGACAGACCGGACAGATGATCCCCACAATCCCCATGGTGAGTGCGGGGGAGGCAGTTCCCTCAGGGTCGTGTCCCGTCCGTCCCGACGAAATCGTCGCCGATGTTCGGCCATGACAGGCGACGTAGTGCCCCCCAGCCAGAAATCGCCAGCATTACGCATAAGACCGGCACCCCAACCTGTGACGTGTCATCGCCACGAACGATAGTGTCGCTTGGCGACGCTTCCTGGCCGGCTTCTACCGAACTTCTACCGGACGGGCTGGCACGGAGAGGTACGAGAAGGAACACGACGGTATTCAGATCTCGTGTAACCCCAGCTCAGCGAGTGTTTCCGGGGATTCGATGGGATCGGAGGGTAGCCCTTGGGACCACAATCAGCGGACTCATTATCCGTAGGTCGCAGGTTCGAGTCCTGCCGGGCCCACGAGAGAAGGCATTGTGCTGTCAGGGGTTCTGTGCCGTTCGGGAGGCCTTCAGGGGGAGCACTCGGGCCAACCCCTCTACACCGCACAGCTCGATCACGAATCTGTCTTCTGCGGGCGTCGAGGCGAATGGCGAGATCCTCGCCTTGACTGGGAACCAGGTGAGCGTATCTCTGGGTGGCCGTGACGCTTGAATGCCATAGTTGCTTGCGTACGAGTTCCAGATGTGCTCCTTCGTGGATCATGAAACTCGAAGGGTCTGCGACTGTGGCCGAGTCTTGCGTCCGGTCGGTGAGTCGATCCTACCCCGACGCCAGAACGCTTTCGAGCTGGTGTCCGCGCAGGTGCTTGTCACTCTCACTTTGGTTGGAAATGGTTGATTCGGGGCGGTGGCGGGCATTCGACAGCCAAGGATCTTGATAGGTCAACATTCTGACCTATACTGTGCAACATGAGTGACACACTGCCCTTCTCCGAAGTCAAGGCCCACCTCTCTGAACTGGCCGATCGGGTCGAGGGTCAACACGACCGCATCTTGGTGACCCGCAATGGTCGACCTTCGTTTGTCCTGCTGAGCCCCGACGACCTTGAGTCTTTGGAAGAGTCCCTGGACATCCTCAAAGACGATGAGCTGATGGAGTCGCTGCGACGGTCACGACGGGAGGCGTCACAAGGCAAGCGGCTGCGTCTCCGCGACCACGTCTAAAGCGAACGCGTGTACGAGGTCGAGATCACCCCCGAGGGTCTCCGGCATCTCAACCGACTCCCAGACAAGGTGCGTCACCCCGCACTGGAGTCCATCTTCGGGCCGATCGCTGCCAACCCTCAGCGGCTCGGCAGACCGCTGGTAGGCGAACTGGAGGGCCTCAGCTCTGCACGACGCGGCGACTACCGCATCATCTACGAGATCTTCGAAGACGAAAAGATCGTGCTCATCCACCGAGTGCAACACCGCCGAGACGTATACCGACCACGCTGACCCACCGCACTGGTAGGTGATGCCATGAAGAGCGGGAGCCTCCCCGCGCTTGTGTCCCGATCGACGCCTGCGAAACCCGAGTCCGGGCGCTACGACGCCTCATCAAGACCTATGACACCGAGATCATCAGGTTGGATGCCCGGATCGCGAAAGAGTTCAAAGGCCACCCGGGCTATGAGGCCATCCAAGCGATCCACGGGGTCGGTCCGGTCCTGGGTGCCACCTTGTGTGCTGAGTTGGGTGACGTGACCCGCTTCACATCGGCCAAACATGTCTGTTCGTGGGCCGGGTTAACACCGCGGCACCGCGAGTCGGACAGCAAGGTCCAGCGCGGGTCGATCACCAAGCAAGGCCCACCGTTGGCGCGGTGGGCCGCCATCGAAGCAGTCTCCAAGAACCATGGTGGCGACCAGGCCAGCACCCCGGCGCCGATAACCAACCAGGCGATCTTTCGTTTCCCGTCGAGAGTCAAAGCGGCACCCATCACGACGACACCGGCGCCCAACGGGACAACCACGTACACGATCGAACTCACATCAAAGGCCACGTCCCCGGACAGTATCTCGAAACCGAGCAACCCCGCGGTGATCAAAGACAAGGCCAACAAACCCAAAACCGCGGTCTTCGCCACCGGGTGGTGCATCCAGTGCGAACGGTCCGACTGGACGATTGCTGCTTCCGCCATGAGATGTCCTCTAGACATTGGGGCGACTCGTACCAACGAAGTATCGGTAGCACCGCCCTCAGACTCCGAATCGCTCCTCAACCCGGCCAGAACGCCAACCATTCCGGGGATTGTTCCTACAGAACTAGAAGCACCTGGTCGATGAATGTGAGTACCTCAAGAAACGGGAGACGCGAAGTGTCCAACCGCAGAGTCTTGGTGGTCGAGGATGCATTCGCCACCCGTCGTCTGGTGGAGCTGAGCCTCACCATCGAAGGCTTCGAAGTAGTCGAACGCGAGGATGGCCCTTCGGGGCTCGAAGCAGCAATGACATTGATCCCCGACTTGATCGTGCTCGACATAGCTTTGCCAGGCATGGACGGCTGGAAACTACTCAGCCACATCCGAGCCGATCCCAAAACGGAGCACATCCCGGTGTTAGTCATCACCGCTCACGACACTGCCGAGACAAGAACCAAGGCCGACCACTCGCTTGCCGACGGCTTCCTCGGCAAACCGTTCGATCTCGATCAACTCCGGAACGAGGTCAACAAACTCATCGGCAGCCGCGAACCACACATAACACAGGTCGGATAGCCACCAGATCCTCAAGGAACATTTATGGTTGCTTGCGTCTCCCGCCCAGCCCTGCCATCGCCCGGCGAACCAACAGGCCCGTCGCGGAGACGGCCGGCTCTGGCTTAGGCGCCTCGCTCCATCTCCCGACGAATCTCGTCTTCTGAGATCGGTCTCTCGAAGTACGCGCTCCACGCATTGAATGCCAATCCGACTCCCCAGCCCGCGATCGGCCAGACGGGCCAGAAGTATCCCGCTCCGGACACGGCCCAGATGACTACGAGCAGGGCGTTCACGATCAGGTACACCGCCACGTGATTCTTGAACTCCCGCTTGGCTTTCACCCTCTTGACAGCAGCCTCACGGCGACTCTCATGGTCGTCCATGCCGATTCTCCTCCCGAGGAAAGTCCGCCTGGAATTGAATGTACCCGTCTCCGAGTTCCGATGCCGCGGATAACGTCCTGCTCATCCGCCGCCATCGCATCGCTCCCAGAATCCTGTGTCTCATACCTTTGCGCTCGGGCATATCTATACGCGCTCGATTGGCGGCCTCTTGCCGAGCCGTTGACAGGCAAGACAAATCCCGAACCGTTGAAGCGGGCGCGCAACCTGCTCGAAAGGTGGCGATCCGGCCTCGCAGGAATCAGCCGTTTGGCTGGACGGTTGCCTTCACGACGCGGGTGCCGGCTATGAGGTCGTGAAGCGCCCGGTGCCGGGAGTCGAGCGCCATAGTGAAAACGGACGCCAAGACGATGGCCTGGGCGACGATCGACAGCACGAGGTATCCCACTGATGTGCTTTCTGCCTGGAGTTGGAAAAGGGCGGTGTGTGCCATCTGCCACGGAGCGAACTTGACAACCGAACGGACAAGAGAACGACCACGTGTCAGTCGTTGCTGCTTCCGGTTGACGACCACGAGCCCGAGTCGACGCTTGCCCGGGGTGGCCCGTCGGTCGGATGCCTCCAGGAAGGCGAAGGTGAGAACGACCGGCAGCACCAAAGCGACGAAGGCGAACACGTCCCAGGCCGTGGCGGTCTCAAAATCGAGGTCGAGGAGGCGGAGCCCCCATCCAACCAAGCCTGCGAAAGCGGCCCAGCCCACGACGATAGGCAGGTCAAGCGCGGCCGCTTGGATTCGTGCAAGCCCGCCTGCGGCCGGCCCATTGCTCTCTGCCGCTGGTCGGATCATAGGTTTCACGTGGCCTCCGCCGAGAGACCCCAGAGATGAGCGTTTGCCGTCGGCGTCACCTGCGGGTGACGTCGCCGGACCCCGAGACGCTCGAATTCAGGGCCGGGTCCCCGATGTACTGCACATCACCGGAGCCGCTAACGCTGACGGACAGTTCCCCGGTGACGTTGACCACCACGTTGCCGCTCCCCGAGACTCTCACTTCCCCGGTTACCGACTCCAGTGCCGTCCCATCAAATCGACCCGATCCGCTGATGGTCACGAGAAGGTGGTTGCTGGTTCCCGCCGGTTCAACATCGCCCGACCCGCTGATGGTGACCTCGAATGTATCGGTGTCGATGTCGGTGGCGTCGATGTTGCCACTTCCGGTGATGGTCACCCCGTCCAACTGCGAGGCTGTGATCGTGTAATTGATATCCCGACGAGGTGAGAGCAGCTTCCCGGGCTCGACGCCGAGTTCGAGACGTCCATTCACGACCTCGGTGGTCAGGAACTCCATGATGTTGTCTTCGGCTTCGATTTCCAGAGTCTCGGTCCCGGTAACGTCGACCAAGACGTTTCCGCTGCCCAAGACGACGATTTCATCGAATCCGCCCACTGTGCGCGATTCGGTCATGAGATCACCCGACCCGGACAGACCTCCAAACGGGACGGTCCCTTCACATCCGGTCACTACGAGACCCAAGATGACACCCCGCTGTTTTCATGCGCATGAGGCTTCTCCCCTCGAGAGCTCTTCCGGACCTTATCTGATGCCGGCGAATCCGGCTAGGGCCGGACGTCTCATGTGCCCTATTTCATACTTGGTGGTGACGTGATTGTTGCGCCTGCGTGAAAACGCCCGGCGGGCTCGATGTGTCGTCGAGCCGATAGGGCCGTCGATCCACATGACCGTTGGAGCTCCGTTCCTGGCAGGCGTCTCCGGGTTCTGATGAGTCTCTTGATGGATCCGGGTCGTCTCATGCATCGACCCTCCCACCACATGACTCGCATGAACCCGGTAACCGATCGGCATCCCTGCCGGGCCGGGATCGACGTACTTGCCGACGTCGATGCTGCCGTGGGGTTGAGATGGGTTGCTGCGGCCGGTTACAACACGACGATCGGACAGGTCAACGTCCGGGTGATGCCCTCCACGCCCTGGATCTGGGAAACCACCAGCTTGCCGAGCATGTCGACGGTGTCTGCTTCAATCTTGGCGATCACGTCGTATGGCCCGGCGACGGGCGCTGCGATGGCAACGCCCGGCAGTCCTGCGAGTTGCTCGGCAACTCCCGAGGCCCGGCCGACATCCGTCTGAATGAGAACATAAGCTGACACCATCGAGATCCATCCCTTCGTTGGCATTCTGATTCTTGTCTGCATCGGGCTCGTCGTCCAGCGCGCACCCCTAGGCCATTTCTTCCATGATCTCGAGACCCCGGGCAAAATGCCGGGCGGTTCCGGCATCAAACCCGACGAGGCGCACTTCCTCTACTACACCGGTGTGTTCCGCAAGCCACCCGACAACCGCTGATGCCATCACCCGGGTTGCCTCGGCCGGCGGGTAGCCGAAAATACCGGCCGAGATAGCCGGGAACGCAACGGATCGAGCGTCGATCGAAGTGGCTGCTTCCAGGGCCGCAATCGTTGCATCCCGCAGCATTCCTTCGTTGTCCTGACCGTTCCGATAGCGCGGCCCGACCACGTGGATCACATGCGACGCTTGCAGCGCTCCGCCGGTTGTGACGGCGGCCTGGCCTCTCTCAACCGGGCCGTGCTCGCGGACCCAATGGTCCGACTCTTCCTGGATGACGCGACCGCCTGCTCCGACGATGCCGGCGGCAACGCCACCAGCATGCGCCAGATTCTCGTTGGCGGCATTGACGATTGCCACAACGGGTTGGGCGGCGAGGTCGCCCTGCACGACAAACACATGTGCTTGACCTACCCGGCGATGGGCGATGATGTCCATGGCCCCAGGCTACGCGCCGCGGCACCAGCATGTTCGAGGTTGCTTCCGGCCGGTCACCTGCCCGAAGGTCTAGGCGAGGTTCCTGAAGATCGCGGCGGCTCCCAGGCCGCCGCCGATACACATCGACACGATCCCGTATTCGACCTCGCGCCGCCTCATCTCATGGAGCAAGGTCGCCGTCAGTTTGGCGCCCGTGCAGCCCAGGGGGTGACCGAGGGCGATGGCACCGCCGTTGACGTTGACCAGGTTCGGGTCGAGACCGAGTTCGCGTACGCAATACAGCGCCTGGCTGGCGAAGGCTTCGTTCAGCTCAACAAGCCCGATGTCTTTGACCGACAGTTCGGCTTTCTCCAGAGCTTTCGGGATGGCAACCGACGGGCCGATACCCATTTCCTCCGGGTGCACGCCCGCCACCTGGAAGGTGATCAGTTCCGCCAGGGGCGAAAAGCCGAGTTCCTCCGCCTTGGCGGCGGTCATGAGCAGCTCCAGGGCCGCTCCGTCGGACATCTGCGACGAGTTGCCGGCAGTCGAGGTGCCGTTCAGCTTGAAGGCGGGACGGAGGTTACCCAGGGCCTCCAGGGTGCTGGCCCGGGGGCCTTCGTCGGTGTCGAACACAATGGTCTTACCGCCGAGGTCGGTCTCGATAGGGATGATCTCATCGACGAATCGCCCGGCCGCAATGGCCGCCAGGGCCCGGTTGTTGGACTCGACCGCGAACGCGTCCTGGTCTGCGCGGGTCACGCCGTACCGTTCGGCGACGATCTCGCTGGTCATGCCCATCGACTCGTACGCTTCGGGGTAGTTCTCTGCCAACCAGGGGTTGAGCGAGGGCTTGTTGCCGCTCATCGGCACCATGGACATCGACTCGACGCCACCAGTGAGGACGACGTCCGACCATCCGGCCTGAATCTGAGCCACACCGCTGGCCAGGGTCTGCAGTCCGGAACTGCAGAACCGGTTGACGGTCATGGCGGGGACCTCAACGGGTAGTCCGGCTCGCAAAGCGGCGTTGCGCCCGATGTTCAAGCCCTGCTCGCCTTCCGGCATGGCGCAGCCGATCAGGATGTCATCGATGTCAGATACGTTGAGGTCGGGCACGCGCTCCAGGAATCCCTGCATCAACAGCCCAAGCAGCTCGTCTGGTCGGGTTTCACGCAAGCTGCCCCGGTTGGCTTTGCCGACAGCCGTCCGGTAGGCGTGGGTGACGACGACTCCAGTGTTCATTCGTTTGCTCCTTGTTGGTTCCACTGATGCAACAGATGATCGGCCATGCCTAATTCCGCAACGGCTGGCCGGTTGACAGCATGTGCTGAATTCTGGCCATGGTCTTTTCTTCATGGCAGAGTTCGAGGAAGGCGGCTCGCTCCAGGTCCAGGAAATCTTGTTCGGTTCGCCGGGTTCCTTCCGGTACGTCTCCACCGCAGATCACATGAGCCAGCTTGCGGGCGAGATACTCGTCGTATTCGCTGATGTAGCCGCCGCCCCGCATGGTGTGGGCGGCCACCTTCAGTGTCGCAATTCCGTCCCGGCCCGGCACCTGAACGGTGGTCGGCCGGGGAGGTTTGTAACCGGTGGCGAGCATCGCCAGAACGTCAGCCTTGGCGTCGGCCAGGATGTTGTCGGGATTGAGGGTCACCTTGTCGGTTGGACGGAGGTACCCGAGCGCGCGCCCTTCTTCGGCGCTGCCCCCGACGGTGCCCGTTCCGACCGTGCGGAAGATATGTTCCATCAGGGGGAATAGGTTTGGTTTTACGGTGGCAGGAGCGCTGCCGTAGAAACGGAACGCCATCTCCTTGCAGCCGCCCCCGGCCGGGATCACGCCTACCCCCAGCTCGACCAGGCCCGGGTACGTCTCGGCCGAGGCGCGGACCGCATCTCCGTGCATGACGATCTCGCAACCACCTCCTAGAGCCAGGCCGCGTGGTGCCACCACAACCGGCCCGGTGCAGTACTTCATCTTCATGTGGGCGTCCTGGCCGGCTCGGACGACTTGTTCGAGCTCGTCCCACATGTCGGCCATGATCAGCATGCCGACGAGTCCGATGTTGGCGCCAACCGAAAAATTGGGCGCCTCGTTCCCGACCACCAGACCGTCCAGCTGGCCGTTGTTGACCCGGTCGCACGCGTTGTTGATCATCTCGATGATCTGGGCGTCGATCGAATTCATTTTGGTGTGGAACTCGACCAGACCGATCCGATCGCCGAGGTCGTAGAGTGTGGCGCCCTCGTTTCGATCGAGCACATTGCCCTGGTCGGCCAGCGCAGTGAGGGAGATCTGCCGGTCGGCGACGGGGACCGGGAGGTAGTCCTCCTTGTCGACGTCCCAGAAGTAGGTCACGCCTTCCCGGCGGACATACCAGGATCCTTCTCCCTTGGCTACAAGGGTGTCGACGACCTGGGGAACCGTCATATCTTCGTTCTTCATGCGTTCGACCGACCGCTCCAGCCCAATCGCATCCCACGTCTCGAACGGTCCGCTTTCGTAGTTGAAACCCCAGCGAAGTGCCCGGTCGATGTTGACGATGTCGTCAGCGATCTCGCCGAGGAGTTCCGCCGAGTAGAGGCAGGTCTCGGCGGTTACCTTCCAGGCAAATCGACCGGCGTCGTCGTCGAACCACACCATCGCGCGGATCTTGTCGTTGGCCGCCTCGAGGTTGCGCGTCGCGCCGATCGCATCGAACCGGACCTTCGGCTGCTCTTCGTATGCTTGAGTTTCGAAGTTGAGAGCGGCGATCTGCCTGGCTCCTGACGCGTCCACAGTCTTCTTGTAGAAACCGGCACCGGTCTTCTCGCCCAGGGCGCCGTTCTCGATGAGTTGCTGCATGACCGTCGGAACCTGGAATCGTTCATGCCACGGATCGTCGGGACATGACTCAGCAACGGTGGTGAGCACGTGGGCCATCGTGTCGAGACCGACGATGTCGGCGGTTCGAAACACTGCCGACTTGGGCCGGCCCATCGCCGGTCCAAAGATCTTATCGGTCTCGGTGATGCCCATACCAAGCTCGCCCATCCAGTGGAACACAGAGGTCATCCCTAAGGTGTAGATGCGGTTGCCGACGAAGTTGGGAGTGTCCTTGCCGTAGACGATGCCTTTCCCGAGCACGTGCTCCCCGAACTCGGCCATAGCCTTGAACAGATCGGGGTCGGTGTCGTCACAGGGCACCATCTCGAGGAGGCGCATGTAGCGGACCGGATTGAAGAAATGCATCACCATGAAGTGGCGGCGGAAGTCCTCGCTACGTCCCTCTGCCATATCGGCCACCGACAGCCCTGAGGTATTGGAGGACACCACGCTGCCCGGTCTGCGGTGCTGTTCGACCATCTCGAAGACCTGGCGTTTGATGTCGAGTCGCTCAACGACGACTTCAACGATCCAATCGCACTCGGTCAGCTTCTCGGCGTCGTCTTCGTAGTTGCACGGCGTGATGAAATCGGCGAGCCCTTTGCTGTAGAGCAAAGGCGGTTTCGACTTGTCGATGGAGGCTAAGCCTGCCATCGCAAATCGATTACGAACCGCGCGATCTTCGAGGGAGAGACCCCGCTCCTGCTCGTTTGGGGCTAGTTCACCGGGTGCAATATCGAAGAGATAGGACGGAATGCCGGCGTTGGCGAGGTGAGCGGCAATGCCCTGACCCATGACCCCGGCGCCGAGAATCGCTACCCGTTTGATCGGGATACCCATGGATCCTCCTAGCTGGATGGCTTATTCAGGGCATACCTTATCGGACCGGCCGGAGGTCAAAACCACCGTCAAGGAGAGCTCGAAGGGTTCAGGCTTCGATGGGCTTGGCCGCTATGTCGAGGCCGCCGAAGAAGGTTCGGGCGTGGACTCGCAAGACCGGCGCATCACCGGATAGCACACCTCGGGCGGTACCACGGGTGTTATGACCGCCCACAATTGCGCGGCCGTCCGCCTCGACGATCCAGGTGCTCGGCACCCGCAGCGCCACGCCACCCATTACCGTGAACACCACCAGGTCGGCGCCCCCGGGCGCGAGCACCGCGTCGCGGAGATCGAGGTCCACGCCACCCATGACCGTGGTCAGCTTTCCAGACCAGAAGTCCTCCGCCCGACTGGCAAACTGCCTGCCTTCCATGATGGTGACCAGTTCGAACTCACCGGTTGTCTCGTCTCCCAGTCCCAGGAACAGCTGGCGGGCCATCATCCCGAATCCATAGGCGAGCGATGTGAAGAACGCAAAAGTGAACAGCTTCCTGAGCATGCCGGCCTCCGTTGATTGCACCACCGATTCTGGCAGGCTGCAACGCCGGGTACGATCTGGCCGGTGAGCATTGACGTGAAATGCCCGTCCTGTGGAGAAGCCGACCGACTGATCGGGACCCGATCGGGCGATACGATTCGCCTTCCTGTGTGAGCTGTGCGGACAGTTGTGGGATCGTGATCCATCACCCCGCTGCGGGGCCTGTGGAGGTGATGATCTCCAGCCGGTCGTCAAGGCAATCGTTGAGAAGGGGCGTGGTACCCAGCTCTCGGTGGTTGGAACCCGGGTGGTGCACCTGTGTCGATCCTGCGACGCAGTGGTGCTCGAGCGCTACAACCGTAACCGTCCGAACCCGCTCATGCCCGACCAGTTACCGACGATCAATCCGGGGGACCAGAGATAGTGTCCTGGAAAGCGATCTTTCCATGGTTTGTGGGACACGTTGGTTTGAAATAGCCGCCTGCACGGTGTCGGGTTGCGGGATAGGGGTGACACCCTGCGGTGTTCCCCGGCGTGGGTCCCGCGGCACAGCCGGAGGGGCTGTCCGAGCGAAGCGAGGGCGGAAGGGGCAGCCGGCTTCTCCGCATGAACCTTGTTGCCCCTCCGAGGGCTTCTCTTTCCTCTTCGCCGCTACCTTCCCCGCCATGCAGCAAGCGAGGCCAGGTTTGACCGTCGACCCCAAACCGCGACAGATCACCTCCGGGGGGACCGTTCGATGCGAGCAACGGTGCCCATTGCTCAACCGTCTTCTAACCTGAGAGGGTGGACCAGGTACTCCCAACGTTGCTCCTGGTAGCCCACCCGGCGTCCGGCAAGTCGGAGGTCCGCCGGTACCTTGGCTCACTGAGTTCCGAGCGGGCGGCCGACGAGTTCGGACTCGGCCGGTCCGTCCATCTGGACGACTACCCGTACGTGCATCTGATGCGGAGAATCTCCGCCGAGCTGCGTCATCTCTATGAATCGCCGGTGTTCTTTGCCTCCGATGAGACGCCGTTTCTCGAAGCCGGCGACTGGGGGACGCTCATCTATCTCGTCAATGAGGATTATGCGGATCTCGATCGGACCGAGCAGCCCGAACCGCCCTCGGCGGCCGAGTGGTTGCTGCAACGAATGGATCGGGCTCGGTACCCGGTGGGCCTTCCCCCGGTCCTGGCCGACGTGGGCGATGGCGAGCGAGAGATCCTCGCCCTGGCCGTGGAAGAGGATGCCCGCCAACTCTGGTTGGACCGCCAAGAGGTTTTGGCGGAAGGTACGGTCGGAGCCACGGTCGTCATCGAGTTCGCCCGGGGTGGTCCGGAAGGAGCAACGCTGCCATTGGACCGTCCGCACGGGTATCAGTACTCCTTCAGCCGGCTTTCCCACGAGATCTTGAGCACCGCTGCGATCCTCTACGTGTGGGTCACGCCGGAGGAGAGCCGCAGGCGGAACGTCGAACGGGCCCGACCGGGAATAGGTGGTGATGCATCGATACTCCATCACGGTGTGCCCGAAACAGTCATGCGGCAAGATTATGGGACCGACGACATGACGTGGCTCCTCGAACAGAGTGACCGGCCGGGGACCGTCCGGGTGGGAGCTCACGGAAACGTCTACCACCTACCGGCTGCCGTCTTCGACAACCGAACCGACAAGACGTCGTTCCTGCGAGCCGATCCGGAAACCTGGCCGGATAATGCCGTGACCCTTCTGCATGGGGAGCTGAAGGACGCGTTCGCGAAGCTCTCTCACCGGGGCGAGTAGCCTCGTCGGGTGAAGAGCAAGTTCGATGAGACCAGCGTGCCATCCCGAACCTCTGAGAAGACCGTCGACGACTGGCGGGGGCTGGGGGACTTGATCGTCTTGGCGACCGAGCGGCTGACGGTGCCGGTTGAAGGCATGCACCGTGCGATCGCCGACCGGTGGTTCGGCCTGGCCGGGCCGCGAGCCGCTCCCATCCGACAGGCGTATCAGGCGTTTGCGGGAGGTATCTATGGGTCGGTGCGCTTGACCGGGTCGGCCCTGGGGGCAGCCGTGGGATTAGGCGCAGCCGCGGCCGGCGGGTTGCGTCCGCTGTTTCGCTCCTCGCCTGGTAGCGGCATCCAGGCGGTCGCCAACGCGGTATGGGGGGATGAGCTCGAATTCCGGCGAAGCGACTTGCGAATCGAACTTGGCCTTCGGGACACTTCCGGTCGGCCGATCGGCTCGGACGGCGCGGCCTTGGTCAGGGCTTTTCCAAAGCCCACGGCCCGTCTGGTTGTGTTGCTCCACGGTTTGGGAGAAACCGAGCGCTGCTGGCAAGAGAATCTCGACGACGCCGGGGCCGCCAATAGCCTGGGCGACGTTTTAGCGGCAGACTCCTTCACGCCGCTGTTAGTGCGCTACAACTCCGGCCGGCACGTGTCCGACAACGGACGTGATTTGTCTGCCCTACTGGAGAACATCTCCGACAGCTGGCCGGTGCCGGTCGAGGAAATCGCGCTGGTCGGTAATTCGATGGGCGGCCTGGTGGCCCGCAGCTCGATATATGCCGCCCAAACCAACCGGCATCATTGGGTTGATGTGACTCGGCACCTGGTGGCGGTGGGTGCCCCACACCTTGGCGCACCGCTCGAGAAGGGCGTGAACCTGATGTCGTGGGGTCTGCGCGTGGCCTCCGAGAGCCGCCCGATAGGTGAGTTCCTCGATCAACGAAGTTCTGGAATCAAGGACCTCCGCTTCGGTGCCATCCGGGAGGAGGAGTGGCGGGGCGTCGATCCCGCGGCGCTCATCGACGGCGTCGTTGCCGATGGCCCCTCCCCGGAAGGCCTGCAGCAGCACTTTGTTGCGGGCGTGGTCACCGGGGAACCGACCCATCCGATCGGTGTTCTCGTTGGTGATCTCATCGTCCGGACCGGCAGCGGCACCGGCCGGGGACGACGCCGGACCATCGCGGCAACCGACGTGCGCGTAATCGGCAAGCGGCGTCATTCCGATCTGGCCGGTGATCCTGCCGTCCACGAGCAGGTGCGGGATTGGCTGGCGACCAGAGTTGCACATAGCTAGGAATGGGCCGGCTGGACGGTCGATCTCGGCGACGGACTACCAGGTCACCTCCGAGCAGCCTTGGTGTGTTTCGGGTTCAACTTGAAGAGTGGCATGAGTGATGAGGTAGTCGTCTTGGAGGACTTTGCGGGCTTGGTCGAGGACGGGGTGGTGGTCGGTTCCGTCTTTGGTTCCAGAAAACGCTGCGCGGCTTCGTAGATGACATAGCCGGCCACGGCGATCAGCAGTGCCGCGTTGGCGAGTGCTGCGAGAATCTCCAACCGATACAGCCCGTTGGTGTGGCCTCCTCCTGTGGCAGCACGGTCCGCGGCAACAATTGCCGCAAATGCCATGCACTGGTGACTACCTGCTAGCCGGATCGCCGACTTCTGAGTCGATGCCATACCGGTCGATCGCATCCTTGACGACTGATGCCGGGACCCGGCCGTCGTTGGCCAGGCCGGCGAGTACGGCCACCACGACGTGCGGCCCGTCGGTCTCGAAGAAATGGCGGAGCGCTTCCCTCGTGTCGGACCGGCCGAAGCCGTCGGTGCCCAGCGGCGTGAAGCGGCCGGGTATCCAACGGGCCACCTGGTCCGGTACCGTCTTCATGTAATCCGTGACCGCCACAAACGGGCCTTCCGATCCGGAGAGTTGCTCGGTCACGTAGGGCACCAGGTCGGTAGCTCCGGGGTGAAGTCGATTCCATCGCTCAACTTCGAGAGCTTCTTCGCGGAGTTTCTTATAGGACGTGGCGCTCCACAGCTCAACCCCGACGTCGTAGTGCTCGGCCAGATCCTGCTGGGCCTGGCGGGCTGCACCCTGGGCGGTGCCCGAAAACAGGACGGTGGCATGGTGGCCGGTGCCTTCGGGGGCAGGCGCCCAGCGGTACAAGCCCCGCATGATCCCGTCTGCTGAACCGTCCGGCATCGGCGGCTGAGCGAAGTTCTCGTTGTACAGCGTCAGGTAGTAAAAGACGTCCTCATTGTCGCCGTACATCCTCCGCAACCCACGCTCTACGATCGTGGCCATCTCATAGGCAAAAGCGGGGTCGTAGGCCTCGCAGACCGGAACCGTCGAGGCGAGCACCAGACTGTGCCCATCCTGGTGTTGCAGACCTTCGCCGGCCAGCGTGGTGCGTCCCGCTGTTGCTCCCAACAGAAACCCGCGGGCTCGCGAGTCGGCCGCCGACCAGATGAGGTCGCCCACGCGCTGGAAACCGAACATCGAATAGAAGGTGAAGAACGGCACCATCGGCACTCCCCGGGTGGCGTAGGAAGTGGCCGCGGCGATCCAGCTGGCCATCGCGCCCGCCTCCGTGATGCCTTCCTCGAGGATTTGACCGTCTTTGGCTTCGACGTACGACAGCAGCAGGTCGTGGTCGACCGGCTCGTAGAGCTGGCCTTGCGAGGCGTAGATCTTCAGCTCCTTGAAGAGCGCATCCATGCCGAAGGTGCGGCCCTCGTCGGGGATGATCGGCACCACCCGGGGACCGAAGCTCTTGTCGCGCGCCAGGCTGCGCAGAAGGCGGGTGAAGGCCATGGTGGTGGACACTTCCTGGGTTCCGGAGCCGGGTTCGAATTCCTCGAACGGCTTATGCGACGGCATTTCTAGAGGTCGGCGCACCCGGATCACCCGGCTGGGAAGGTACCCGTCCAGTGCTTTGCGACGCTGCTGTAGGTAGTCGGATTCCGGCGATCCCGGCTGAGGCCGGAAGTAGGGCGGCTCACGGTCGGGAGCGAGTGCGTCCTCGGGGATCTCTTCTTGGAGGTGCAACCGCTCGCGCAGCCCCTTCAGCTGCTCGTTGGTCATCTTCTTGATCTGGTGAGTGGCATTACGACCCTCCACATCCGGTCCCAGGGTCCATCCCTTGATGGTCTTGGCGAGGATGACGGTTGGAGCTCCCTTCATCTCGGTAGCGGCCTTGTAGGCGGCATAAACCTTGTTGTAATCGAGGCCGCCCCGGCGGAGATGCCAGACCTCGTCGTCGCTCATGTGCTCGACGAGCTTGCGAAGGCGGGGGTCGGGACCAAAGAAGTGCTGCCGTACATACGCACCCGATTCGGTCTTGTAGCGCTGGTACTCGCCGTCCACTGTGGTGTTCATCTTGTTGACCAGCACGCCATCGACGTCGGCGGCCAGCAGCGGGTCCCAGTTGGAGCCCCACAGCACCTTGATGACATTCCAGCCCGCCCCGCGGAAAGTGGCCTCGAGCTCCTGGATGATCTTGCCGTTGCCGCGCACCGGCCCGTCCAGACGCTGTAGGTTGCAGTTGATCACCCAGGTCAGGTTGTCGAGCTTCTCGCGGGCCGCCAGATTGATCGCCCCGAGGGTTTCCGGTTCGTCGGTCTCACCATCACCCACGAACGCCCAGACGCGCGACTCGGAGGCATCGTCGATGCGACGGTTCAGGAGGTATTTGTTGAAGCGAGCCTGGTAGATCGAATTGATAGGACCGATGCCCATGGAGACGGTCGGGTACTCCCAGAAGTCGGGCATCAGACGAGGGTGCGGATAGCTGGAGAGGCCCCCGCCGATTTCGCGTCGGAACCGATCCAGGTCTTCGTCATCGATTCGGTGCTCCAGGTAGGCACGGGCGTAGATGCCCGGGGCAGCGTGACCCTGTATGTACACGTGGTCGCCCGGCAATCCGTCATCTTTGCCCCGGAAGAAGTGGTTGAATCCGACCTCGTAGAGGGCGGCCGACGACGCGAACGTGGATAGGTGCCCACCGATGCCGTCGGCAGCTTTGTTGGCCTTGATCACCATGACGGCGGCGTTCCATCTGATGAACCGCCGGATTCGCTTCTCGAGGTACATGTCGCCCGGGAACCAGGCTTCTTCCTCGGGTGGGATCGTGTTGATGTAGGGGGTAGAGATCGAAGCGGGAACGCCGACATTCTGTTCCCGGGCGCGGGTGATCAGCTTGGCCATGAGCAGTTGGGCCCGCATCTTCCCCTGGGAAGAGATCACTCCGTCGAGCGAATCAAGCCATTCCTGGGTCTCTTCCGGATCCTGGTCCGGAAGCTGGTGCACGTAGCCATCGATGATCATTACAAGTCCTTGTAGGCGGTCCAGAAAGCCTACCGCGAAGCGGTTTCTTTGGGTTTTGGCGCCTATCTTGCTCGTCTGGTCGGCAACATCGGCGCCAAAACTGGAAGAGGTACACTCGCGGCCCCATGACCCTCACTTTTGACGATGTCCGGGCCGCCGCCGAGCGGATTGCACCGTTCATTCACCGCACGCCGATCATGACGTCGGCGACTTTGGATCGGGAACTGGGCGCGCAGGTCTTCTTCAAGTGCGAGAACCTCCAGAAAGTCGGTGCCTTCAAAGCACGGGGAGCCGTCAACACGGTCCTCAGTCTCAGCGGCGATGAAACCCGCGGTGGGGTGATAACCCATTCATCGGGCAACCATGCGGCGGCCCTTGCCTATGCCGCCGGGATCCGCGGTATTCCCTGTACGGTGGTGATGCCCGACGACGCCTCCGCGGTCAAGGTGACGGCCGTGCGTGGCTACGGCGCGGAAATCGTTTTCTGCAAGCAGACCGAGCGGGAAGCCGTCTGCGATCGGGAGAGGCGAGAGCGCGGAGCCATCCTTGTTCATCCTTTCGACGATCCTCGGGTGGTGGCCGGGCAGGGGACGGCAGCACTCGAGTTGTTCCATGACGTCTCGGATCTCGACGTTGTCGTTGCCCCGGTCGGGGGAGGTGGGTTGCTGTCCGGCACCACGCTGGCAGCCACGTCGATGCGGCCCGGGATCAGGGTGATCGGCGCAGAACCCGAGGCGGTCGACGATGCATTCCGGTCGCTACAGACGGGGGTCCGCCAGCCGCGAGTCTCCAACCCGACCACCTGGGCGGACGGCCTGCTGACCGGATTGGGAGAGGTCCCTTTCGGCATTCTGACCGCGGCCGGTTCGGAGGTTGTCACCATCACGGAGGAAGCCCTTCTGGCGGCGGCTCTCTTTCACCTGCAGCGAATGAAGCTGGTCGTTGAGCCGTCGGGAGCCGCGGGGTTGGCGGCAGTTCGGACCATGGCCACCGAAATGAGAGGCCTCCGCGTAGGTGTGATCATCAGCGGGGGCAATACCGATTTCCTGTGGCTGGAGACGGCATTCGCTGCTCAAGACGATGGCTGAGCCCTGCTCGTCACACAGTCGGTCTGGTCGCCCACCGGCCCACATCCTCACGCGTAGGCTGAAGTCGGTCTGCATGAGTTAAGGAGCGCGAATGGGTCGACGCTATGAGCGGATCACTACGCCGCTGCTCAGGGACGGGGACGGATTCCGGGAAGTGAGCTGGGATGAGGCTCTCGACCGGGTGGCCGAACGGATCGGCTCAACGATCACCGAGCACGGACCGACCGCGTTTGGGATGTTCAGCTGCTCGAAAGCCACCAACGAGATGAACTTCATTGCACAGAAGTTCGCCCGGGTGGTGGTCGGCAGCAACAACATCGACAGCTGCAACCGCACTTGACACGCTCCTAGCGTCGCCGGTCTGGCGGCCGTCTTTGGAGCAGGGGGCGGGACGAGTTCGTATCGGGAGATGGAGGACACCGATCTCATCGTCCTGTGGGGATCCAACGCGCGCGAAGCTCATCCGATCTTCTTCCACCACATCCTCAAAGCGATCCACAGCGGTGCTCGTATGTACGCGATTGATCCGCGCCGGACGACGTCGACGCAATGGGCCGACATGTGGCTGGGTCTCGATGTTGGTTCCGACATCGCCCTGGCCAACGCGGTGGGCCGGGAGATCATTGCCGCCGGGCTTCAGAACCAGACCTTCATTGATCGGGCCACCGTCGGGTTCGAAGCGTACCGGCAATCCGTAGAACAGTGGACTCTTGACCGGGCGGAAGCCGTTACGGGTGTACCCGCCGAAGCGATTCGGGCTCTTGCGCACGAGTACGCAAAGGCCGGGCGAGCCCAACTCTGCTGGACGCTCGGCATAACCGAGCACCACAACGCCACCGACAACGTGCTGGCCCTCATCAACCTTGCCCTTCTGACCGGGCACGTGGGCCGCTACGGGTCCGGTTTGGTGCCGATTCGGGGACAGAACAACGTCCAGGGTGGGGGCGACATGGGCGCCCTTCCCAATAAACTGCCGGGCTTCCAGGATGTTGAGAACGATAAAGCTCGAGAACGTTTTGAAGCTGCGTGGGCGGCCACGCTGAACCCGGTGAAAGGATGGCATCTCAGCCAGATGTTCGAGGCCATGGCTCGGGGCGAACTGCGGGCCTTGTACGTGATCGGCGAAAACCCGGCCCAATCCGAAGCCGACACCAACCACACGGTCGAGTTGCTGCGCGGCCTCGATTTCATGGTCGTCCAGGACATCTATCTCACCAAGACGGCAGAGTTGGCGAATGTTGTGCTCCCCGCCGCCGCCGGTTGGGTGGAGTCGGAGGGCACGGTCACTTCGTCGGAGCGCCGGGTGCAGCGGGTCCGCAAGGCGTTGGATCCGCCCGGTCAGGCGCGCGACGACATCGACATCCTTTCCGACCTGGCCCGCAGAATGGGACACCACTGGGCCACCCCGACCGCCGAGCAGGCCTGGGATGAGCTCCGGAGCCTCTCACCAATCCATGCCGGCATGAGCTACCCACGGCTCGAGGAGCTTGGTGGTTTGCAGTGGCCCTGTCGAGATGAGGACGATCCGGGTGAGTTGTTTCTCCACGGCCGCCTTTGGCATGACCCGCCCGGAGGACCCCCGGCCCCCTTCACTCCCGTGGAGGACTCGCCTCCGCTCGACGTGCTGAGCGAGGAATACCCCATTCGACTCACCACCGGGCGCAGGCTGGACTCCTTCAACACCGGGGTGCAAAGCGGCGGTTACGAATCGCCCATTCGGCGGGGGGAAACCATCGATCTGTCCCCCGAGGACGGGGCGGCGCTGGCGGTGGCTGAGGGAGAGCGAGTGTTGGTCTCGTCCCGGCGGGGGGCGGTCCGGGCGCCGGTTCGGTTCGATCCCAGCCTGCGGCCGGGACTTGCGTTCATGACGCTCCATTTCCCGGATGAGGTGGAGACCAACCGACTCACCAACGATGCCTGGGATCCCAAGTCGGGGACTGCTGAGTTCAAAGCGACCGCGATTCGAATCGACCGACTGGATACGTGAGGAGTCCCAGATGGATCTTCGACTGATGACGGCAGAACCCACGGCTGCCGAGCGCGATGCAGTCGATAAGGTGCTCGGAGAACCCGATTCAGGATGGGTGGGCGGCCTTCGTCGTGCTGTCGACGGGCATGCGGCCGTTGGGGGGCGCTCGATCCGGGAGCGCCGGCATCAGTTGCTTCCGGCCCTTCATGCGGTACAAAGTTCGGCCGGTTGGATCAGCCAAGGGGCCCTGAACTACATCTGCCGCCGTCTCACCGTTCCGCCCGCTGAGGCCTACGGGGTGGTGACCTTCTATGCGATGCTCTCGACCACGCCGCGGCCGCCCCGCGTCGCCCACGTTTGTGACGACGTCAGCTGCGCGGTGGCCGGAGCCGGCGGCCTGAAGGCCGCCCTCGAGAGGAAGCTCGGTCCGGCCGGACTCGGTACCGGTGAGGTCACCTGGATACGCAGCCCTTGCCTGGGGATGTGCGACCAGGCCCCTGCGGTGTTCCTGCAACTGGCCGGTGGGCACGACTGGGCCATCGGCTCGGCCGAACCGGATTCCGTGGTGTCCGGGCTGGTTGGGCAGACCCCCGCCTTTGAAACCGGCGACTCCTCCGATCTCCACGTGTCGTCCGGGGGACCGCTGCTGGCACGGGTCGGGAAGGAAAGCCCGTCCGATCTGGGCGATTACCGCGCGGCGGGGGGGTATTCCGCCCTGGCGCGGGCCTTTGACATGGGCCCGCAAGCCGTCATCGACGAAATCACTCTTTCCGGCCTGACCGGACGGGGTGGTGCCGCGTTTCCAACCGGTCGGAAGTGGCAGGCAGTCGCGGATGCGGCCGGACCGCGTTACGTGGTGGCCAACGGTGACGAATCGGAGCCGGGCACCTTTAAGGACCGGGTGCTGATGGAAGAGGATCCTTTCGCCGTGATCGAGGCGATGGCTATTGCCGGATGGGCAGTGGGAGCCGAGAAGGGCTATCTCTACATTCGCGGTGAATATCCGCTGGCCACCCAGCGACTCGGCGACGCCATTGAGCAAGCGCGGGTGTACGGACTACTCGGCGGTAACGTGCTGGGTCGGGGCGTTGCGTTCGATATTGAACTGCGGCGGGGCGCAGGCGCCTATATCTGCGGCGAAGAAACGGCGTTGTTCAATTCGATCGAGGGGTATCGGGGCGAGCCCCGCAGCAAGCCTCCGTACCCGACGGAACGTGGTCTCTTCGGGCAACCGACACTGGTCAACAACATCGAGACGCTGGCCAATGTGCTGCCCATCATCAACGGGGGAGGGCAGGCGTTCGCCGCGACGGGGACCCCCGGTTCAACGGGCACCAAGCTGTTTTGTCTCTCCGGGAGCGTGAACCGGCCGGGGGTGTATGAAGTGGCGTTCGGGGCAACGCTGGGACAGTTATTGGATATGGCCGGTGGAGTGAGACCCGGTCGTCGGCTCCAGGCCATCCTGGTCGGAGGAGCGGCCGGGAGCTTCGTGGAACCTGACAGCTTGGATGTTCCGGCCACCTTTGAAGGACTGGGCGCGATCGGTGCTTCTCTCGGTTCCGGGGCCGTTGTGGTCTTCGACGACACGGTCGAGATGCCTTCGATTGTTGGGAGAATCGCCGAGTTCTTCCGCGATGAATCGTGCGGGCAATGTGTCCCGTGCCGGGTGGGGACCGTTCGCCAGGAAGAGGCGCTGCATCGTTTGATCGAGGGGCCGCCCGACGGTCAGGTCGGGCTGCTCAATGAGATCGCCGCCGTCATGCGGGACGGCTCGATCTGCGGATTAGGTCAGACCGCGGCCACCGCTGTGCAGTCGGCGGTAGCGCTCGGGCTGGTGGGAGGTGCAACGTGAGTGGAGTTGTGATCACCGTTGACGGAAGGCCGGTTGAAACGTCCGCCGATCTCACGATCCTCGAGACCTGTCGCGAGGAGGGTCTCGACATCCCGACCCTCTGTTTCCTGGAGAACCTGACCCCGGCCAACACGTGCCGGATCTGTGTGGTCGAGATCGGCGGGTCGCGTGCCCTGGTCCCGGCGTGTTCGCGGCGAGTTGAATCGGGAATGCAGATCAAGACCGAGTCAGAACGGGTCCGCCACACCCGCATGATGGTCCTGGAACTGCTCGGCTCCTCAGTCGACCTGTCGCTCACCCCCCTGGTCGATCAACTGATGGATCGCTACGGCGCGGCGCCGGACCGTTTCGACGGCGGCGCAACAGTTGAAGAAGCGCCCACGATCGACAATCAGCTTTTCGTTCGTGACTACGCCAAGTGCATCCTTTGTTACAAGTGTGTGCAGGCGTGCGGAGTCGATGCGCAGAACACCTTTGCGATATCGGTGGTAGGTCGGGGTTTCGAGGCGCGAATCGCCACCGAGTATCAACTGGCCCTTCCGGATTCGGCCTGTGTGTTCTGCGGGAACTGCTTCGGTGTCTGTCCGACTGGGGCTCTGATCCCAACCACGGAGTACGAGATGCGTGCCGCCGGCACCTGGGATGAGGACGCCCAAACGGTCACCCGGACCATCTGTCCGTACTGCGGGGTGGGCTGCAACCTCGATCTGGTGGTCCAGGACAACCGGATCCTCAAGGCGTTGTCACCGCTCGACCACGACGTCACCTCGGGCCACCTATGTATCAAGGGCCGCTTTGGGTGGCAACACGTCCAGAGCGAGTGAGGTTTGCGCCACCTGGGGTGCGATCGGGCGCGACGTGTAGTATCGTTATCCAACGCTGACGGCTGTGAGAAGGCCGGCAACGGCTCAGGGGGCATGGTGAGCAGAGTGGGGTACGTTCTTGGCATCGGCCTGGGGCTGGCGTTTGCCCTGGCCGCGACCGGGTGCACAACCGATTCGGTAGCGACGACCTCCATGGCGACCAGCACGAGTACGAGCAGCACGAGTACCACGAGCACCGGTCCCGAAACAACGACAACGGTTTCCGTTGATCAACGGATCGCCGAGGTCACGGAGATCGTGCGGCAGGTCGAGTTCGGCTGGTTCGATGCAATCTACCGCAAGGACGAGGAGGCTTTACTAAAGGTCGTAGCCCGTCAGGAGAGCGTCGATCAGGCTCTTGGCCTGATGTCGGATGTGAGCTTCTTCACTGGTCAACCAATAAGCTCGGACCTAGGAATTGAGGTTCTTGAGATCCTTGTTGATCGAAACGATTGCCTAGCGGTGGTCTTTAGTGGTGATGCGACCGCCTTCCGGGGATCCAACGCGGTCGGCGAAGTGAGGGCTGTGTTCTGGCCGCGATCGCCAGATGGCGTTTGGCGACGCGCCTATCAGGGAGATGAGTGGCAGGCAGCGTGTGATGAGTTCTCCAGGGAAGACCAGTTGCCATGATCCGCTTTCGCTTAACGCTTTTCGCTTTGGCCCTCGCTCTCTTGGGCCAGCTGGCGGCTCCGGTTTTGGCAGCCGACGAGCATGTCGGATGTATCACCGAGCGTTCCGACGATGAATACAACGGTGAGGTCACGGAGACACTCAAGTGCTGGCTCATAGGCAGCGACGGCATCTCCGTGCTGATCGACACCGAACCGCCCGTTCTCTACCCGCAACTGGGCTCGAATGCCGATGGTTCTGAGTGC
>JAOTUY010000006.1 GCA_029863625.1 Acidimicrobiia bacterium
CGTTGGTATTGATGGTGGCGGGCCTCGGCATCTTCAGACTGGGGATCGTGCCCAGCGCGGCCGAGACTGCACGACTGGTGATCTGGCTGCTGGTCGCGGTGCTCTACGTGGGGTTCTGGTTGGCTTTTGCCACGTTGTGTTCGGTAGCGATGCGACGGGCAGCATCGTCTGCGCTGGTGGCGATCGCCACCTGGTTGCTGCTAGCCCTGTTTGCGGCGCTCCTAGTGCAGTTGCTTGCCGGTGCGATCGCACCGACTGGAACGGGCGCCGATGCGGAGGCGGTCCTCCACAACGCCCGGGTAGAACAAACGCTGTCGCGAATATCGCCTATAACACTGTACGACGAGGCGACCACCGCCCTGCTCGACCCGGAGATCCGGGCCGTCGGCATCGTGACTATCCAGCAACTCGATCGAGCGATCGTCTCCAACCTATCACTCGGACAGAGTTTGTTGTTGGTGTGGCCGCATGTGGTCGGCCTGGTAGCGCTCACGGTTGTCTGTTTCGCCGCTGCCTACGTGATGTTCATGCGTCAAGAGATCCGTGCCTGATCGCTCCTCCGGCGGGTTCCCCTGCCCGAATGCCCCATCCTCCGCCGGATGGTCGAATCTATGCGACGAACGGCGCATTCGGGCGAACCCGCGTTCCGACGAGGCGTGACTATGTTGAGTGACGTGAGGTTGTTAGTCGTTGAAGATGAGATCAACCTGGCCGATGCCATCGCCCGAGGGCTGCGCCGCGAGCGTTATGCCGTGGACGTTGCCTACGACGGCGAGAGTGCGATCGACAGGCTGATCGGCAACGCCTACGATCTCGTCTGCCTGGATTGGAACCTGCCGGATGTGGACGGATGGTCCATTTGCAGGATGATCCGGCGCGGCGAGGTCGCCACATTGGCAAGTCCACCGCCCCGGGTGTTGATGCTCACCGCGCGTGACGCCATCGAGGACCGCATTGATGGTCTCGATGCCGGAGCGGACGACTACCTGGTCAAGCCCTTCGCCTTCGGGGAACTGGCGGCCCGCATACGTGCTTTGCTTCGACGCGACACTGCCGTTGCGGGGACGGTGGTGCGGGTCGGCGACCTCGAATTGGACGACAGCCGACACGAGGGTTATCGAGCAGGAACCCGCCTTAACCTCACCCCAAAGGAGTTCGCCCTGTTGCGCTTCTTCATGGCCCATCCAAACGAGGTTCTGTCACAGGAGAAGCTATTGGAACACGTGTGGGACGAGTTCGCCGATCCCTTCACCAACACCGTCCGGGTCACCATCGCCAACCTCCGCCGCAAACTGACCGAGGTGGGAGGGGAGCAGCCGATCGAGACGGTGGCGGGGATCGGATATCGGCTGAAGGAGCAAGCATGAGAAGAAGGCTGCGTCCACCCGAATGGACGCAATCGATCCGCTTCCGAATGTCACTGCTCTACTCGAGTCTCCTTTTCGGAGCCGGAGCCCTGGTGGTCGGCGTTATCTACTTGAGCTTGTGGCTAGTCCTGGAGCGTCAACCGGTCTACCAGCAGTTGCTGCTGTCCCCGACGTACGCCATCCGTGACGGACAGATCGTCACGTTGGCGCAACTGACAATGACCGAGGTCGAGAGCCTCGAACGGCTGGTCAACGAACAGACCCTGGCGCGCCTCTCCGTCTACTCCTTCGCGGCGCTCGGCGCTCTATTCATAGCTAGCCTGCTGATCGGATGGATCGTCTCGGGACGGGCTTTGCGTCCCATCCACCGCGTCACCGAGGTGGCCCAGGACATCCAGGCCACCGATCTGTCTCGGCGTATCGACCTCCAGGGTCCCAACGACGAACTGCGCCGCCTCGCCGACACCTTCGACGAGATGCTGGACCGACTCGCCCTCGGATTCGACCGTCAGCGGGAGTTCATTGCCGACGTGTCCCACGACTTACGCAACCCCTTGGCGGTCATCCAAACCAACGTGGAACTTACTCTCGACGACCCCCGCACGGACGTTGCCGAGTGGAGGCGCACGGGCGAAATCGTGCGAGACGCGGCCGGTCGTATGTTCGACTTGGTTGAGGAGCTGCTGGCCACCGCTCGTCAGCGGCACCGTCAGCTAGCGCAGGAGAACGTGGATCTTTCTCACCTCGTGGCCACGGTCGTCGGCGAATCGAAGCTGGCTGCGGCTGCTCGATCGGTGCGACTAGAGACGGTGAAAGCCGGCGAGGTGACAGTGCTCGGCAACCAGAGCGCCCTACACCGCGCCCTCGCCAACCTGGTCGAAAACGCAGTTCGTCTCGCCCCCCGGAATTCGACGATAGGGACGGGTACCGGAATCGAGGGTCGTTGGGCCTGGCTGGCCGTCGCAGACCAGGGTCCGGGCATCGAAGCCGAACACCTCGAGCACCTTTTCGAACGGTTCTACCAGATTGAACCGTCGTCTCGCAGCCAGTCCCATCTAGGCCTCGGCCTGGCGATCGTGAAGGAGGTTGCCGAGGCACACGGCGGAACGGCCCGAGTCGTATCCCGGGTAGGAGTCGGGTCGACCTTCACCATCTGGTTGCCACTCGATCCCGACCCGTACACTCCACCCCCGCCGGCTTTACACCGCCTTTAGCTCCGTCTCCGTACGGTGTGGCTGTGACCATCGACCGCGCCAAGGGAGAACGAATCATGGATACGCTCGAAACACACTCGGATGCTCTGGAGGAACGAGAAGGGCTCCCTCGAACGGACCAAGAACCCGAGTCGCCTCCCACCGGGCCAACGGCTCCGTCGGTTCACCGAATCTCGGAGACCAGGCGCATCATCGCCTCCGTGCTGGCAGGTCTGCTGCTACTCGCGCGGGATTCGGGGTCGGCCGGTATTTGCCCGGCCACGACACTGCACCTGCACCTGCTGCTACCACGACTACCATCGCCAACACCACGGCCGGGACAACCGTGTCGCCGGCGCCCCAACCCGGCGACGAGCCGGTAGCGGCGGTCGCGGCGGCTCTGCTTCCCGCCACGGTGCAAATCGAAACACCCGCCGGTCTCGGATCCGGGTTCATCTACGACAGCGTCGGGTACATCCTGACCGCCGGCCACGTGGTGGACGACTTCCAGTCGGTTACTGTGCGACTGTCCGATGGCACACAGCTAGATGGCACGGTAATCGGTACCGATCCGGGAACTGATGTCGCGGTCGTGGAGATCGACAGCCCGGCTTATCGCTTCGGCCATGATTCCCCACATAGGAAAGCTGATGTCGACTGCGACGATCGTTTCCATGCCAGAGCCAGTCGGTCTCGCCGTCGTGTGGCGAGTCGTCCTCGACGGTAGGTCTGGGTGGCTGTGGTCATCATCTACCCCCTTTTAGGCCGCAGGCCCCGGTAGGCCAGTTGTCATGTCGATACCTCAGTTCGCGTGAGCAGCTCTCGCCCGTACCAGGCGTAGGTGATGACAAAGAGAAGCCGTTGCAGCACACCGGCAACCGATCCGAACATGCCCATCCCGATCGCAACCACGACCGTTACTGTCACCGCCACTACCTTGAGCGGCGGCTGCAGCCATTTGATTCGACGGTTTCTGTGGGCGACGCTCGGTGGTCGTTGTGGGTCGCGGCAGGCGCACGGAACTGCCAGATGGCGGGCACTGGGCGGATGAACCACTCCCGGGAATCTTGGAGACTCCAACTCGTGAGAGGATGGAGTCGAGCCATTTGCACACGTTAGCCACATGGGGTTCGGGTTCATCTTGCCGGTTGTGAACTGTCGTCTATCCCCTGATCCACACAGTGGCGCAACCGCCATCCCAGCAGGTGTGCGGCCCTGTCTGCGCCGAAGCTTGGTCGGCGGCAAGCGGAGATCTGGGGGTCGCAACCGGTCATACAGATCGAGAACAGCGGAGAGCACGATGTATCCCGCTGCCCTGCTTCGGCCGATCCAGCCCGTTAGCGAACGAGAACCTTGCGGAGTCTCCAGGTAGCGAGGACCCCGAAGACCGCGGCGTAGCCGACGAGGATCAGCAGGAAGCCGGCGATGTCGGCCACACCGGCGTCTTCGGCTACCAGCGCCTGGAACGCTTCGAGCGCCCAGGCGTGCGGGGTGACGTGGGCGACCCGATACACGGTGTCTGACAGCATTTCCAACACCGCCAGCGGGAACATGCATCCGCCGAGGGCGGCGAGCCCCAAACCGAGGGCGGTGGAGATACCGCCGGCCTGCTGGTCGTTGCTGACCAGTGCCCCGAGCAGCATGGCGGCGCTGGTCGAGACCAGGGCGAAGGCGATGATCGTGAGCGTCGACCCGATCGGCGAGCCCCAGTCAACCCCGAAGACCAGCCAGGTACCTATGAAGATGAATGCCCCCTGGATGATGGCGATGCTGAAACGACTCAGCGCCTCGCCGGCGAGCATGGTCCGTACGGGCGTGGGAGTGGAATACATCCGGCGGGTCACGCCAAGCTGACGGGACTGAATGAGGTTGGCGGCCCCGTTGAGCGTCGTGAGGAAGATGAAGAGTACCAGCATTCCCTGGGCGAAGATGTCGAACTGTCCGAGACCGGCGAGCACGAATGGTTCTCCGGCGATGGTCGCCTCCACCGAAACCGGTGGCAGCGCTACCTGGGCGACTTCCGCCACGGCCAGCGCCTCGTCGAAGGTCCCGGCGCCCTTTTGCGCGGCGAACCGAGCGGTGCGTAGCAGGGTTGCCTGACGGGTAATTACCGCACCGATCACCTCACCGATGCCTTGCACCTCCTGTCCTGCTCTGATCACCAGGCGGATCTCGACGTCGCCCCCGGAGCGCAGCGTGGATTCGTACCCGGCGGGAACGATGACCGCCGCCTGCAACCCGCCGCGCTCCACCTGACGGACCGCCGAGTCCTCACCGTCGATCTCGACCGCCTCGAAACCGTCGACACCCTGGAGGATGCTGAGCAGTTCGGAGGTGAGAGCATCGTCGGCGGCACTAACAAACCCCAGCTTGGGGACCGAAGCACCGCCCTGCATAGCACCGAGCAGCAACACGATCAGCATCGGCAGCAGGAACACACTGAAGATCGCCGACCGGTCCCGGAAGAACCGGACCAGATTGACCCGGGCGATGGCCACGGGCTTCATGGGAGCAGTCCTTTCCGGAGACGGGCCAGGCCGATGGCTCCGGTGACCACCCCGAAGGCCACCATCGCCAACACCGGAACCACGATCACGCCCAGGTCGTCGGATCGAAGGTCGGCCAGTCCCTGCATGAACCAGCCGTGCGGGGTTGCGAAACGAAGCGTGGCGAGGATGCCACCGGCTTGGGAGACATCGAAGAACGTACCGCCCAAGAACCCGAGCACCATGCCGACCATCGAACCGGTGGCGGCCGCCTGCTCGGCACTGCGGGCGAAACCGGCGAGGAGAGAAACGATCCCGAGGGCGGCGACGATCGCCGCAAGGATGAGCAACCCCACGCCGATGGGCGGTCCCCAATCGGCATCGACCGCGAATGTAGTCGCCACGAAGAGGACCACCATGCTCACCAGACCGACGACGAAGGAACTCAACATCTTTCCGGCAAGGACACTGGCGCGAGTGATCGGTGACGAAAGCAGCCGCGCCAGGGTCCCGGTACGGCGCTCCTCGAGCAGGCCGGTGATTCCCGACTGCACCGTGAAGAACAGGAAGAAGATGGCCATGCCGGCGGCGTAGAAGGTGACCCCGTCGAGCTGCTTGGTGGAGGCGGTGTCGTCGCGCAACGTGACCGGATTGGGGGTCTGGAGAACCTCGACGCCGGTAGCGAGTCGGTCGACCTCTCCCCCCACCAGATTCTCGACCGTCGCCACCGCTACCCGCACCGAGGTCAGTTCGCTGGCATATCCTTCTACCAAGGCGACGGCGATCCCGGCGTCGGTCTCCGAACCCTGGTTGCCGATCACTCGAATGGTCACGGGGCGTTCCGACTGCACGTCGTCGGAGAAGCCGACCGGAAAGATGATGGCGGCGTCGGCGGTATTCGTGTCGTCGGCTCCGCCCAGCGGAGTCACTTCCGTATCCACCAGGGCTTCCGCCTCTGCAACCGAAGCGACCTCGACCACCTCGATGCCCTCGGCGTTGGTCAGTACGTTGTCAACGAATATGCGTGACACCGGTCCGCCGTCGAGGTCGGCCACCGCGTAGGTGGCGTCGAACTCGTAGCCGGACAGAGGGTTCAGCACGAACCCGAACACCAGGGCAAGGCCGAGCGGAGCGACGATCCCGATGATGTAGGCGGAACGATCTCGAAGCCGCTGCTTCAGATCCTTCCGCGCGATGGTCCAGGCGGCACCCACCATCACTCCCTCAGGGCTCTCCCCGTCAGCTTGAGAAACACCGACTCGAGGTCGGCCGAATCGACATCAACGCTCTTGACCAACGACCCGGTGCGACCGGCGACCGCCAGGATCTCGGGTAGGTGGTCGTGGGCGCGGTCCACGATCAGGGCTATCCCGTCGTCGGTAACGGCCGCATCGTCGACCGGGGCAAGACCACCGAGGGCGATCGCCGTGGCCGCCAGCGACCCGGTGGCGGTGAGCGTGAGCCGATCACGCTGCCCGACAATCCGAACTAGGTCCGCCTGCGAGCCCTCGGCGATCAACTCGCCCTGATCTACGATCCCGATCCGATCACACAACCGTTCGGCCTCCTCCATATAGTGGGTGGTATAGAGGACGGCCATCCCCTCCTCCCCCAATTGCTCAACGCTGTCAAGGATGGCATTGCGGCTCTGGGGGTCCACTCCCACCGTCGGCTCGTCGAGGATGAGGAGCGCCGGGCGATGCAACAGGCCCACGCCGATGTTGAGCCGTCGTTTCATTCCCCCCGAATACTCCTGAGTGCGGTCGTCGGCCCGGTCGGTGAGCTCGATGATCTCGAGCACCTCGGCCACCCGTCGGCGGAGGTCCGCGCCCTTCATTCCGTGGAGTCGGCCGAAGAAATCGAGGTTCTCGGCGGCCCCGAGGTCGGGATAGATCGCCAGATCTTGCGGCACCAGACCCACCAGACGTTTGGTGTGTGTGGCGTCGGGGTTCATCGGCTCACCACCGAGCGTCACCTCACCGGCATCGGCTTCGAGCAGGCCGGCGATGATCGAGATGGTGGTGGTCTTACCGGCTCCGTTGGGACCGAGCAGTCCGTAGGTCTCTCCCCGGGCGATGCTGAACCCGATTCCCTTGACGGCGGCATGGTCGCCGAAGGACTTGCGGATACCTGAGCATTCGAGAACCGGACCACCTGCTGGTGCGGTCATATCGATCTCCAATTGGGTGATTCGATCATAGACTCCATCACCCTCACCGCGTCGTGAGAGCAACTCATAACCCGAAGGTCGCAGGTTCAAATCCTGCCCCCGCTACGAATGAAAGCCCTGGTCAGACGGTTGTCTGACCAGGGCTTCTACCGTGTTCAGGCGGTCTTCTTCCGTCGATTCAACCGGCCTACTCCTTTCGAGGCGGCGGGGCAAATGAGCTGTTCGAAGACGCGGGCGGCTTCGGCTTGCATGCCGGGGAGGACGTGTTGGTAGGTGTCGATGGTGAAGGCTGGGTTCCCGTGTCCGAGGCGTTCGCTGACCACTTTGACGGGCACTCCGGCTTTGATCAGAAGGGTGGCGTGGGTGTGCCGGCTACGCGGCGGCTTTCCCGATCGCCATGCGTCGCAGCTTACCAACCATCCGGCTATGCGTGGTAGGGAGATTGGTTGCCCCTAGCCAGAAAGGACCTCGCAGGCGGCTTCCTCGAAGTGGTTCTGTTCTTGACCTAACGACGAGGGGTTGAAGGCCGGGCCGCTGTCTGTGCCATACCTTTGTCCACCCAACCACGTGATGCTATCGTAACCATATCGCGATATATCGTGATAGCTCGCTAAGAGCTCTACATTCAATTTGGAAAGGAGGCGACATGTCTACATACGCACACAACCCAGAGTGCGACATTCCTCAATTCATCCGGGACGCAATGGAGGCCGGCCGCACGCACATGTCCGGTCAATGGCAAGGCAAGCGCGGTCGCCGGGGAATGTTCGGACCCGGATGGGTCATGGGCGGTCCCGGAGGACCTGGCCCTTGGGGAGCAGGTCCCAAAGTCGGCCGGGGAGATGTCCGGTTGGCCATCCTGTTCCTTCTCAATGAGGAACCAATGCACGGCTATCAGGTGATGCAGGAACTGTCCGAACGCAGCAGTGGTATGTGGCGTCCCAGCCCCGGCTCGGTATACCCCACGCTCCAGCAACTCGAGGACGAAGGTTTGATCGAAGCAGCTGGATCGTCCGGCAAGCGGGTCTTCTCGCTTACCGACGAAGGGCGCGCCTACCTCGACAGCCAGACCGGCCCCGCACCTTGGGAGCAGTTTGTGAGCGGAGGCCACGACCGGTTTGTAGGCCTCCGGGATGCTGCGTTCCAGCTGGGAGCGGCGTTGATCCAGGTAGCAACCTCGGGGCGTGAAGACCAGGTGGCGGCTGCCAAGGACATCGTCGCCGACGCCAAGGCCAAGGTCTACGAGATCCTCAAAGAGGACAACTAGCCGGAGAGGCCCATATTGCGGGGTGGCCCCAAATGGACGGTGTCGATGGTCGGTAGGTAACGACTACGGTGACCCGGAACTGACCGGGTCGGCGCCCAGATCACCCTGTTCTCCGGGCATATCACCCTCTTCGCCGAGTGCGCCGTATCGGCCTTACTGCGTTCGGTCTGTGGGAGCGCCGGGACCAGTTGGTGTGGCCGTTCAAGCTGTGGCGGTTGGCTTGATGCCGTTCTGCTCGGGGTGTGGTGGCTGCGTTTCGAGGTGTTTGGTCATAGCGCCGAGGTGGACTGGGAGTGCGGAGTGGAATGTGAGGTCTCGCACATGGGTCAGGTTGCCCCATAGGAGCTGGTGGCCTTTGAGCCGGCGAGCCGGTCGCACCCGGCGGAGCCAGCGTTGCTGTTCGGTGGGGGTGGCTGTTCGGCGTGGCCCTGCCGTCCCGGTGAGCCGGAGGGCGGGAGGTCCCATGAAATGGCCTCGGGCGAGGGAGGCCAGCCAGAAGCTCTTGGCGCTGTCGACCGCCAATACACATACCCGTGGGTCACGGTCGAGGTTCTGGCTGAGCTGGGAACTGAAGATATCGAAGAAGATGCCCCGTCCGGGGTCGTTCAGCAGGACAGAGCCGATCGGAGTGAGGTGGGGCGCGCCGTTCTCGCCGACGGTGGCCATGGCGTAGTGGAACGATGATCGGAACGCTCGTCGGAATGTCCGATTGGCCATGGCCCAATCAAGCTGTCTATCCGGTTTCGTCATCACGATTCTCCCTTCCGGCAGCCGCGACCAATGGTTTGAGGGTATGTTCGACGGTCTCGGCGACCAGGACATCGGTGGAGTCGGGTGGTGGTTGGCCGGCGAGGAGAGCCGGCCGCACCGCGGCGTAGGGCACGTCGATCACCGCGTAGGACACTCGATGGCGCCAGGCGGGCTCAATCGCTCCGAAGGCTGCCTGCAAGCCGCGGATGCCGTTCTCGAGCTGGTGCTGAAGTCTCAGGTTCTCGTCTCGGAGCGTCTTGGGCCATGGGCCGTGGACGAGGTCGCTACTGCGGAACTGCATTAGCAAGCGGGCGTCACCCAAGTTGGCCCGACTCCAGGTGACCACATGGCTGGCCGCGCCTAAGGCGGCGATGAGAGGATCGGGATTACCCAGCTTGGCTAGGTAGCCGCTTTGGAATCGTCGAACCCCTCGAAGCCACAGGGCAGCGGCGAGGGTGTCACGCCCCGGGAAGCGGTGATACAACGACCCGCTTGGCGCGCCCAGCAGGCGGGCCACGGCCGTCATGGTCAGGGCCATGGGTCCGGACTGGACAACCAGACCCCGTGACACATCCAGGATCTGGTCCTCGCTGAATCTGGCAGGTCGTGACACGATTTAGAGGATAGTCTCTAATTCGCTGATCCGCCAACGACACCCGGAGAGCCCGCGGTTAAAGAGCTACCCACCAGTTGTGCCGGCTCATGAACACCCACGGGTTCAAATCCTACCCCCGCTACGAAGGAAATCCCCCGTAATCACAGGGGATTTCGGCCCTTGTCACCGGTGTGGAGTCGATCGCGTTGATGAGTGACAGCGATGGGAATACCGAGCTGTACGTGGGCGACGTTGGCCGGAACAAGCAAATGAATCTCACCCGCAACGCCGCTGCCGACGAGGCCTGGAGTGCTGTTGTTGATGCTCGGGCACCGTCCTCTACCCGTCGGAGTCCTCACGATTATCCTGACGGTCAACGGAGCGCGCATGACGGTGATTTCGGATGACTACTGGTACATAGTGCGCGCAGCCGCGGCCGGTGTCCTGGGAGACTTCATTGCGTTCGGGTTGCGCAACGTCGACCGACCCGACGTGCCCGAATTCTCTCGTTTGCCGTTCCGGCGGTTTGGTACGCCTCCTACCTGCTCGCCGTGGCGGTCGACCAAAGGGGGCCTCGGGTGGTCGATCCACATGACCCTCGGAGCTCCGTTCCTGGCCGGCGTGGCTGGACTTTCTGCTGAGCTTGCTGGTGCTTCCGGGTCGTGCCGCGCTGCGACCGGATCCCACCGGCCGAATTACACGAACACGGCTGCGTCTCACTCGGGCTCGATGAGTGGATCGGCTCGTCGTTGTTGCGCCCGCTCGGTGGGAAGAGCGGCTACGACGCCGTTCGGGAGCGGACCGGTGAGGGGCTCTACGCCAAACCCACGTACTCGGCGAGATGCCGGCCGGTGAGGGTCGAACGTGCGGCAACCAAATCGGCCGGTGTGCCCTCGAACACCACCCGGCCACCGTCATGCCCGGCTCCGGGGCCGAGGTCGATGATCCAGTCGGCGTGGGTCATCACGGCCTGGTGGTGCTCGATCACTATGACCGACTTGCCAGAATCTACGAGCTGGTCGAGAAGACCGAGCAGGTGGTCGACGTCGGCGAGGTGGAGGCCGCTGGTCGGCTCGTCGAGCACGTAGATGCCGCCATCGGTAGCCATCTGGATCGCCAGCTTGAGCCGTTGCCGCTCACCGCCGGAGAGCGTGGTAAGTGGCTGGCCGAGGCTCAGGTACCCGAGCCCGACATCCGCCAGCCGGCTCAGGATCTTCTGTGCGGCCGGGTTCTTCGCCTCCCCGTCGCCGAAGAACCCCAGCGCCCCGGTGACCGGCATCGCCAGAACTTCGCTGATGTCGCGTCCGGCGAGCTTGTACTCCAGCACCGATGCCTCGAACCGCTTGCCCTCGCACTCCTCGCAGGTGGTGGCGACGGTGTCCATGAAGCCCAGCTCGGTGTAGATGACGCCCGCGCCGTTGCAGTTGGGGCACGCGCCCTCGGAATTGGCGCTGAACAGCGCCGGCTTCACGCCGTTGGCCTTGGCGAACGCTTTGCGGATGGGGTCGAGCATTCCGGTGTACGTCGCCGGATTGCTCCGTCGTGAGCCACGGATCGGGGCCTGGTCGAACGACACCACTCCCTCGCGCCCGGACACCGAACCGTGGAGCAGCGAGCTCTTGCCTGAGCCCGCCACCCCGGTTACGACGACCAGCATGCCGAGCGGTATGTCGACCTCGACGTCCTGCAGGTTGTTGGTGCTGGCGCCGCGCACCTCCAGCACTCCCGACGGTGTCCGCACCGTGCCTTTGAGAGCGGCCCGATCGTCGAGATGGCGGCCGGTGACGGTGTCGCTGGCCCGCAGCCCTTCGACGGTGCCTTCGAACACCACCTCGCCTCCGGCAGTGCCGGCGCCGGGGCCGAGATCGACGACATGGTCGGCGATGTCGATCACCTCCGGCTTGTGCTCAACGACCAGCACGGTGTTGCCTTTGTCACGCAGCTGCACCAGCAGGTCGTTCATACGCCGGATGTCATGGGCGTGCAGCCCGATCGTCGGCTCGTCGAAAACATAGGTCACGTCGGTGAGCGACGACCCGAGGTGGCGGATCATCTTGGTTCGCTGTGCCTCGCCGCCCGACAGCGTTCCCGACGCCCGGTCGAGCGACAGGTAGCCCAGCCCGATCTCCACGAACGAGTCGAGTGTGTGCAGCAGCGCCGCCTGCAGCGGCGCAACGGACGGCTCGTCCAGACCGCGCACCCACTCGCCCAGGTCGCTGATCTGCATCGCGCAGGCGTCGGCGATGCTGATCCCCTTGGTCTTCGACGAGCGGGCTGCCTCGCTGAGCCGGGTGCCGCCGCACTCGGGACAGGCTGTGAAGGTGGCCGCCCGGTCAACGAACGCCTGGATGTGAGGCTGCAGCGACTCCCGGTCCTTGGATAAGAACGACTTCTGGACCTTGGGGATCAGCCCCTCGTAGGTGGTGTTGATCCCCTTCATCTTGACCTTGACCGGTTTCCGGTGCAGGAGGTCGTGCAGCTCGGTCTTGGTGTAGTCGCGGATCGGCTTGTCCGGGTCGAGGAAGCCGGACTCGGTGAACGACCGCACCATCCAGCCGTCCGCCGTGTAGCCGGGAATCGTGATCGCGCCTTCGGCGAGCGACTTGGAGTCGTCGAAGAGTTGGGTCAGGTCGATATCGGAGACCGTACCCCGGCCCTCGCAACGCGGGCACATGCCACCGGTGACGGTATACGTCTTCTTGATCGTCTCGCCCTTGACGGTGATCGCGCCGCTCCCCCGCACCGAGGGGACGTTGAAGGAGAAGGCATTGGGCGAGCCGATGTGCGGCCGTCCGAGTCTGCTGAAGAGGATGCGCAGCATCGCGTTGGCGTCGGTGGCGGTGCCGACCGTGGAGCGGACGTCGGCACCCATCCGCTCCTGGTTGACGATGATCGCAGTCGTCAGCCCGTCGAGTACGTCGACTTCGGGCCGCGCCAGCGTCGGCATGAAGCCCTGCACGAAGGCGCTGTAGGTCTCGTTGATCATCCGCTGCGACTCTGCGGCGATGGTGTCGAACACCAGCGAACTCTTGCCTGAGCCGGAGACGCCGGTGAACACCGTGAGTCGCCGCTTGGGGATCTCGACGCTGACGTCTTTCAGGTTGTTCACCCGGGCGCCCTGGACGCGGATCAGATCATGGCTGTCGGCGACGTGCATCAATCCTCGGGAAGAGCAGCAAAGTCGCGCTTGGTGTTCTTGTACCAGCCCATTCCTTTGATGGGGTTCTTCCACCGCCCCTTCATGTCTTTCAAAGCGCTCTGGTGCGCTTCGTCGCCGGCTGCGACAACCTCTTTGAGGTGCTTGTCTTGCGCTTGGATCACCTCATCGGCGGTATTCCCACGAAGCGGGAAATCGCATGCTCCACCTAGTTGCCTACATGTCATGGTTTTCATGAGTCTCTTTTCGGTTCAGATTGTTCGGTCGTCAACTGGGTCAGGCCTGCGCGATGCGGACCGCAGGGTACCGCAGTCGCCGCGACTCAAAGCCTCGGTCCGTGACCAGCATCGACGCTGCGGGCACGCTGTGATGAAATCCGGCCGAACGCGGCGAAGGTTGCGCCGTTACTCGTCATCGGCTAGGTCTTATCGGGCTTGGTCTCTCGCGTCGAGCTATGTAGCTGCCGCGAGTCCGGCTGGTCCTTCGCAGGAAACAACCCCACATTGCCATTAGAGTCCTCGATGCGGAGGTTGATACCTGTGAAACGTAGTTTCTGGCTCGTCCTAATAGTGCTGGGATTATCGGCGTGCGGCGGAGCCACGACTGCCATCACGACTGCCACGACGGCGGCGACCACAACGACGACGACCACCGCGATCGAAGCTGGCCGAACTGATTTGTCCGGACTTGGTTTTGAGGTGCACAAGGAGCCCGGCTGAGGTTGCTGCACAGAGTGGGTCGGGTACCTACAAGATCTTGGAGCCGATATCGATCTCACTGAAGATCCACAATTGGCAGAGTTCAGGGCAGAACACGGCGTTCCTGAGGGTGCCCTGTCGTGTCACACGGCCCTGGTCGATGGGTACGTGATCGAAGGGCACGTCCCGGCCGGCGCCATTCTCCGCCTCCTCGCCGAGCACCCCGACGCCGTCGGATTGGCCCTGCCAGGGATGCCTGCGGATTCGCCGGGAATGGCCGGCGATCCTGAGACGTGGGAATCTCAACCTGTGGTCCTGATCCGAAACGACGGAGAGATGGTTCCCTTCGATTTCTGATCTCGGGCGGGTCCGGCGAACGGCTTCACGAGGCCCTCGCTCCCTCCGGCGAGTCGTTACACGTTCGTGCGTACGTGGGCGGCGGCGTTACCGATCCGCCCGTCGGCGGATACGCCAGGCGAGAGCCTTTCTTCCCGTTCTCGAGGAAGTCGGCACCGAATTCGGGTGGTGCAGCCGGGAGCGGGCTATATCACTCGTTTAGCCTCCTAGCGCCGAATCAGTGCTATCGTTCCGTCGGCCGCACCGGGTGGAGGCCAGCGAACCATCGCTTCCCCGGTGATGACAAGGCTCAGATACTCACCCGGTTGGACTGCCTCTTCGGCCGACTCTCGATCCCACAGGCGTTGGATGCGCACGGTCGAGCGAGATATCGGCACATCCACCTATCGGCCCTACCCGGGCCAGGAGTCAGCATGACAACCACGTTCGCCCATTTGGGCATACCCGAACCGCTCGTCCGGACGCTTGCCAAGAGCGGCATCGTCGAGCCTTTTCCCGTCCAAGCAGCCACTATCCCCGATGCCCTCGCCGGTCGAGACGTTTCGGGCAAGGCCCCGACCGGGTCCGGCAAGACCCTCGCCTTCGGACTCCCCCTGCTCGCCAGGGTCGAAAAAGCGAACCGCCATCGGCCCCGGGCCCTCATCCTGGCCCCAACCAGGGAGCTCGCCGAGCAGATCAAACGAGAGCTGGCCCCGCTTGCTCAGGCAACCGGCCGTTATGTTCTCGCCGTGTACGGCGGTGTGGGATACGGTCCCCAGAAGGGCGCGCTCCGCAAGGGTGTCGATGTTCTGGTAGCTACCCCCGGCAGGCTCGAAGACCTCATCCAGCAAAGATCCGTTGACTTGAGCCAGGTCGACATCGTCGTTGTCGACGAAGCGGACCGGATGGCCGACATGGGGTTCCTCCCGGCCGTCCGCAGGATCCTCGACGGAACGGCGAAGCGGCGCCAAACAATGCTGTTCTCGGCAACCCTCGACGGTGATATCGCAGTGTTGAGCCGTGACTATCAGCACAACCCTGTCCGGCACGAGGCGGGGACTGTTGAGCCGGAAACGATTGACGCCCGGCACCACTTCTGGTTGGTGCAACATCACGACCGCGTTCAGCACACAGCCGACCTGATCGAGGCGGCAGGCAAATCCATCGTGTTCACCCGCACCCGCCACGGTGCCGACCGACTCGCCAAGCAGCTCGCCAGGCTGGACATCGGCGCAGTTGCCATGCACGGCGGCCGTTCCCAAAGCCAGCGCAACCGGGCTCTCCAGGAGTTCTCATCAGGTCGCGCTCAGGCACTGATCGCAACCGACGTTGCCGCCCGGGGCATCCACATCGAAGCAGTCGCATCGGTGATCCATTTTGATCCGCCCGCCGACTCCAAGGACTACCTCCACCGGTCGGGACGCACCGCGCGGGCCGGCGCCACCGGCACGGTCGTCAGCCTGGTGACGGGCGAGCAGCAGCGAACCGTTCGACGCATGCAGCAGGATCTCGACCTCCGCGTGCCGATCGAGGCGCCCCGACTCGATTCGATTCACAACGGGGGACACCGGATCGGCGACCACGCTCCCCAGCGGGCACGGCGAGACGTTACCTCGATGCGGCCGGCCGATCGACCCGAGCGGCAACCGCGCCGGGCGACCAACAGCGGCGACAGTGTTTACGTGTCCAATCTGCCGTGGGACGCCACCAGCGATGACGTTCAAGCGTTATTCGGACGTTACGGCAAAGTGCACGAGACGACCATCATCACCGACCGGCGCACCGGACGCTCCAAGGGGTTCGGGTTCGTGGATATGCCCCGGTCGGAAGCCGAGACCGCCATTGAGGCCCTCCATGGATCGTTGCTGAAAGGCCGGGACCTCACGGTTCGCTTCGCTCGACCGAGACAATATCAAGGCTGACTTTCTGAGTGCTGCTGGCGCTCGCACCCGAAGGGGGTGGCTCCTTTCCCCCGCCACGAATCGAGAAGCACCGAAAGTAGGGGCGACACTGCGGGTCGTGATGCGGCCACATTCGTCGTCCATTGAATCCTCTCAGCAGTTGGGTCTCCTCTGTGGGGACTTCAGGGATCTGACCCGCATCTCTTTTCGCCGACCGCGATGGAACGGACGGTAGAAATCCCCTATGCGACGTTGGGGTTTCCCGATACGGTGAATGGCATGATGCAGACCGCTTCTGGGCTCTTCTTGTGGCGGAAGTAAGCGATGCGCCGGGAGTTTTGACGTCCCGGCTGGAGCTGGCGGTTCGTTGGGCGCGGACCCGTTCTATGTTTCCGCTCATTTTTGGGCTGGCGTGTTGTTCGATCGAGTGGATGGCCACCGGAGCGGCGCACAACGATCTGGATCGGTTCGGGATGCTCGCCATCCGGGCGTCGCCCCGTCAGGCCGATCTGATGATCGTCGCCGGGCGGGTCAGCCAGAAGATGGCTCCAGTCCTCAGAAACCTGTATGACCAGATGCCCGAACCGAAATGGGTGATCGCGATGGGAGCCTGCGCCTCCACGGGTGGCATGTTCAACAACTACGCAATTGTTCAGGGGGTCGACGAGGTGGTCCCGGTCGACGTGTATGTGCCCGGTTGTCCGCCCGGGCCCCAGTCCCTGATTCATGGGATTCTCACCCTTCACGACCTCATCATGCGGGGCGAGTCTCTCCACGATCAACTTCGCCCTCACAAGGGTTTCGCCCGATAGGGATAGGGTTGAGCCGGAGTCGTGTCGAGGCCCTGAGCGGGCGTCGGTCGTTGGATCAGGACCTTCTACCCCCGTGGCGGTCCCAGGAAATCACCGACTCAACAGAGGGTCTTGAAACGGCGCCGAACTTCCCAAGCGGAAAGCCGACCGGAATGACCGCAGCCAACAGGACGTTGCGCGGCAACCCGAGGATTCTCTCGTACGTTCCCGGTGGTGCCAAAACCATCGGGACGGTCATTACTGCTCCCAGGCCAAGAGCCCGGGCCGCGAGGAGCACATTCTCCGTGGCCGTGTAGGCGGTTGCCCAAAGCTCTTGTTCCCGCCTGCGCTTGGCTCGAAGTCCCATCTTGAATGTTCCAAGCAAGCCGAAATGGCGAATGGCGGAAAAGGCGACGGAGGGGCGGCGAGCGAGCTGCTCGGCATATCTATCGCGTTCCACACACACGCAGATGGCCGCCGGGAGCTCTTCGAAGTGGTCGGCGAGATGCATGACCGATCGCAGGGTGCGACGCCGTTGATCGAAATCTTCACCCGGTTTCGCCGGCGCACGAAAAGCGTTGTCGACAAAGAAACCGATCCCTTTTCTCCATGGTTCGGCCATCCGCCGGATCACTTTTCGGTCCTGGACGATGACGAAATGCCAGTTCTGTGCGTTGGCGGCACTCGGGCCGCGGATTCCGGCGTCAACCAGCTTGACCAGAATCTCTTCTGGTACTGGATCCGGATGTAGGCGGCGCATAGATCTGGCGCTGTAGAGGACATCAAAAACCCCGGTGTTTGTCTCCATCAGTCCTTCCCCGGTTGCCTCTTGTCAGCCTAAGCCCTTAGACCCACACATAGGATGACGTCCTAGGTGAGAGCGAGCGTGAACTGGACCGCGGCCAGGGCCAGGTTGGCGATGGTTCCGCCGGGGCTCGAGGCGCCGGCGGCGACCAGGGCGAAACCTCCGCCTGCTAGGAGGGCGCATTGCAGAAGATCGCCGCGCAGCAGGATCATGATTGCCACGGTGGCCTGGAACAGGACCAATGCCATTGTGAACACGGTGGCATTGGGTATCACGACTTTCTCGATCATCTGGCGGGCAGGCCCCAGCCAAGCCCCGTCCGCGAAGCTGCCGTAGAACTTCTCGCCGTGGGTGCGCGTGTAGGTGGCATTGAAGACCGCGCCGATCAGGAAGAGGGCGCCGAGACCGATCTCACCGATGTTCCGCAGAAGGTCCATTGCGGTGCTCCACCAATCGACCGGTCAGGTACGTTGACGCGAAGATGAGGGCGAATGGGATCCAGGTCCCCAACGGGCTGGCGAACATTTCAAAACTGCGCTCGATGACCATGGCTACCAGGAAGAAGTCCATCAGGATCACGAAGGACACGAAGGTGATGGCGGTCTGTCGAGGTGCGGTGTAGCCAAAGCGTTTGAAGTAGTTCCAGGAAACGACTGTGAAAATGATCGGGGCGGCGATGGCGTGCACTACCAGGGCGGTTTCGACGGATACGACTGCCATTCCGACCACCATGGTCAGGTCGCACAGCGCCCAACCGACGAAAGCGTGGCCAAGCAGCACGGCGAGCCGGCGACCTCTGAGGGTCGTCAGCGGTTGGCGTTCATGTACGAGGGTCATGGTCTTGCCTCCCATAGAGCGAGCGAGCGATCCAACGCCGCCAGGAGTTGGACCAGTTGGGTGGTTTCCTCTGGACGGAGACCGGCACAACATCCGTGGAGCATCTCCTCCAGGGTGGGCGTGGACTGCTCCAAGTCCTTCCCCTGTTCGGTGAGCGTCACCAGCAGACTCCGGCGATCACCGGGGTTGGGTTGGCGGGTCACCAACCCTTTTCGTTCCAGGATGTCGACGATGCCGGTGATAGTCGCTCGGGTGCAGTGAGCGGCGTCGGCCAGCTCTTTGAGCGGGCGGGCGTCCTGTTCCCACAGTGCGCCGAGGACGACGAACTGTGGGGGCGTGACTCCGGCGATGCCGACGGTCTGTCGTTGAATGTTCTTGAGCTTCCTACCCAGGCTTTTGACGAGCTGAAAGACGTCAGGGATCGAACCTGTCTGATACTCCTCAACATTGAGGCGCTTTCCGATCTCAATTAGGTTAGTGTCCTGATAATTCATATCCTTACTATATCTCTAAACGAAGAGAGCGGTCAACCCAAAAAGCGCAAATCGAAATCGCAGATGAAGAACGGACGCGGAGAGCAGATGTTTTCCCGAAATCCTCGGTGGGCGACGTCCGGAGATCAATCAGCGGGTGGCCGGTTCCGGTCGGGAAGCGTCGATCGCGGCGAAGTCTTCTGCGCGGTCCCGGGTCACCACCATCAGCAGCGACGGCAGAACCAACAACGAAGCGGCCAGCGCCATGGCGATCATCACCGCGGTCAACAGCCCGTAGGAAGCGAACATCGGCATCGGGGCCAGGGCCAGGATGGCGAAGCCGACGATCGATGAGGCCGCTGAACCCGCCAGCGCACCGCCGGTACCGGTCCCGGCCGCGTCCAGCGCGTCTACACGTGTGGCGTGAACTTCCATCTCTTGTCGGTACCGCATGGTGAAGTGGATGGCGAAGTCGATGCCGATCCCGATGGAGATCGCTCCGATGGTGGCCGTCGCCACATTGACTCCAAACCCGGCGAAGTACATGAAGGCGTACAGCCAGGCCACCACCAGCAGGATGGGAATGATGCTGACTACCGCGTAGCGCAGGGATCGCATGAACAAGACCGCCAACACCAAACACAAGATCACTGAGATGGGCAGGGAGATGAGCAAGGAGCGGAGGATGGCGCTCAGCTGCTCGTCGCGGGTGATCGGTCCGGCGGTGAGGGTGACGGTAGCGGCGGTGCCACCGGCGCTGAGATCCGTTTCCAGGTCGGCGATCAATGGTTCCAGTGCCTCGCGGGCCTGGACGATGTTCTCTTGGGCGCGCGTCCCGACGATGCCGATTCCGATGACTGAAGCTTGCAATGCCCCGTCCTCGCTCTGCCAGAAGTTGGTGCGAACACCGTCGGGGGTGATCGCCAAGCGGGACTGGTCAAGTGGGACTCCGTTCTGGCGGGTGAAGTCGGCCACGGCTGCCAGCTGCTCGGATGTGTCGGGGTAGCCATCACCGTCATCGTCGGTGATCGGCACTCCCGTGGTCGCCTGTATGGCACCCATCGCGACAGGGTTTCCCATCACCTCGTTGAGGACCTCCAGATGGCCGGCGAAAACGGCCACGTCGCCGTTGTCGCTCTTGGCCATAGATGGGGTGTCGAGCCGGCGCACATCCGCCACGAACCCGTCGAGCGCCGTGACGGCGGCGGGATGGTTGAGGTTGCCTTCGACGTAGATGGTGGCTCCCTCTCCCGATGTCTCCCCGGCATGACGATCGAGCTTGTCGAGACCGACCACGAAGTCCGTGTCTCCCGCGAAAAAGTCGGCCACGTCGAATCTTGCCTCGATCTGGAGGGCGAAGAAGGCGGCCAGGGCGGTCCCGACTGCGACGATTGGAAGTAGGAGCGCTCGCCGGCGAGCCACGGTGACGATCATTCGCCCGATTCGAGGGGAACCCGCCCCCGACATCCGGTGGGCCGTGCCGGCGACTTCCGCCGGAACCGTGCGACGGCCGATGAGATAGGGCACCCCCAGGAATACGCTCAGGTAGACCGGCAACAACGCAACGCCGACGGGCGGATTGATGTAGACCATGAACAGCACCGTCGCCATGGTCCCGGTGGCGGCCAGCCCGATGGCGTTGGCCGCCAAGAACCTCTGGGTGCGAGTCAGAGCTCGCACTCCGACTCGGGTTTCGACCCCCGTCAGGACGACCGGAGCAATCAAGCCAAGCATCACAAAGGCGGCCGTCAGGGCCACGGCGGTTGCCACCCCGAACTGGATGATCGACTCCAGCGGAGAACTCACGTTGGAGAGAAAGGCTGCCGAGTCGCTGGCCAGGGCGAGCGTCAGGGCACCCAGGACCGCCGCTAGGCCCGCCACCAGGGCCGGCCGCGGGGTGAGACCGGTGGCGCGTTCTTCTCGGTAGCGGCCGATGGCGTGAAAAGCGAAATCGACGCCAAACGAGACCATGGCGATAGGAACGATGAGGTCGAGTATGAGATCGGACTTGAGACCGATCAGGTTCGAGAAGCCCTTCAACCACACCACCAGCACGGCGAGGGCGCCGCCGGTGATCGCCACCGCCCAGTACGAGCGGAAGACGACCCCGACCACGAGCAATACGGCGAGGATGGTGAACCCGATGAACGGGCCGGCCGCATTCCCCTGCTCGCCGCTGGTGAGGTTGACATCGATGGCCACACCCCACACCTGGTTGTGGGATTCGTCCCCTCGCAACGCGGACTGAATCTCGCGGGCGAACTTCTCCTTGTCCTCAGCCTCAGTGCCCCCGCCGAGCCGAACCCCTTGGCCACCGCCACCGAGGGCCAGGTTGTCGGCCAGCACCGTCACGAATACGGCGGGAGAGGTCCACCGGCGCGTAGCCGAGTCCAGGTTGGCTTCGACTGACAAGCCCCACTCGGATGGAGGGCGCTGTTGGAGGAGGATCCCCACCGCTGCGCCGACCTGCTCGTCGCCGGCGGCGGCGAGCCCTCCAACGCCCTGGCTCCGTAGTAGCGCGTCGGCAGCATCGGCGATGGTGTAGGTCGCCTGGATGTCAACGCCCAGGTCTGCATCGAAGTAGGAGAGGAGCTTGGGGCCGACCTCCGGATCGGCACGCAGGTCTGCAGAGTTCTCGAACAATTCGAGCATCGGGTCGCGGGTCAGGACGTTCCCGGCCCGGGCTTCGACTACGTAGAAAGCCCCAAACACGCTCGAGGCGAAGCGGTCGTTGATGAGCTGTTCGGCATCGAAGACTGCGCCGCCCGGATCCTGAGAAGCGGTTTCCTCGGGGGCCATCGTGAGGAACGGAATAGCCAACAGCCCGGTAACGAGCAACGCCACAACGACGGCGGTGCCCGATCGACGCTCTAGCAAGCTGGCGACGCGCTCACCAAACGAAGCGGTCGCGGCCGGACGGTTCCCCTCCTCCATGCGGACTCCCCTTTGGGAAAGCTTGCCAATAATATCGTGAAGAAACGCAGATTGTCCAGAGCGATAATTCGCTCTCTGCACACTGTCTCAGCCCATAACTTCGACCCTCGCATAGTGTTGCCGGATGGCATACAACGCCGCTCTCGCCGACGACATCAGGATTCGGATTGGTGACCATTCCGGGCTCACTGAGCGGCAGATGTTCGGAGGCATAGCTTTCATGGTGAATGGGAACATGGCCGTCGGAGTCAGCGGCGACGAGTTGATGGTCCGGGTCGGCAAGGACAATCACGACGAGGCGGTCTCACTCCCCGGTGCCCGCACCTTTGACATGTCGGCCCGGCCGATGCGCGGGTGGGTCGCGGTCGCTCCTGAGGGATTCGCAACAGAAGCCGATCTCGATTCATGGATCGGCCGGGGCGTTGCGTTCGCGGAGAGCCTCCCGTCCAAATGAAGGATGAATTCCCGACTGACGAAATGGCGCTGACTCACCTGTTGGTGGTGAGCGATATCGAACACTCGCGGGACTGGTACCGAGACGTGCTTGGAGCGGAGATCTACCGTGAATACGGCGGCACCTCGGTAGTGCTCAGCTTTCTCGGCACCTGGCTGCTGTTGGTGACGTCCGGGGGCCCAACCGCCGACAAGCCGGAGCTGTCGATGGAGACTCCCGACGATCCGTCGACGGTCCACAGCTCATTCACAATCCGGGTTCCGGACTGCCGGGCCGCCTACGCGACACTCGTCGAACGAGGCGCCGAGTTTCTGACGCCGCCCTACGACCGAGGCGCTGAAGTGCGCTGCTTCTTTCGTGACCCCGACGGACACCTGTTCGAGATCAGCCAAGCGGTGTAGTCGGCGAGCGCCACTCGAGTTTCGAGGGCCAACCGTCAGTTGTAGTGGCGGACGTCGTTCCAGATGTCGGCCAGTTGGCCTTCGGGAGCCATGCAGAGGTACAGCGGTAGGCCGGCCTCTTCGTTTTCGACCCCGTACGGGTTGGTGATCGTTCCGGCCTGGGCGGTAGTCGGGCAGATGCGGTCGAGGACGTCACCGATCTGACCAACGCCGATAACCGGCCCGTGGCGGTCCGGAGGGCCCCATAACCAGTAATTGTTATGCCCGCTCACCGCCGGCGGCAGACCGGCGTCTGGTCCAAGGATATCGATGGCTCCCGCCTCACCGTACGACCCGGTGAAAATTGCCACCTCATCTCGCTGGTCGGCAGGGATCGTTTCGTAGACCGCTGCTACCTGGTCGACCAGCTCGGGCCAACCGACCGTCTCGCCGAGTTCACCGGTGGCATCCAGGGTCGCCAGGGTCCTCGGGGGAAGCAGGGGGAGGGCGATGAACAGTCCGACGAAGACGCCGAAGACGGTCGTCCCGATCATCACCCGCCTTCCCTTTCCCTCGAGACCTTCGAACCAGAGTGCCCCGGCCGCCAGCAGAGTCGAGTACAGCGGAGCGACGTAATACGACTTGCCTCCGGTGACGAGAAAGAACCCGAACAGCAAAACGAACGTTATCCCGATGGGCCGCCAGGTTGTGAGGTTGGCCGAACGGAGGAGACGCCATAGTCCGATCGCCGCCGGGACAACCAGTACGATCGAAAGCAGGCCGATCTGTTCCAAGACGAAGGCCACCGGACCGTCGCTGCGCCCGGCCAGGGCGCCGGCCATCTCCAGTTGCGGCAGGTCATTGGCCACCTGCCAGATCATGTTGGGCAGCGCGATCATTGCAGCGATGCCGACCCCGATCCACGGCCATTTCACGGCCAGCAGCTTGCGCTGCTTCGTGATGAGTAGCGAGATCAGCACCGCCATGGCGAACAAAGCCATGAGGTGTTTGTTCTGAAGACCGATCCCGACGGTGAACCCGAGGCCGAGCCACCAGCGGGGCTCGTCACCGTCGAGCAAGCGCACCAGGATCCACGTGGCGAGGGTCCAGAGGAAGTAGTCGAAGGCGGCGGTGCTGAAGAGATGCCCGACGCCCAGCGCAACGCCCGCCCCGCCGGCGGTCACCGCGGCGTAGATCTGGGCCCGGGCGCCTCCGCCGAATCGTCGCGCCATAGCCGCGGCCAGGACCACGACACCACCGATCGCCAGCGCCGGGAGGATGCGCAGCGCAACCGGTGAGGTCCCACCGATCGTCTCGAAGATCCGGGCGATCAGGGGAGTGAGAGGTGGTTGATCGACGAAACCCCAGTCGAGTCGCCTGCCCGCCACCAGGAAGTACAGCTCGTCGCGATGGAAACCGTGTCTCCCGGCCACCGACATCAGCAGGGCGATCACGGAACCGGCGGTAATCCAAACCGATCGTGGCAGTCGGCCCGTTACCACGGGCTTGGGAGCGGTCATTGTTCCGGCCTCAACCCGGAACCTTGAGGTAGCCGTCCAAGTAGTCGATGACACCGCGGATGGCTGTCTCCTGGACCTCGTCGACCTCGTAGGTCCCGTCGGTGCCACGCCTTGGGTAGACGTACCCGTGCAGAGGATGGTCGTAGGACACCCACTCCACCTCTTTGCCCGCTTCTTCGAGTAACTCGTACGTAGTGCGGAAGATCCCCTGCAGGTGATCGGTCTCCCTTCCCATGACGAGGATCGGGGTTCGAATGGTGCTGATCCGCTGCGCGGCGAGGTCGGTGTCGATCCGGCCCCTCACCTTGGCGACTTCAACCATCTTCATGTCTTCGACCTTGCGCAGCTGCGTCTTGTGGTCGAGGGGCGCGGTTTCGTCGGGGGTCAGGGCCAGGAACTCGTGGGAGGCCGGTTCGCTGGCCACCGCCACTGCCGCGCCGTGGTACTCAGAGGTGATCTTGAGCACCATCTCGCCGCCATGGCTCATGCCGATGAGACCCACCCGCGTTGGGTCAACGGGAGGGAGATGCTTCACGTACTCAATGACGGCTATCTCGTCCTCGTATTCCAGCGGCGAACGGTTGAATAACCCCCGGCCGGTCCGCTCACCCTGTACCAGCCGTCCACCTGTGTTGTACCCGAGTTCGACTTCGGTCCGGTATCGCAGCCAGGCGCAGGCATATCCGGCGTCGAGGAGACGCTCCATTGTGTAGCCCTGGTTCTGAACCGCATCGCGCACCCACGCCATGCCGCCGCCCCCGTTACCCGAAGCCAGCAACACGATCGGAAACGGTCCGTCTCCGGCAGGCATACGTAGCCCGATGGTGGTGTATAGGCCATCCATCGTTTCGACGTACATGAGCTGAACCGGTATGTCCGACCCCTGGACGGGCTCGGTGATCACAACATGTTCGGGATCGATTGGTGCCACGGCATTCTCCTTTGCGCACTCGACGATAGAGCCCGCGGGGCGGGGTCGTGTCTTCCGGATCGCGTTCATGTTCGGGCGGGTCGGGGATGACGGCAGGCCCGGTGACGGCAATGCGCCGGGCGTGTGTACCATCCCTGGGCTTCGTCTGTCACTATGAGCAAACCCTCATCACACCCAAAACTAGAAGACCGTGAATTCACGGTGATGATCGCCATGATCATGGCGCTCAGTGCCCTGGCCATCGATATCATGCTGCCCACTTTTGGAGCGGTGCGAAGCGAGTTCGGCCTGCCCGCTGATTCGACGGCCCCGGCTGCCATTGTGACGTTCTTCTTCCTGGGATTGGCCTCGGCCCAGGTTTTTTTTGGACCGCTGGCCGACCGGTTCGGGCGCAAGGCCGTACTGTACGCGGGGCTGGTTGTGTACGTCGGCAGTGCCCTGTCCGCCACGCTTGCACCGACCCTGGAGATGGTGCTGGTGAGCCGGTTCATTTGGGGCGTTGGGGCTGCTGCCCCGCGGGTGGTCGCGATTTCGATGGTGCGGGACGCTTACGAGGGAGAGGCCATGGCCCGGACCATGTCGGTCATCATGTCGATCTTCGTTCTGGTGCCTGTGGTCGCACCAAGTGTGGGAGCCCTCATCCTGAACGTCGCTTCCTGGCGATGGGTGTTCGGGGCATGTGCATTGTTTGCGGTGGCGATGGCGTTGTGGACGCTGCGCCTGCCCGAGAGCCTCAAACCGGAGAATCGGTTAACGCTGCGATTTGACTCGATCGGCACGGCGGCCAAGACCGTCTTGAAGAATCGGCAGACGATCGGCTACGCGCTGGCCATGACGTTTGTCTTTGGTGTGTTCATGTCTTATCTGGCCAGTTCTGAGCTGATTGTCTCGGACGTCTTCGATCGGGCCGAGCAGTTTCCGTACATCTTTGGCGGACTCGCCGCTGTGATGGGCGCGGCGATGCTCGCCAATGCGGCCATCGTTTCCCGCGTCGGGCTGCGGCGCCTGGTCCGCGCGGTTCTGGTTCTCTATGTGACCGGAGCCATCGGTCTGGTGGTGCTGGCCGTTGTCACGGACGGCGTTCCGGCCTTCTGGATCTTCCTGATCGGTCTGGCCTTCATGCTGAGCATGCACGCCATTCTCATCCCCAATTTCAACACACTGGCGATGAACCCGATGGGGAAGGTGGCAGGCACTGCCGCCGCCCTCATCGGAACCATCTCCACGGCGGGTGGCGCAGCGCTGGGTTCCGTCCTCGACCGGACCTTTGATGGAACGGTACTGCCGTTCACTCTCGGGTTCCTCGGCTACGGGATCGTGGCCGCAGGGTTCGTCTGGTGGGCAGAAAAGGGTCGGCTCTTTGCTACAGACACTCCCTCCGACGAACAGCTGGCCAAAGCCGCCACGCTCGGTGGCTGATCGGTGAGGCGGGGGTGGTCATGGCGCCTCGCGAAAAGTTGCCGAGACGGCGGAGAACTTCGTCTGATAGGTGGTCAGATCCGGGAGGAACGACGAAGAGGGAGGTCGACATGACACCCAGGATCAGAGTCGCGCTCATTGCGGTGGTGCTCGCCGCGGCGAGCCTGCCGACGGCGGCCATTGCCGGGCCACAGGCATGCGAGACACGCAATAACAACACGATCGCCAAACTGCTGGAGTGCGTCTCCCTTGACGGCGTACGTGAGCACCAGGCGGCATTCCAGGCGATTGCCGATGCCAACGGCGGCATTCGCACGTCGGGCACGCCCGGCTACGATCAGTCCGTCGCCTATGTGGCCGAACGCATGGAAGCGGCCGGCTACAACGTGACGGTCCAGGAGTTCGACTTCCAGACGTTCATCGTGCTGTCGCCGACCGTTCTCGAGCAGGTGGCGCCGCCGCCGGCCGGTCCGATCGTGACGAACATCATGTCGTACTCGGGGAGCGGCGACGTCACCGCGCCCGTGACCGCACTGGCGGCTCCGCCTGCAGACGGAACACCCGGTTGTGACGCGGCGGACTTCGCCGGGTTCCCGGCCGGGGACATCGCTCTGATCAGCCGGGGCGCCTGCGCGTTCGCCCTCAAAGCGACCAACGCCTTCAACGCGGGGGCGTCGGGAGTCGTCATCTACAACAACATCCCCGGCACCCTGAACGGCACGCTCGGCAACACGTTCACGCTCGACATCCCGGTCACTTCGGTGACGCTGGACGTCGGTACCCAGCTGGCGGCTACTTCGGGGCTGATTATGCGCCTCAAGACCGACACGTTCCGGGGTATAGCGACGACTTCAAACGTGATCGCCGAGTCGAAGTCGGGTGATCCCAACAACGTTGTGATGGTCGGGGCCCACCTCGACTCCGTCAACGCCGGGCCGGGCATCCAGGACAACGGGTCGGGGAGCGCGGCCATCCTCGAAGCGGCCAAGCAGATGGCCAAGGTCAAGCCGAAGAACAAGGTGCGCTTCGCCTGGTGGGGCGCCGAGGAGTCAGGGCTAGTGGGGTCCACGTTCTACGTGAACAGCCTGTCGATTGAGGAGCGCGACAAGATCGCCCTCTACCTGAACTTCGACATGATCGGCTCACCGAACCACGTCTTCTTCATCTACGACGGAGACGACTCAGACGTCGTCGGGGCCGGACCGGGACCGGAGGGCTCGGCTGCGATCGAGAAACTGTTCGAGTCGTTCTACAAGGCCCGCGGCGTACCGTTCAAGGGCACCGACTTCTCCGGGCGATCCGACTACGGGCCGTTTATCGCGGTTGGGATCCCGGCCGGGGGGCTCTTCACGGGCGCCGAGGGCATTAAGACCGCTGATGAGGCTGCCATGTGGGGAGGCACAGCCGGGGAGCAGTACGACCCGTGCTACCACCTGGCCTGCGACACGTTCGACAACATCAGCCTGCAGGCGCTCGATGTGAACTCGGATGCGGTGGCGGCGGCGACCCTCACCTACGCGATGAACACCAAATCCATCAACGGGAAGAAGGGGAAGGGCAACTTCAAGCCCCAGAACGTCGACTTCCTGCCGCACTCCTAGACCAAAGCACAGACCCCGGGGGCGGATCGACCGCTCCCGGGGTCATGCTCGATCAGATCACGCTACTTCCAGCGCTTGGTCGCGCCGGGCCAGGCGTTCCCTGTGATCTGCGAGGGCCGGTTGAAGCAACGATCTGACCTCACGCCGTCAAGCGTTCGTGCCCATCACGCAGAAAGGCCAACGCGGTTCCGCCCTGATCGTCGGCGGCCAGCAGTTCGCGGTACGGGAGGCTGGCACCGTTGAAGGCGGGGTCATTCCAGTAGGGGTCGGATCGGTCAATCTCACCCCAAGCCGCAACGTATAGGTACGGCTCCGGATGGGCGTCGTCACCCGGTGAAGCGCCGTAGCTGGCCCGCTGCCCCTCATCGTAGGAGCCCATCTCGAACGACAGGTCGAAGTGCTCGGGCCACAGCTGCACCCGGCTGACCTCCACGGCTTTCGGGGTGCGGCGTGCCTGTTCGAGGACGGAGGTACCGAACCCGAACCAATCACCGATGGCGGCCGTGACGGCCGGAAGAACCGAGAGCTCGGTCGAAGCGCCGACCGGGCTGAGCGGGTCGTGGAAACCCTCGTACCAGACATCTCGGTAGCGGATTCCGAGGTTATGGCAGGCGGCCTCAAGCGTCGTGATGGGGGTGGAGCGAATCTGGTCCCCCTCCTGGTGAACCAGCAGATTGCTCTCTAGGCGAATCTGCTCGTCGGCACCGAAGAACGGGGTGCCAAAGCCGCCGTAGGTGTAGCGGAGGCCCAGCTTGCCTGTAGCGCCGTGCCGCTTGGGAGCGATGGCGAAGAAAGCAAGTTGGTGGAGGGCGTCGCGCCCGGCGCCGTACCCGGCCGGCAGTTCTGCGAGCCGCCGGTACGAACCCAGCCAGTGATCGGCGGCGTAGGCGGCCAGGTCTGCGTGTCCGGCGGCCAGGTCGGTCCAGGTGGTGCCCTCCCCGGGAATGGGCGTGACGATCGTCCCGGTGCCATCGGTTGAACCGGTGGGATCGTCGGCGTACCAGTCGGGGTCGGTGTTGGCGGGCGGCGAGGGTTCGAGAACCCGGGCCTCGTGTCCGGCGGGGAGCAGGGCGGTTGCTTCGTCCCGGGCGTTGCGGGCTTGTGGGGTCACGGTCTTCTCCTTGGATTGGTGTGGTCAGGCGGCGGGTGGGGCGGGTCGACGCCAGAACACGGCCAGCTGGGCTACACCGGCCGCCAGGCCTCCCAGAGCGATGATGAGGCCGGTCCAGCCGTCGAAGGTGACGTCGATGGCAAGGGCGTTGTCGATCGAGGCGGCGCCGGGACCGACAATGGCCAGGGCGAGGGCAGCAATGGCCAGGGTGGCCACGTATTCGTATCCCTCATCGGGTCGTTTGAAAACAAAGAACCCGGCGAAGCGATGGATCGACCCGAAAGCGACGGTCATCGTGGCGATCAACCCGGCAGCCGCGAACGAGGTGAGGAGCCCGCCGGCGATGCCGAGCCCGATGGCGAGCTCGCCCGCCGCCGACATCCGGGCATTGAGGCGCGGCTGTCGGAACCCTTTTGACTCGAACCACGAGGCGGTGCCGTCGATGCTCCTGGCATGGTTGATGCCGTGAGCGAGCATCACGATGGCCAGCCACAGACGCAGGATCAGCAGGGCAGTGTCGATGGCAGTCATGATCGGATTCCTCTCGGGAGAGCACGGTTGTCAACCTCGGCAGGCCGATGATTCTGTCAGGTTTGTCGGTTGGGCGACGGTTGATGATGGGTTGAAGTGGTCGCGCAGCAGGCGGCGCCTGTGATTGTGACGGTTGGACATTCGCCGATCACAACAGTATGCCGCGCTCATCGAAGAACTTGGACTCGACAGGTTCGACAACATGGACGAGGATTGACCAGCCGATGACCGTACCTACCTCTCCAACTGAGGATCTCGTGAGCGACGAAGTTGTGGTGTTCGACGTGAACGAAACGCTGCTCGACCTCCGCGCCCTGGCGCCCCGGTTCGAGACGCTACTGCCGGTGACGCTGATGGGCTTGTGGTTTGCCCGCATGCTGCACAATTCCCTGGTCGCCTCGATGACGGCCAGCTATGCGTCTTTCGATCGCCAGGGAGTGGACGCTCTCATGGCCACAGCGAGCAGCGTCGGCGTCCAGGTAACCGAGGCCCAGGCAGCCGATGTGGTTGCGGGGATGGACGAGCTGCCGCCCCACCCCGACGTCATCCCGGCCTTGCAACGACTCGCCAGGGCGGGCTTCCGGATGGCCGCCTTTACCAACTCCGCCCTGCCGGTCGCAACGGCACAGATCAACAATGCCGGGCTCGATTCTTACTTCGAGCGAGTCTTGTCGGTCGATGGAATTCGGATCTTCAAACCGGCTCCGGAGACCTACCGGTTCGCCGCCGCGCAGCTCGGGGTGCCGATCGGCGCCATCCGGCTGGTGGCCGCACACGCTTGGGATGTGACGGGAGCCATGCGGGCCGGGGCAAAAGCCGCTTTTGTTGCTCGCCGAGGTGCGGTGCTCGGCCCTCTCTCCGAGACGCCGGACATCATCGAACCCGACTTGATAGCGACTGCCGAAGCAATCCTGAACCAGGGCCGAAACGCCCGATAGAGCGAGACCGGCCTGTCTCATCCATCGACCCGGCATCTCAGACTGCTCATCGATCCTCCTTGACGTGAGCGTCGCGCCCGAGCAACTCGGCTACCAGGCCGGTCCATCCGGTCTGGTGCGAGGCGCCCAAGCCGGTGCCGTCATCACCGTGGAAGTACTCGTGGAACCAGGTGAGGTCTTCCCAATGGGGGTCAGACTCGAAAATTGATTCCGGGCCGTGGAACGGTCGTCGTCCGGTGGCGTCGGGCAAGAAGATCGAGGTAAGGCGTCGGCTCAGTTCGCCTGCCACTTCCCGGAGGGTCATCTCGACGCCCGAACCGGTCGGGCATTCGACCTTCACCGCGTCGTCGCAGTAGTCATCGAATCGCTCTAGTGCCTCGATAATGAGGAAGTTGAGCGGGAACCACACCGGACCTCGCCAGTTCGAGTTGCCACCGAACAGACCGGTGGTGGACTCGGCCGGGTCGTAGCTCACCCGGAACTCCTGTCCGTCGATTTGTGTTTCGTACGGATGGTCACGGTGATAGCGGGATAGAGAACGGATCCCGTACGGTGACAGGAATTCCTCTTCGTCGAGCAGGTACCCGAGGACGGCCCGGAGCCGTTCCGGGGTGAGGATGGCTGCCAGATGCCGGTGCCCGGAACCGGGTTGGTCGATGTGGGCGACGTTGTCGCTGAGATGGGGCCGATGGTCGAGGAACCAGTGCATCCGTTCGGTGAACTCGGGCATCGATTCCATCGTGTCCTCGCCTATCACCGTGACGGCCAGCAACGGGATCAGCCCGACTACAGACCGTACCCGGAGCGGCATAGTCCGGCCATCGGGCAACCGGAGCACGTCGTAGAAGAACTCGTCGTCGGGATCCCACAGGCAATGGTCCTCCGAGCTCATGGCGGTGGCGATCGAGAGGAAGTGCTCGAAGAACTTGGTGGCCAAAGACTGATACACGGGGTTGGTGCGGGCCAGCTCCAGCGAGATGGCCAGCATCTCCAAGGTGAAGAAAGCCATCCAGGCAGTGCCGTCCGACTGGTCGAGACGTCCTCCTCCAGGGAGCGGGGCGCTGCGATCGAACAGGCTGATGTTATCGAGACCGAGAAAACCCCCCTGAAAGACGTTGTTGCCGTCTGCATCCTTGCGGTTGACCCACCAGGTGAAGTTGAGCAGCAGCTTGTGGAACACCCGCTCCAGGAAGGCAATGTCCGGGGTACCCGACGATGCGGCGTCGATCTCGTAGACCCGGCGGGCCGCCCAGGCGTGAACCGGCGGATTGACGTCCCCGAATTCCCATTCATAGGCCGGGAGTTGCCCGTTGGGATGCATGTACCACTCCCTGGTCACCAACTCCAGCTGACCCTTGGCGAACCCGGGGTCGATCCTGGCCAGCGGGATGCAATGGAACGCCAGGTCCCAGACGGCGTACCACGGGTACTCCCACCCGTCCGGCATCGAGATGATGTCGAAATTATTGAGGTGTTGCCACTGGTGGTTGCGGCCTCGCCGTCGAACCGGGGCGGGGGAAGGTTCAACGGGATCGCCGGCCAACCACTGTTCCACGTCGTAGTAGTAGAGCTGTTTCGACCAGATCATCCCGGCCAGGGCTTGCCTTTGGGTCAGACGTTGGACAGCGGAGAGCCCCTTCGGTCGGAGCGCGGCGTAGAACTCGTCGGCTTCCCGCCGCCGTTGTTCGACGATCGCGTCGAAACCCGCGAACGGATCATGGGGGATCGTCCTGTTGAGGCGGAGCCGCACCGTAGCCGTTTCGCCTGCGGCCAGGTCGAGGCGATACACGGCGGCTGCCTTGGTCCCGGTTTCGGCCGGATTGACGGCCCCATCTTCACCGTCGATCAGTTTCCGGTGAAAGGCGTCTTTGACGTAGGGGGTCGGGTTTGGGGTTCCCCAGAGGCGATCGCGGTTGGTCTCGTTTTCCGTGAACCACAGGGCTTCGGCTGCGTCGGCGAAGAGCCGGTAGGTGCCGAGAACAGGATGTTCGGCTCTGACCGTCGGCACTCCCGCGTCAGCATCCTGGCGGGACATGACCGGCCGGGCGGGGACATCGCCCATCGGGCCGTGCGGGTAGCCCCACGACCAGGTGTTGCGGAACCACAGAGTTGGGAGCACATGACAGGAGCTACGATCGGGCCCCCGGTTGGTGACCCGGATTACCACCAGCAGATCATCGTGCGCCTGCTTGGCGTACGTGACCTGCACATCGAAGTAGCGTCTTTCGCCGAACACGCCGGTGTTGGTCAGTTCGAACTCCGGATCCCGAGCGTCGCGTCGCTGGTTCTCCGCGACGAGATCCTGATAGGGGAAGGCCGACTGCGGGTACTTGTAGAGGAACTCCAGGTAGCTATGCGAGGGTATGGCGTCGAGGTGGAAGTAGGCCTCCTTGACGTCTTCTCCGTGGTTGCCTTCGGGTCCGGTCAGCCCAAAGAGGCGCTCCTTGAGGATCTGGTCTCTTCCGTTCCACAGCGCAAGTCCAAAGCACAGATACTGGCGATGGTCGCTTACCCCGGCCAACCCGTCCTCGTTCCAACGGTAGGCACGGGCCGGGGCCTGATCGTGGGGGAAGGACTCCCAGACCTTCGCCTCTGCGCTGTAGTCCTCCCGGACTGTTCCCCAGGCGCGGTCACTCAGGTACGGGCCCCACAACCGCCAGTCGGCCTCGCCGGCCTCCTGCTGGCGGAGACGGAGATGCTCGGCGGTCGGGTCGCCGGCCGCCTTCATCGATAGGTTCCGGCGGCGGCGAGGACCTCTCGCAGCATCTCCTCGGTAGGGCTGCCCACCAGCCCACCGATTGTTCGGTACAACCGGCACGACATCCCCACCGGAGCATTGGGGTCGGCGAAGGGGTCGAGTCCGTTGATGAGCACGGTCGGCGAACCTCGGAACCGGAGCTGCTCAGCTTCCTCTGCGCTGCCAACTCGCTTTCGCTGCAGCTCGAAACCGTACTCGGGACGCAGGCGCACCAGATGGGTTTCGGTGGTTCGCCAGTTTGGGCAATCGTCGATGTGGAGGAGGGTCACATCCATTGTTTCCATCAACCATCCTTCCCGCCCGGATCCGGAACCCCTGTCGGGGTTCAGAAAGTCCGACGCTGCTGATGGCACCTTACGGGTTGGTCGCGTTAGGCGTCGCTTGCCAGCACCCTCTCGATCCGGCGCACCCCGGCGACTGCTGCTTCGTGGGGCACTCCGGCAAAGCACAACCGCATGAACCCGGGTTCTTCGATCCGACACGACGAGCCGGGGGTCAGATTGACTTTCGCCTCCTCGAGGATTCGTCGCCACAGAGCGTCCTCGGCTGCCCAATTCACCTGAGGGAGGAAGGGCCGGAAATCGACGAGAAAGAAGAAACCAGCCTGTGCAGGGAGGTAGGGGATCCCGGCTGCGTCCAGCGCCGCCGTGACCTGGGCGTAGGAGTTTCCGAGGCGCCGTCGATTCTCACCCACGAAGGCGTCGACCCAATCTGTGTCGGCCAGCATTTCCTCAACGAGACGTTGGGTATCGCCTGAAACGCACGCCCAATACGCCAACCCGTCGACGGCGCGGATCACCGCCTCGTTCTCGGTGACCAGGACACCGCATCGCAGCCCGCTGGCGGCCAGGTCTTTGCTCACCGCCCACACAAGGTGCATTCGCTCCCCAAGCGTCGGTCTCAGCGTCCCCGCGCTCACGAACGATGCATCCCCGTGCACCGACATGGCGAACAGCTCGTCGAACACGACGTGCATGTCCTTGCCTTCGGCCCAGCCCAGCACCTCCTCCAGTTCGGGACGGGAGGAGACACGGCCGAGCGGATTGCTCGGCGTTGTGTACAGCAGAGCACGAACCGGGCGACCGGCCGACCGGTAGGCGACTTCCAACTGGTCCATTCGAAGACGGAAGTCATCGGCCGGCGAGGTGTGCACCGGCACGATCGTGAGCTCGTTGCGAGTTTCGAGGTCGGCCCAGAAGCCGGCATAGCTGGGCGTCGGCACAAGGACGCCATCCCCGGGGTCGGCGATCGCGTAGAAGAGCAATTCGAGTACCGATCCCGCCCCACCCAGCACGGCGAGGTGCTCGGGATCTATGTCCCGACCGTAGAGCCTCCGGCCCAGAAACTCGGCGAGGCGGCTTCGAAAACTATGCCCTCCGATCATCTCGTCGTATTCGACGGCCGAAGGCGGCACCTGGCGGGGGGCGGTCAGTTTGGGCTCCAGGAGGTCCCACACCAGTTTGTTCTCGGCCACGCACAGGCCGATGTAGCCGCCCGGGTTGCCGATGGGATCCCAGAGATCGTCCAAACGCTCGAAGTGGGCGTGGATATATTCGGCCATCGGCGCGTCGACAACGAGCCGGCGGCCCCGATCCGACAGCGAGGAGGTCATGAGCCCAGGCTACGACACTTTTCGGGCGCGGGTACCCGGAGGGTAGGTCCTCTCAGTAGATGGCACGCAGGCCCACTACGGCTGGCAACAGCACCGTGACTCCGATGGCGAAGACCCAAGCCTCGCGTAACGCCGGAGAGCGATGATGGCCACGATACCCTGCATCAGCACTCCGATCACGCGCAAGATCGCGAACCAGGCCCGAGGTTGAAAACAACGAAATAGACCATGGGGTGCGAGGCCTGCTACCGGGTGACCGGGTACCGGCAGGTCGGCTATCGTCGGTCCATGAATCAAACAGCGCCAACTCGACTCGCCCCCCTCGACGAATCTGACTGGGATCCACAACTCGAATCCATACTCGACGGCCTCAGCACTGTGCTCAATGTGCACCGGGTCATGGCCCATCATCCAGAGTTGCTGGCCGCCTGGATGCCCCTCAGAAACCATGTCGTTGCGAACGGGACGCTGTCTCCCCGACACCGGGAGTTGGTGATCCTGCGTCTCTCCCACCGGGCCGGGGTGGCCTACGAATGGCACCACCACTTCGCCCGGGCGTCTCAGGCCGGCATCAGCGTGGCCGAAGCGGAGGCAGTGCGGATCGGTCCGGCAGCCGGGTGGGCCGACCAGAAGGAAGCCCTGCTGCTCACAGTTGCCGACGAGCTGTTCGACAAGCAGGCGGTCGGCGACGCCGTCTGGGCCGAATTGACCCGGGCGTTCACCATTCCCCAGATCCTTGACCTGATCGTGACGGTCGGCGTCTACACGACGCTGGCCATGTTCATCAACACGACCGGCGTACAGATCGAAAACGAAGCCTGACTCCAGTCCCTCAGAAATCGGCCTCGGCCGTCATGGCTAATCGCCGATCGTGGGACCAGACCGACAATCGGGCCTGGTTCTGATCCTCCATGCCACCGACCAGCGTGAACGAGTTATCGGCGAAGAGCGGCGATCGCCCCCGGAACGAGAAGCTGCGCACCCGGTCGGGGCCGTTGCGGTTGGCCAGGTCGGCGAGCAACAGAGCGGTTAATGGGCCGTGCACAATCAGGTGTGGGTATCCCTCGACCTGCGTCACGTAGGGGTAGTCGTAGTGGATCCGGTGGCCGTTGAAGGTGAGCGCCGAGAACCGGAACAGCATCACCTCGTCGGGGATGATCGTCCGGATCCACGCTCCCGGCGGGATCGGGTCGGTGCCGGGCGGGGAAACCTCGGAACCCGAAGCCGGTTCCCGATACACCAAATCCTGCTCTTCTCGCAGGGCGAGTCCCGCTTCGGTGGTCACTTCGTAGCGGACGGTTACAAACACCAGTGCACCGCTTCGGCCCTGCTTTTCTTCGATGGAGACCACCGTCCCCCGGCGACCTGCTGTCTGACCGATGCGGAGGGGAGCCACAAACTCGGTTCGTCCTCCGGCGAACATACGCCGCGGCAGAGGGACGGGTGGTAGGAATCCTCCCAGCCGGGCGTGCCCCTCGGTTCCCAGGTCGGAGCGGAGGACCGTGGGAAGAAAGTAGAGCCAGTGCCACAGGGGCGGCAGTTCGTCACCCTCCCGCAGGGGCGGGTCGGTGAAGCCGAGGGTTGCCTGGAGCGCGGCGGCCGGCCATTCGGTGATGAGATCCTCAACCTCTTCCTGACGGCCGATCCAGTTGGTCAACTGCTCATCCACTCGCCACCACCCCGCGATCATGCAGCTCGGCGATCTCGGCGCTGCTCAGCTCGAGCACCTCAGTGAGTATCTCCTCGGTATGTTGGCCGAGCAGCGGGGCCGGCCGCGGCGGTTCGCGGTCGGATCCCAGATCGAGCGGCGATCCGGGCGTCAAGAGCGGCCCGATCCCCGGCTGCTCGATCTTGGCGAACAGCGGGTTGGCAACCGATGCTCTTGGATCGGCTTCGAGCAATTCTCGCACGGTCTGGTAGGGCCCCCACAGGACCCGATGTGCCGCGAAGCGCTCCGCCACCTCTGCAAATGGGGTTTCCTCGAACCAGGTCTCCAGGAGAGCGGCGATTTCCTGCCTGGCTTCGAAGAGGTCGCCATCGCTGCGGAGCGGCTCTCCTAGGCGGGTTTCCAGGGCGGTGAACTCGGTCTGGAGCCCGGTTGCGTCCAGGAGTCCGCGGAATTGGCGGGGAGTAATGGCGGTGACCATCACCCGGCGCCCATCGGAGGTGACGAAATCCCGCCCGAACGCACCATAGAGGTAGTTGCCGTAGCGCGGCCGATCGGTGTCGTTGATGGTCACCTCGCCGATATAGCCGAGGTGACCTAGTGCGGCCAGGGCAACGTCGGCCAGCGGCAGTCGGATGAGACGGCCCTGTCCTGTGCGAGTCCGGTGCCTATCTGCGGCCAGCAGACCGGTGGCGGCGGTGACCCCGGCGATCAGGTCCCAGGCCGGGAGCACCGAGTTGACCACCCCCGGATGGTCGCCGGGTCCGGTGAGGAGCGGATATCCGACTGCCGCGTTGATCGTGTAGTCGACTGCTGTGCTGCCGTCGGGATTACCAACAATTTGGCACATGATGAGATCGGGGCGCCGCTCGACCAGCTTTCCGTAGTCGGCCCAACCGCCCGGTGGGTAGTTGGTGAGGAAGAGGCCGGCGTCGGCACCGGGAGCGGTGATCAGGGAGATAGCCACGTCGCGCCCGCGATCGGTGTGGAGATCGAGGGCTATCGAGCGCTTGCCCTTATTGAGGCCCGCCCAATAGAGGCTTTGCCCGCCATCCGTAACCGGCCAGCGTCGGTAATCGAGTCCACCGCCGATCGGATCGAAGCGGATAACGTCTGCTCCGAGTTGGGCCAGGGTCATGCCGCCGAGCGGCGCGGCCACAAAGGCGGAGCCTTCGATCACTCGCATTCCTGCCAGAAGCTCCGTCATGCTGTATTCCTCCGGATCCGTCGAGTGTACCGGTGGGTCATGGTGCTAGAAAGATAGGGACCCCTAAGGTGAAGCACTCGATGACCGCACGGAGCTATCTCTTTGTCCCCGGCGATCGGCCGGACATGCTGACCAAAGCCGGCCGGCGTTCGGCCGACGCGGTGATTGCCGACCTCGAGGATGCAGTGGCCCCCGCCGGCAAGGCGGCGGCCCGGGATACGGTTTCGGACTGGTTGGACAATCTGGCCGAACCGGGTTTCGAGCCGTGGGTACGGGTCAATCCCACCGAAGATCTGCTCGAAGACGACCTTGCTGCGGTGTTTCGTGCGCCGCTGCACGGGATCATGGTTCCCAAGGTCCGATCGGTCGATGAGCTCCTCGCAATTGGGGATCTGCTGGAGAGACTGGAATCGGCCGCGGGCCGGCCGCCCAGCGATGTGAAACTCCTCCCGATCGTGGAAACGGCCGACGGGTTGCTGGCGGTCGACGAACTCGCCCGGGCGCCGCGGGTGCATCAGCTGATGATCGGCGAATTTGATCTCGGTGCCGAGCTGGGAGTCGACCCTACCTATGAGGCGGCCTTCGTCCCCCTGCGCATGCAGTTGGTTGTCGCCTCTGCCGCCGCGGGCATCGAACCTCCGCTCGGTCCCGTCTCGCCCGACTTTCAGGACCTCGATTTACTGCGCGACGAAACCCGCCGTTTGGTCCGTCTCGGTTTTGGCAGCCGGCCGGCTATTCACCCTGCCCAGGTGCCTGTATTCAATGAGGTGATGACACCTACCCCTGAAGAGACCGAGCGCGCCGGACGTCTCGTTTCTCTCTACGAGCAAGCGCTCGCCGATGGGAGGGGAGCTATAACCGATGACGCCGGGCACATGGTCGACGAAGCAACCATCAAGGTTGCTCGTCGAGTGCTCGAGACCGCCCGCCGGGCAGTCCGGCGGCGATGATGTCGCTCGACAAAGCCCGGATGGCAACTGAGCGGCTGGGGGAGGCCGTCGCGGGCCAGGCTCGCTCTCTGGCTTCGGATTGCGTTGTTGACGGTCGGGTCTCGTCCGCCCTGCTCGACCAGCACCAGGAAGCCGCCTACCACCTGGCTTTCCTGGCGGCCGAAGCCGCCACCGCCGCCGCGCTGACGGAGTACGGCGAACAGGGCAAGGACGAAGACCGTCTGGCCCGTGTCGCCACCGCCGATCTGCTGCGATCAGCCCGGGCTCGACGCGACGGACGCCGGTTCGGCGACGACCTCCGCGGCGGCGAGATGGACGACGCGCTCGAAGATGGATCAGACCCACAGGTACTCGAGGAGGTGGCTGCTCGGGTGCAATCCACCGGTTCCGGTCCAAGACATCTACCGGACGAGGTGGGCCTGCTGGCCGACACGTTTGGCAGATTTGCCGATGAGCAGGTGGCCCCCCGGGCCGAGGACGTACACCGCCGCAACCTCGATGTGCCCGAGGAGGTGATTGCCGGAATGGCCGCGCTTGGTGCCTTCGGGATGTCGATCCCACCCGAGTACGGCGGGTATCAGGAGCCGGGCGATTCGGGAGCGCTGGCCATGGTGGTGGCCACCGAAGAGCTGTCCCGGGGTTCCTTGATGGCAGGGTCGCTGCTCACCCGCCCCGAGATTCTGGTCTCTGCCCTCCTGAACGGGGGCACTGAGGATCAGAAGAAGCGATGGCTCCCGGCCATCGCGGCCGGAGGGCAAATGGTTGCAGTCGCCGTCACCGAACCCGACTATGGCTCCGACGTGGCCGGGATCACCATGACGGCCCGCCCGGACGGCACCGGGTTTCTGCTGAACGGGGCCAAGATGTGGGCGACCTTCGCGGGACGGGCAGAGTTGCTGATGGTGTTGGTCCGCACCAACCCGGATCGAGCGGCCGGCGCCCGAGGGCTTTCCTTGTTCGTGGTCGAGAAATCGGCCTCGGCCGGGCACTACTTCGAACTCGATCAGCCGGCCGGTGGGAGGCTCGTTGGGCGGGCGATCGACACGATCGGGTACCGCGGGCTGCACTCGTTCGAGCTCACGTTTGACGACTGGGCGATGCCCGGCGACACGTTGATCGGAGAGGAGGCTGGAGCCGGTAGGGGTTTCCATCTGCAGATGGGGGCCTTCGCCGCCGGGCGCCTGCAGACGGCCGCCCGGGCCCTCGGCGTCATGGAAGCGGCCTTTCGCGAAGCCCTCGCCTTCGCCCAACAGCGGAAGGTATTCGGCCGGCCGTTGATCGACTACCAGCTGACCAGAGTGGGATTGGCCAGGATGGCGGCCCGGATCCAGGCCGGGCGCAGCCTCACCTATCGGGCCGCGCAAAGGCTGGCCACGCCCGATGGTCAGACGGAGGCGGCCATGGCCAAAGCACTCACGTCTCGCGCCGCGGAAGAGATCACCCGGGATGCCATGCAAATGCACGGAGGCTACGGATACGCCGAGGAGTATCCGGTGAGCAGGCTGTTCGTGGATGCCCGGGTGCTTTCCATTTTCGAGGGAACCGAGGAGATCCTGGCCCTCCGGGTCATCGCTCGCGACCTGATCGCCAGGGCGGCCGGGACCTAGCGACAGAAACAGGGCGTCCCGAGACCGGGACTCGCCTCCGGTTACACTCGCTCGCAGTCATGGATAACACCAGCAAGGACCATCCGGGGTACCGGCAAGCTTTTCTCGATTGGCTGGCCTGCGCCTGGGCGGGGCGTAACGAGAGGGCTCCGAAGGCCTCCCGGGCGAACCGTGACGATCGGGTCGCGTCGCTGGCGGTTTCCGGCCATGTGTTGGATTTTGACGACACATATGGGCCGGGTTTGGCCCATCTGTCTGCCCCGACGGCTCCGGCTGCCCTGGTGCTGGGAGCCACAACGGGCACCACCATGGGCCGGGTGCTCGACGCGTACACCGCCGGGTTCGAGGCCATGGGAGCTCTGGCCCGGGCGGGTCATCCCGATCTCTATGAGCGGGGCTGGCACCCAACCGCAGTAACCGGCACGGTCGGCGCGGCCACGGCGGCTGCTCACCTCTTCGGTTTCGACGAAGCCCGCACGCGGGTTGCCCGGCAGCTGGCCATTCTGGGCGCCGGGGGATTGCAAGCGGCCTTCGGTTCGGACGGCAAGTCTCTGCAGGTGGGAATGGCTGCCGCCCAGGGCGTCCGGGCGGCCGTTCTGGCCGGACAAGGTGGCATTGCGACGCGCAGGATCGAGGAGGCTTACGAGACGGTCTACGGAGGGCACTGGGAAGTGGCCGGCTCCGAGCCGGCGATCGAGCAGAATTGGATCAAGGCATTCCCCTGCTGTCTGCAGACCCACAGCTCGATCGAAGCAGCCGAACAGGCGGCGCAAGGCGGGGCCGATCCCGACGGAAGGGGAGTCGTCACCGTACATCGGCGGTCCCGTCAAGCTGCCCCCCTTGACGACGTCACCACCGGGCTGGAGGCCAAGTTCTCGATTCCCTACACAGTCGCTTTCACGTTGCTCCACGGCGCCCCAACGGTTGAGGACTTCGTTGCGGTGGACGAAGGGGCCCGCCGGGTCGCCTCTTGCATCGAAGTGCAGCTGGACGATCGGCTCGATCAGGCGGCCGCGGTCCTTTCGTGGCACGGTGCTCACGACCCGATCGAGATCCGGGTGGAAGCCGCCCGCGGTTCACCGCCGCGCCCCATGAGCAACGACCAACTGCGCGCCAAAGTCCACGCATTGGCCGGCACCCGTTTCGACGGGGTACTCGACGACCCGGAGCGGCCCGCCGCCGACGTGCTGGCCCGCGTGGAAGAGCAATGAGCGGGCTGCTCGACGGTGTGCGGGTCGTCGATTTGTCCCGGGTGCTGGCCGGTCCCTTCGCCGGTCAAGTGCTGGCCGAGATGGGCGCCGACGTCATCAAGGTGGAACCGCCGGAGGGGGACATGGCCCGGGGGATCGGGCCGCACATCAACGGTCGGTCCATGTACTTCTCGTCACTGAACACCAACAAACGGGGGGTGGTGCTCGATCTGACCACCGGGCCGGGGAGGCGCGGCCTCGAAGCGCTGCTCGACACGGCCGACATCGTGGTTGAGAACTACCGGCCGGGTGCAATCGAGAAGCTCGGTCTCGCTCCTGAAGCGCTGCTCGAGCGGCACCCCCGCCTTGTGGTGGTGACGATCTCTTCCTACGCCCGCGGATCGGAACTTGAGAATGAGGGCTCTTTCGACCTGATAGCCCAAGCGGAGAGCGGCATCATGTCGCTGACCGGCGAGGAGGGTGGAGCACCCGTCCGGGCCGGGGTGGCGATCTCCGACCTGGCGGCCGGGTTATGGGGAGCGCTCGGGGCGGTTGCGGCCTACGCCGTGGCGCTGCGGGAAGGTCGGGGTCGCCACGTCGAGGTACCTCTGCTCGACTCGGCTATGTCGCTTTTGACCTACCTGGCCACTTCGGCGATGGAGACCGGCGTAGATCCGGGGCCGGTTGGCTCGGGACACCACAATATCGTCCCTTACCGGGCTTTTGCCACCACGGACGGTTGGGTGGTGGTGGCGGTGATCGGAGATAAGTTCTGGCCACTGTTGTGTGAAGCGCTGGAACTCGACGACCTGGCAGCCCGAGCCGACCTTCGAACCAACCCGCAGCGCACTGCCGCTCGCCACGAAATCGATGCAACGGTCGCCGCGGCCCTTGGTCGTCTGAGCACCGAAGAGGCGCTCAGACGGTTGGCCGTAGCGGGGGTTCCCCACGCGCCGCTGAGGACGATCCTGGAGGCGGTGGCGTCTCCCTACGTACAGTCGAGCGGGATGGTGGCCGAGGTGGACTCGCCCCAAGGGCCCTACCGGATCGTGCAGGGCCCACTGCGCAGCGGTGGACCGTTGAGTGCGGCACCCGAACTGGGGGAGCACACCCGGGATGTGATGAGCGAGGTGCTCGGCGCCGACTCGCCCGACCTCGAAGTATTTGCGGGTTGAGAACCCGGGTGGTTGCCCGGCCCGGATCCCCTGCCGGGCGCCGGGGCTCGGCGGCTGCCGCGCTCGCGGCTGCCGCGCTCGCGGTAGGTTTTGAGAGTGATCAAGGAGGTCCGATGGAAATGGGCAGGGTGGGCTTGTGGAGCGGACAGCTCGGCGTGATGCGGGCCGTCGAAGTGCGGGAGGCCGTTCCCGAGATCGAATCGCTGGGTTTCCGCGTTCTGTGGTTCCCCGAGTCGGTGACCAAGGAGGCCTTCTCGCAGGCGGCGATCCTTTTGGCGGCGAGCCGCGAGATGGGAGTCGCCACCGGAATCGCCAATCTGTGGGCACGGGACGCCACCGCTATGGCCAACGGGGCCCGGACGCTGGCCGAGGCGTTTCCCGACCGGTTCCTGCTCGGCATCGGAGTCAGCCACTCTCCTTCGGTGAGCCGGCGTGGGCACGACTACCGGCATCCCCTGTCGGCGATGCGTGCCTATCTGGACGCTATGGACGGCGCGCCCTACGCAGGTCCGCAACCCGAAAAGGCGGCGCCGGTGCTGCTGGCCGCCCTGGGACCGAAGATGTTGCGCCTGGCGGCACAGCGGAGCGCCGGAGCCCATCCGTACTTCGTCCCGGTCGATCACACCAGGTTCGCCCGGAACGAGTTGGGCCCCGATCCGATACTGGCGCCGGAGCAGGCTGTGGTGTTGGCCGACAATGCCGGAGAGGCCCGGACCATCGCCCGGAGGCATGCCCGCCACTACCTGGGTCTTGACAACTACCGCAACAATCTGCTGCGGCTGGGGTGGAGCAACGCCGACGTCGCCGGGGACGGTTCCGACGGCCTCATCGACGCGGTGGTGGCCTGGGGATCTCCTGATGTCATTCAGGAGCGGGTCGCCGCGCACTTCGCGGCCGGGGCAAATCATGTGTGTGTGCAGGTCCTTGACGGGCTCCCCGACCGGTTCCCGCTCGACGAGCTGCGCCGGCTCGCGCCTGCTCTGCTCGAACTATGACGTGTTGACTACCGCTCACCTTCCGACCGGAAGACGCCGGGCGACCAACCAGACACGAACGGCAACGATGACCAGGAAGACGGCCGTTACCAGCAGCGGTACTGAATAGGAATCGCTGAGGTCGTAGATCAGCCCGAAGATCGGGGGGGCGATGACTATTGCCAGCTGATTGGCGGTCATGGCCAGGGCCAGGGTGGTGCCGACCGCCCGGCCCGGTGCGGCTTCGGCGACGAACACGACCCAGGGGCCGTACCAACCGAAGGCGAAGAATCCGATCAGCGCGGCGATGGCTAGCAAGAGCGCGTATGAGGGTCCAGCCTGGAGGGCGGCCAGCGCAGCCGCCCCGGCCGCGGCAACTCCAGCCGAGATGGCCACCGGAGTAAGGCGACTGGGCTGGTGGTCACTCCAGGCGGCCAGGGCCACCCGGCCGACAACTCCGGCCACGCGTTCGGAGGGCTCATGTTTATGACCTCCGTCACCGTAAACTCCTCGAATCGATCAAGGAGATACTGATGGCTACCTCGTCGACAATGACGCAGCTCGGCACCCGGGCACCCGATTTTGTGCTCCCGGAGCCGCTCACGGGCACCACCGTCGCCCTCACGGACTTCGCTGAGAAGGACGCTCTGCTCGTGATGTTCATTTGCAATCACTGCCCCTACGTGCAGCACGTGAGGCACGGTCTTGCCGAGCTGGGCCGCGACTACGAAGGCAGCCGGTTGGGAATCGTCGCCATATCGTCGAACGACGTGGCTTCCCACCCGACCGATGATCCTGAACAGATGACAATCGACGCGAAGGATCTCGATTACCGGTTTCCCTATCTTTACGACGAAAGCCAGGAGGTCGCCAGGGCATACGGTGCCGTCTGCACGCCCGACTTCTTCCTGTTCGATGCCGAGCGGGCCCTCGTGTATCGGGGGAGGTTCGACGAGACGCGGCCCAACATGCCGGGCAAGGTCACCGGCTCTGATCTGCGAGCGGCGATCGAGACGGTCCTGGCCGGCCAAGCCCCATCCGGCGACCAGTACCCGTCGATGGGATGCTCGATCAAGTGGAAGCCGGGGAACGCTCCCGCATACGCGTCCTAGCTGATCGGGGAGACCGGGTAGAAGCGTTTCTTGGCCCACAAAGCAACGTAGACGAGACCGACCAACACCGGCACCTCGATCAACGGCCCGACGACGCCTGCCAGCGCTTCGCCCGAGGTGACCCCGAACACCCCGATCGCAACGGCGATGGCAAGTTCGAAATTGTTGCTGGCCGCCGTGAAAGCAACGCTGGTGTTCTTCTCGTAGGACAGCTTGAGCCGGAGCCCGAGGGCGAAAGAAACCACCCACATGATCGCGAAGTAGGCGAGGAGCGGCACCGCAATGCGAATTACGTCGAGAGGTTGAGCGGTGATCGTCTCACCCTGCAGAGCGAAGAGGATTACCACCGTGAACAACAACCCGTAGAGTGCCCAGGGAGCCAGCTTGGGAAGAAAGCGGGTTTCGTACCACTCGACCCCCTTGGATCGTTCACCCCAGCGGCGGGTGAGGTAGCCGCCTGCCAGCGGGACACCAAGGAAGACCAGCACGATCTTGGCGATGTCCCACATCGAAACGTCCAGGGTGGCGGTATCGAGGCCAAGCCAGGTGGGGAGAAGCTCGAGGTAGAAGTAACCGAGGATCGAGTAGGCGACGATCTGGAAGATCGAGTTGAGGGCGACCAGCACGGCGGCGGCTTCCCGGTCGCCGCAGGCGAGGTCGTTCCAGATCAGCACCATGGCTATGCAGCGCGCCAGCCCGATGATGATCAGCCCGGTGCGGTACTCGGGCAAGTCGGCCAGCAGCAGCCAGGCCAGCGTGAACATGAGCGCGGGGCCGATCACCCAATTGAGGACCAGCGAGGTGACCATCAGCTTGCGGTCGGCGGCAATCTCCCCGATCTGCGAGTAACGGACCTTGGCCAGCACCGGGTACATCATGGCCAGCAACCCGAGGGCGATCGGCAGCGAGACCGAACCGATCTTGACGGTGTCCAACCAGTCGTTCAGGTCGGGGATCAGTCTGCCCAACCCCAGCCCCAAAGCCATGGCGGCGAGGATCCACACCGGAAGGAACCGGTCGACGACCGAAAGACGGGCGAGGGCCGGTTCGGTGGGCGGAGGCGAAAGGCTGGTCACGGCGAAATATCGATCAGCATGAATGGGATGCTGGGTGGATTGCGTCGCGATCTAGGGGCCGGCCAGATTTCCATACACCCAGACTATCCGGATATCAAAAGGTCTTGGGCGGGCGCGGCTTGTTTGAATCCGGTGGCCCCGCCCTCAGTGACTCAATGGCGGGAGAGGGCTGGATGCCTCAGGTGTCGTATCCCCGGTGGCAGATTCGTTTCGAGAGGCGGCGATATAGGCCTCGGCATCCCCGCGGCCGCGCAGCCGACCGATCTCTATGCGCTTGTCTGGCAGGTGGGCAAAGACGCCGCTGATGAAACTCTCGAGTTCCGCAACGGTGGCTTCTTCGAGGACAGGAGGTTCACCCGATGGCACGGCGAGCACCTTGTGGTCGATTTCGCCGTCCTCAACTTGCTCGAGCAGTCCGATGGGATCGCACTCGATCGTGTCACCGGCCGAAAGCCCTGAATTCGTCAATACGAAACAATCGACTGCGTCGCCGTCGCCGCCCAAAGTGCCGATCACGAAGCCATAGGGGTACGGGTATTGGAGCGAAACATGGGCCGTGCCGAGGTGGGCCAGGGTGCGCTGGTCGTAGAGGTTCTTGGTGCGGGACCCGGCTTCGTTCTCGATGAACACGCGCAACCTTACACCCCCCGCCGCGGTCGATTCGGGCGAAGCCTAATCACAGACGAATCGGGCGGGCGGGCTCGGGTAGTCTGGCATGGCTGAGCCAGACCGGAGGGGAGCATGGCCAATTTCGATCACCCAACCATCGTTGGGCGTTTGCGGGCGGAAAGAGAGGCGGGCCGGGCCATCTACGACGCGCTCTGTGGTTCCGGCATCACCGCCAAGATGGCAGCGCGAGGCGGCGCAGACTTCGTCACCACCCATTCGCTCGCGTACTTCCGCATGCAGGGGTTGAGCTCGATGGCGGGATACCTGCCGATTTGCGACGCCAACGCTTTGACGCTTGAACTCGGCGAGAGGGCCATCATCAACGTCGTGAGCGACTGCCCGGTAATCGCCGGCCTCCTCTGTGTCGATCCGACCCGCGATATGAAGCGGTTCTTGGTCCGTATTGCGGACGCCGGGTTTGACGGCGTGATGAATTGCCCCACCGTGGCCTTGATCGACGGAAAATACCGAAGCGATCTTGAAGAGACCGGGATGGGCTTCGCGAACGAGGTCGAGGTGCTCGCTGAGGCTTCTCGGATCGGTTTGTACACCAAGGCGTTTTGCACCTCGGTTGAGGAAGCATTGGCCATGGCCGAAGCCGGCGTCGACAACATCATCGTGCATTTCGGTAACAGTTCCGGCGGTACCATCGGCTCGCAGACCGTGATGAGTGAGGATTCCGCCGTTGCGCGAGCAACCGGGATCCTCGACGCACTCGAGGCCGACTTCTCCGACCTGATTGTGACCTCCCATGGCGGTGCGATCGAGACGCCGGAGGACTTCGTTCGCTTCTGGCAAGCCGAACCGCGGCTCGATGGTTACGTGGGCGGCTCCTCCGCTGAACGTTTTCCGATCGAGGCGTCGGTCGTGGCCGCCACCCAAGGGTTCAAGGGTGTCGAGCTGGGCGAGGCATACTGAGTGACGGCCCGGCCGACCGTCGCCGTACTCACCACTCTCGATAGCAAGAACGAAGCAGCCCGCTTTGTGTGCGACGCTCTCATCTCCGCAGGAGTAACGCCCTGGTTGGTCGACCTGTCGCTGCGCCCCCACGAATACAGCTTCGCAGCGGTCGACGGCGCTGCTTTGGCAAAAGCGTCGGGCACTTCCTGGGATGCACTGGCGCGCCTCTCTCGCGCCGAGGCCGCCCAGACAATGACCCTCGGCGCGATTGAGATTGTCCGTACCCGACTCGACGGGGAGGGTTTCGACGGCATTCTTGGGGTGGGTGGAGCCAATGGTTCGACTATGGCTTGTGCCGTCATGCGCGCCCTTCCTCTCGGGCTGCCCAAGATAATGGTCACGCCGGTCGCGGCGACCGCAGCCGTGCAGTGGTACGTGGCCGAGAGTGACATCGCGATGTTTCCGACCATCGGTGATATCTCGCTCAACCGAGTAACGCGCACCGCGATGGCCAATGCGGTTGGGGCGATGGTCGGGATGATCGGAGCCGCCCAACGGCCTCCGGCAAACTCGGCGCCCGGCGCGGCGCCGCCTTTGGTCGGTGTGTCGTCGTTCGGTAACACCCAACCGGCCGTCGATCGCATCACGCTACGGCTGAAGGCGAAGGGTTTTGAAGTCATCCATTTCCACGCTTCCGGGCCCGGCGGTCGCGCTCTGGAATCACTGGCCGCCCTCGGCGAGCTGACCGGCGTCATCGATCTGACTACGTCGGAGTTGACGGATTTCGTCACCGGCGGCGTCTACAGCGCGGGTGAAGGGCGGCTCACCGGCGCCGGTGCTGCCGGGGTCCCGCAGGTAGTGGTCCCGGGCTGTCTTGACTTCACCAATTGGTGGATCGGCCAGGTACCGGAAAGATATCGGGACCGGGAGTTCTATCAATACAACGTTGAAATCTTGCTCATGCGCACTAATGCTGAGGAGTTCGCCACACTCGGCCGGCTGATGGGCGAGCGGCTCGCCGCGGCCCGGGGGCCGGTCCGTGTGCTGATCCCGGGCGGGGGATGGAGCCAGATGGCCGGGCGTCAGACCTTTGATCTGGCGGGGCAGGAGATCGGGGTGTGGGAGCAGCCGGAGACCGATCGTCGGTTCGTGGATACGCTTCGGCGTCACCTGCCTGCCGGTTCGATCACCGATTTGCCGCACCACATCAATGCCCCCGAGTTCGCCGACGCCTGTGTCGACGCGCTGATCGGTCTGCTGGACGGCAAGTGGCTGGAGACATGACTGGCTGCTTCACTGCCGTCCGGCCCGGGGTTTGGATGAATATCATCTCGTTCCGGTAGCGTGAGGGCTTTCCTCGAGGTACCAAACGTGGCACAACAGCCCTGGTGGCAGCGCATCTTCCCTCCGGTCGAGCGACTGGCGGAGCCGGGGTCGAACACGTCGACGGCGGCAGGCGTATTCCTGGCCTATGTTTCCCCGATCGTTCTGACGATCGCGTTTGTCCCGTTGCTCGACGGAGACATCTGGGTGGGCCTGGGCGTGGTGGCTCTCGCCATCGCCTGCTGGGTGATTGGGCATCGGCTAGTCAGTCAGTGATGGGGAGGGTGGCTTCCGCTGCGACCGCCGACATCAGGCTCGAGCTGTGTCGAGGAACGATTTGGTTCAGATTGCGTCAAGCATATCTGCGAAGCACGTGTCGGCGCGGTCGGTCGACGAAATGAGGTCAGCCGAACTGCACCGATCGTTTGGAGAGCCCCATATAGAAGCCGTCGATGACGGTGTTACCGGTCTCGCCCGATTCCAGGCTTGCCCCGAGCGAAACGAACAGCGGGGCGAAGTGCTCGGTGCGGGGGTGGGCCAGCGCGGCCGCCGGGGCTTTGTGCTGGAAATCCACCAGGCTGTCAACGTCACCGGTTGCCAATGACTGTTGTAGCCAGTCGTCGAATTCGGCCGACCAGGACGGTGGGGGAGCATGGAGTCCGGCCCGCGGGTCGATATCGCGGAGGTTGTGCGTGCTGAAGCCGCTTCCGATGATCAACACTCCCTGATCGCGCAGCGGGGCGAGGCGGCGTCCTATCTCCAGCAGCGTTTGGGGCTCCAGAGTGGGCATTGAGATCTGGAGGACCGGTATGTCGGCCTCCGGATACATTTCCACCAGGGGCACGTACGCGCCATGATCGAGCCCTCGCCGTGGTTCCTGATTGATGGGGTGTTCGGTCGATTGGAGCAGTTTGCGGACCGCGGCTGCAAGTGCCGGTGCTCCCGGGGCAGGGTATTGCACCTGGTAATAGCGCGACTCGAACCCCCAGAAGTCGTAGGTGAGCGGGACGGTGGTGGTGGCGCCCAGGGTTAGCGGATCGGCTTCCCAGTGGGCCGACACGATGAGGATCGCGGTCGGTCTCTGCACGGAAGCCGACCAGTCGGCCAGCTGACGGGTCCAGGTCTTGTCGTCGGCCAGAGGCGGGGCGCCGTGGCTCAGGAAGATGACCGGCATTCGGTCCGGGTGATCGATGGCGGCAGTCACAGGGCATTCCGTATCTGTTGAGGCCGCTCTATCAACAACCACCCAGCGGCGCCCTATTCCTTGCTGTCGTCTCTACGCCCCAGTGTCGGGTCGGTGGCAACGCGGGAACACAGGAGTCCCGGCCAGCGTTGGCCCGTTCGATGACCGATCTTCGCCAACGCAAGGTCCGACGGGCCGGGTGGTCTATGGTCGGAGTGCTGGCTGCGGCGGTCGCCGTCGCCATTGTGGCGGGCTCGCCGAAACGTCCCGAGGCGACGGAAACATTGGGTGTGCTGGCCGATCCCAACGAGGTGTACAACCCGGTAGCGGCCGGCGAGCAGCTGCCGAGCGGCTACCGGCAGGTGCTCGGCCGCGATTCGATTCTCCCGGTGTACGACCCGGTGTTCACGTCGTCCGACCAGGTCGATTGGCCGGCCGACAGCCTCGTCATTGGAGTGGCCGGGGCGGAAACCGCCAAAGCGTACCCGGTCACGCATCTCAACTCCAGAGAGATGGTGATTGACTCCCTGGACGGAATTCCCATTCTCGTTTCGTGGTGACCATTGTGCGGCACGGCGATGGTCCATCGTCGCGAATTGGATGGAACCACTCTCGTCTTTGGCAACCAGGGCGCCCTGTGGGGCAATGTAATGACGTGGTGGGACCACGACACCGGATCGGTGTGGAGTCAACCGCTCGGCGAGGCGATTCTCGGACCGCGGGCGGGAGCCCGTCTCGAGCTCCTCTCCTCAACTCTGACAACCTGGGAAGCGTGGCGGACCTCTCACCCTGATTCTCTGGCGCTCGACGTTCATGGTTGGGCCACCGGCTTCAACCTGGAGCAGACGGCGGTCGTAGTCGACCTCGGTGACGCGTCCGCTGCCATGACATCCCTGCCCTCCGCAGGGTCGGGGTCGTGAATGATGTCGTGGCCGGGCTGGAAATCGCCGTCGTGATCGACCCAAACGATCAGGAACGCTGGGCGGTATTCAGCCGACGCCTCGACACCGAAGTCATTGAGTTGGAGCTGACCGCCGACGGCCTGGTCGACCCAGTGTCCGGCACTCTGTTCGATCCTTTCCTGGGGATTGGTCTACTTGGGCCCCTCGCCGAGCAGTCCCTCGACAAGCTGCCGGCCTTCACCTCGTTCCCTGACGACTACGTGACCTTCTTCCCGGACGGCAAGACCTGGCCCTGAATCAGCGTCATGACGCGGTCCGGCCGGAGCAGGAAGGGCGGCAGGTAGGCGGGGATGTTCGAGAAGGGAAGCACTTCGGGGTGGAGGGTGATACCCAGCGAGTCCGCCATGAACCGCCGGCGCGCCTGAATCCTCGCCCAGGCCTCCGGGTACTCGACGGCCAGTCCATCCCGCAGCGCTTCGTCGGCGAGCGCCACACCGTCCTCGATGTTGGTCGTGAAGTACTCCGTTCCGGTGGCGGGGATGATGTCGACCTGGAACGCCATGCCCGAACGGAGGTCGATGTCCGATCCGGGCACAATGGGTGAGTTCACCCACTCGTCGAGGTGGATCTGGTGGCCGGGATTCAGGAAGATCCCGAAGAATGGATCACCCAGGCGGCGGTCGATGATCTCTTGCAGGCCGCCTCCTGTCTGGCCGATCCGCAGCGCTCCGTACCATTCGGCGACGGCCTCGAAGTAGGGGCCGACCAGCTGCTCAACGTAATCTGCGATCCCCGGTGGAAGCTCTTCGGCATCTTCGACGACGAAACCCGCCCGGCAGTTCAAGGCTCCCCAGATTCCGAAGGCGACGGTGAACCGGTCGCCTCGCTGGATGGGTCGATCGCCGGGACTGAGCAACCCAAACGCGGCGCGTTCCCCGGCGGTCAGCATCAAGTGGCAGGAGAGCGGCATTCCGTTCCACTCGAGCAATCCCACCGCCTGGCGTTCGGTCAGTCCGGGTCGAAGACCGAACAGCAACTGCCGCACCCCTTGAGAGGTCTGGCAGGCCGCCCACTCGAAAAAGGCGAGTTGTTCGATCTCGTTGATCACCCGCAACCCGTCGGCGGCATTGATGAGGAGATCGGTGGCGTTCTCCACGCTTCCGCTGTCGCCCGTGATGCGGCGCAGCTCGTCGATCAGGTAGGACGGGGCGTCCATCATCTCCGGGGTGGCGTACGACTTCCATCCGACGACCCCGATGCGGCTGCCGTTCTGCACGCCCTCGTCGGTGAGGATCGCCTGCAGCGATCGGGAACGATGGCGGGGCTGGCTCGGCAGGCTGAGATCCTGGAACAGCTCCACTCGCATGGTCAGCGGTGAAGATTGGGCCGTCCCGACGCATTCGTTGCCGACCAGGACGGCCGGGTCGCCGGCCGGGCCGACCACCAGGAGGGCTTCCTCAAAGCGCGGGTCGAAGCCGCTCAGGTAGGCCAGATTGGCGCTGTGCTCCCGGTCGGCGTAGACGACGAGCCGGTCGTAGCCTTGCTCATGCATGCGGGCGCGCAGCCGTTCGAGCCGTGCTGCATAGACCTCAACCGGGATCTCCGGCATTGTCTCCGGCATGCCGAACTCGGGCAGATGCATCTTGGCGAGTCGCGCCTTCGCCATCCTCACGCCTTTCTATTCCGGGGGCGGCTCCCAGGGCCGCGCCTCCGACCCGGCCCTTTCGATGGTCCAGAACTGATCGGCTTTGACCTTGATCCATGGCCCGACTTCGCCGTCCGGCCATTGGACGCGAATCTCAGCACGATCGGCCTTCCCTAGTCCGAAGTGAATCCATCCGAGCTGGCCGCCGGCATGACCACCACCAACGGTCACCTCCCGTTCGATGGTGTAGTCGCCGATCTTCACTTCGATCCAGGACCCGATGGCGTTGCGGTTCGGACCGGCTTGTTCGAGCTGGATGCCGATCCAGGCGCCCATGGGCACCGGCCCGGAGGCGTCTCCCCACCCGACGCTCCGCCAGAGCTTGATGTTCTCGCTTCGGTTGACCTCGACCAGATCCAACATTCCGTCCAGATTGAAGTCGGCCAGGGCGGCGCCGCGAGTTCGACCGAAGCTGAGGATGCCGGCAGTTTGGGCACTCTCTGTGAAGGTTCCGTCGGGTTGACCCAGGAAGAGGTTGTTGGGGTCCTCGGCGGCGTACTCGGGCATCGCGTCGACGTTACCCTTGGAGATGAAGAGGTCGATGAACCCGTCGTTGTTGACGTCCTGAAACTCGGGATGCCAGGCCGTTGAGGGATAAATCTGGTCGCCGGTGAACGGGCGATGGGCGGTGACGCCCCGGCGGATGGCTATGTCGGTGTAGCTGGGCTGCGCAGATCCTTCGGTCAGGCTCTGCAGCTTGTTGTCGCCTTGGCTGGTGATGAAGACCTCGGGTAGTCCGTCGCCCGTCAGGTCGAAGCTGGCGATGCCCATTCCCCAGATCTGCATCTTCTTCCAACCTTCAGCGCGGGTATAGAGGCGGGGCGCCTCACCTTCTGCGATGCGCCACAGCTGTTCTTCACCGTCGCGGTAATAGTGCTTGTCGTTGGCGACTCGTAGGCCCCTGCGCCCCGATCTGTCCCAATCGCTGAAGAGGATCGACAACGTGCACCAGCCGGGGCTGAGCCCAATCGGTTCGGCATAGCTCGTGCCTTCCGGTCTCATGAGCAGGTTGTCCGAGCACGTACCGGTCTGTCCGTTGTCTTGATCGAGGGCGACGTAATTGCCGAAGGCCAGCGTGGGACGGGTTGCCGGGCCCTCCCAGGTCGCACTGAAAGCGGCCGTCCAATCGTTCCCTCCGTCGATGCCCCACGCCTCGTTTGCACGCTCGAACTTGCAGTCACCCAGACCGCGTAGAACCACGTTCTCCCCGAGCCGCAGCACCACCAGGTCCGAATTGTTGTCGCCGTCGATATCGAGCGGATAGGCGCCCGTGACGTCGATGAGGTCGGTGACAGGGCTGGGTGCGGCAGCAAACTGCAGGTCTCCTCCGATGGGGCTCTCATTGCGATAGAGGGCAGAAGCTCCACTCCCTCCAGCCAGAAAGAGGTCGGGTTTCCGGTCCGCGTTGCAGTCGAAGACGGCCACGCCGCCACCGACGAAGAACGTCCACGCACCGTCGTAGCTGTGATCGATCCCGGCCGCGACCGCCTGTTCAACAAAGTGTGGAGGGTCCATCGCCACATCGGGAGTTTTGGTCCCCAACGGCGCGAAGCCAAACAACACGGCGGTGGTCACCGCGGCGGATGCGAGTACCGCGCCGATGATGAGCCATACAGCCCTTGCCCAACCGTCGTCCCGTTCAAGCATCGCCACGCGAGCCATAGTATTGCTGGGCCCGCGCCCAGGCGGCCCGGCCTATCTCGGCGCCCATCACCCGTCCGGCGAAGTCGTCGGCTCTAACGTGGATGCCCCCGTAGAGACGCGAGACGCCGGCCTGGTCAGAAGCGTCGGCGTAGGTAGCCCACTGGAGAGTGACGTCGGTTTCTGGTCCTGCCTCGAACTCGAGCGAACCGGCCGGGATCGTCCATTCGCCCAGACCCCCGGGGAAGAACTCGCTTCCGGTGAAGGCGGCCATTACCTCGGCCGAAGCCCGGCTGAACGTACTGTGCCCGGATACATAGCCGGCGAACGAGGGCGTCACGAAGGTGGGTGCCTGGTAGGGGACCCAGTCAGCCGCCAGGATCCAGGCGACCCCTCCCGTCTCCGATTCCCGGTCCGGCGGATTTCCGGCGTAGGCGCGTATCGCGATCTCCCCTTCGTGTCCGGCCAGGGCAGCGTGGCGCCGACCGGCCGTCGTCGTGGCTTCGGTGATGACCTCGACGAGATCGGGGACCAGGGGGAGCCCGTCGGGATCGTACGATGGGCCACCCGGTTCACTCGACTGGCCCAGCCCACCCAGGTAACGGATCATCGAGATCGGCCTCACGTAGTCGTAGTAACCCTTGGTTCCCCATGCAGCCACCGCAGCGTCGTGGTTGGCACCGTTGAGCGCCAGGTAGAGCTTCACATCCCATTCGAGCCGGTCGACCGCCGGACCGGTTCCACCGATCTTCAGATTGGGGGAGAGCTCGTCGGAAACCGCGTTAGCGAGGGTGTTCCAGTGCCCCGGGGGAGTCTCCGAGTGTGGGCCGTCTGCCCAGAATTCCGCGACGGCCCGGTTGAAGTCTGCTCGGTTGACGACCACCGGTTCGTACGGGCTACCGGTGACCGGATTGACCGGGTGACCTGAGCCGTCGGTGGTGCCGAGCGGATTGGCCCCGATCGCTCGCGGCGAGATGTCGATCAAGACACCGGCCGCCGGGTCGAGCAGACTGCTGTATCGGATCACCTCCACTGCGCCTTCTTTGTACGCCTGTTCGGTGGCCGGATCTCCCAGATAAGGTGGGTCGCCCGGGTCGATTGGCATCCCAAGCGGACCCGCCTCGGGCAGAGCGAAGCCCTTCACGAAGCCCCAGTGGGGGTCGACGAATTCCTGAACGGCGTTCTCGACCGGGATCCCGTTCTGGGAGATCATCTCCTCGATTCGCAGCGGCTGCCAGCGATTGGGATCGATGAGGGTGGTCCCTGATTGATCCACGACCAGGGGAGGGTTGACCGGTTGGTAGTCGGGGTCGATGTACCCCTCGGCTTCATTCGACCCGTCTCCCAGACCGGCGTCGAGCACCACCCGGGCGATCCGGTTTCCGAGCGCCGCCGGAGAATCCCCTTCAGTGGTTGTCACGTCGATTGGGTAGCAGAGCGCCTCCATCAATGCATCGAACTCGGGGATTGTCTCCACCGCGCCGACCGAGTCGAGATAGCGGGCCTCGAGAATCCGGAAAGCTGCGTAGCTGATCGCCTCGTCGCGAGCCGCGCTCACATTCCGATCCGACTGCTCCTCGTCGACGAAGATCCCCTCAGCCTCCGGCTCGAAAGCAGCCCAGGCATCCCACATGGCGGCCGACGCATGGAACAAGTTGCGGGCGTGGACGGTAGGCGCCGGGACGTCCCGACGAATCGCGTCGAGCAGGGCTTCGTTCCAGCGCCGGGCCACCGTCCATTCAGGATGGTCGACCATTGGAGGGCATGCTGGGTCACGAGACCAAAGACCGGCCACCGTGAGTCCACCCAGGGCGACGGCGGCCGCGACGAATACCACCAACAGTGCCATGAAGCGTTTCAATCGGCTGGACACCATCGGTTGGTTCCTTCAAAGTTGCCCGGGCGAAGTCCACGACATCGACTGTTCGCTTGCCCAAAAAGTTCGGGAGACCTTCATCGCCGGCTGAGAACCCGGATCGTAGCACCAGGGTCGCGCAAGAAAACCCGCGATGGGGTTGCTAATCGACGAGGTGGTTCATAAAGTACGTGCCTCGCCGCATGTCTGTGCGCGCGATGGAACCCCACGGAGGAATCACAGAATGAAACTACGTACCAGACTGCTCGCAGTTTTGGCCGTATTGGCGTTGGTCGCCGCGGCCTGCAGCAGCACTAGCGACGAGACAACCACAACGGCTGGTGACACCGGCACTACGGCAGGATCGGCCGACGAACTGACCGTCGGCGTTTCCTGGAACAACTACAACGAAGAGCGTTGGGCCAAGTCCGACGAGCCCGCCATCAAGGCAGCTCTCGACGCGGCCGGCGTGAAGTACATCTCGACCGACGCCGGTTCGTCGACCGAGCAGCAGATCGCCGATGTTGAGAACCTGATCACCCAGGGTGCGGACGCGCTCATTATCCTGGCGCAGGACGGAACGGCAATTCTGCCGGCCGTGCAGAGCGCTCTCGACCAGGGTATTCCTGTCATTGCCTACGACCGCCTCATTGAGGATCCGGGTGCTCTGTACATCACCTTCGACAACGTTGAGGTCGGCCGGATGCAGGCCCGCGTGATCTTCGACCTGGTACCCGAAGGCAATTACGTCTTCATCAAGGGCAACCAGGCCGATGCCAACGCCGACTTCCTCCGGGGCGGCCAGCAGGAAGTCCTGCAGGCGGCCATCGACTCCGGTGCCATCGTCAACGTGGGTGAGTCCTACACCGACAACTGGGATCCGGCAGTAGCCCAGACCAACATGGAGCAGTTCCTGACCCAGAACAACAACGAGGTTGACGCGGTCGTCGCCTCCAACGACGGCATGGCCGGCGGCGTGGTTGCCGCTTTGGCAGCCCAGGGTCTCGACGGAATCGTGCCGGTATCCGGCCAGGATGGTGACGGAGCCGCCCTCAACCGGGTGGCGCTCGGCACCCAGTCCGTGTCGGTTTGGAAAGACGCCCGTGAACTCGGCAAAGCTGCCGGCGAAGCGGCAGTAGCGCTTGCCCAGGGCACTGCCCTCGGCAGCGTCTCGGGCGTGGTCACCTTCGACTCGCCTGGTGGCAACGCCATGACGTCGATTCTCTTGGCCCCCATTCCGATCACCCAGGACAACCTGAACGTCGTGCTCGACGCTGGTTGGATCGACGCCGAAACCCTGTGTCAGAACGTCACAGCCGGTTCGGTGGCGGTCTGCCCGTAAGCCCGTCGAACAAATCGATTGACGAACACCGCGCCCCCGGGTTCCCCCCGGGGGCGCAGTCGCGCTACTCTCCCGTCCTGAGGTTTGCCAGATTTGACCGATACCACCACCAAGGCACCCGAACGGGTCGAGGAGCAGGGGAAGCGCTCGCTGGGCGCCCTGCTCCGCGCCACGGAGATCGACACCCGCCTGCTGGGCATGGTGGTGGCCTTGCTGGTCATCTGGGTAGGGTTTCACGTGCTGTCCGGCGGCACCTTCCTAACGGCTCGCAACCTGTGGAACCTGTCGGTCCAGACTTCCGCAGTGGCGATCATGGCCACCGGGATGGTGCTGGTCATCGTGTCTCGCAACATCGATCTCTCGGTCGGTTCGATGCTGGCGGTGGTCGGCATGACGATGGCCTTGCTGCAAGCCGAGATTCTTCCCGACCTCCTGGGTTTCGACCATTGGGCGATCTGGGTAATCTCTCTGGCGGTCGGCCTGGTCCTGGGGGCGCTGATCGGCGGGTTTCAGGGATTCATCGTCGCCTACGTTGGCGTGCCGTCTTTCATCGTCACTCTGGGCGGCTTGCTGGTGTGGCGGGGGGTGGCCTGGGCTATGGCGAGCGGGCGCACGATCGCGCCGATGGACGCCACCTTTCAGCTCCTCGGGGGCGGTTCGCGCGGTTCGATCGGGGAGACCTGGAGCTGGATCGTCGGGGGCGTTGCCGTTGTGGCGATCGTGGTTTTGCTTACCAATCGTCGCCGGCAACGGAACAAGTACGGTTTCCGGCTCCGTCCTATGTGGGCGGAGGTCGGCCTCGGGGCGGTCGCTTGTTTGGCCGTGTTGGGAGCGGTGTGGGTCATCAACAGCTACCCCATGCCGGCCCGACTGGCCCAGCAGTATGCGGAAGAACGGGGGATTGTCTGGCCGGAAGGCGGGTTGATCATCCCGCTCGGCATCGCCGTCCCGGTCATGCTCGGCCTCGTCGTAGCACTGGTCATGACGTTCATCGCCACTCGCCGGAGCTTCGGTCGGTACGTCTTCGCCATCGGCGGCAACCCGGAGGCAGCCGAACTGGGCGGCATTAAGACACGGTGGACCGTTGTGAAGACCTTCGCGTTGATGGGCGTTCTGGTTGCCCTCGCTGCGGCAGTGCAGACGGCCCGGCTCAACGCGGCGGTCAGCGGCCTCGGACAATTGAGCGAACTCTATGTGATCGCCGCCGCCGTGATCGGCGGGACTTCTCTCGCTGGTGGGGTCGGGACCATCGCCGGAGCGGTACTCGGTGCCCTGGTGATGCAGTCGCTGCAATCCGGCATGGTCTTGATGGGGATCGATGCGCCCCTCCAGGACATTGTGGTCGGTGTCGTGCTCGTGGTAGCGGTGGCCATCGATTCGTTTTATCGACGGAGGTCAACATAACCATGGCGCAGGTTGTGGAAGAGCGGACTCCCCTGGTGGAGATGAGGAACATGAGGGTTGCCTTCGGCGGCGTGCATGCCGTCGAAGGCGTCACGGTCGACCTTTTCCCCGGGGAGGTGGTAGCCCTGGTAGGCGGCAACGGCGCCGGGAAGACGACCCTCATCAAAACCCTGTCCGGCGCTCATCCGGCCGATTCCGGGGAGATCCGGATTGAAGGCAAACCGGTGACGATTGCGAACCCGAGGGATGCCAAGGTCTACGGGATTGAGACGATCTACCAAACGCTCGCCCTGGCCGACAACGTCGATGCGACTGCCAACATGTTCTTGGGGCGCGAATTGAAGACACGCTGGGGGTCCCTCGACGAAGCGGCCATGGAGGATGCCACCCGCAAGATCATGGGGCGGCTCAATCCCAAGTTCCTGAACTTCAAGACGGCCGTGAATTCGTTGTCGGGTGGTCAACGCCAATCCGTGGCTATTGCCCGGGCAGTTCACTTCAATGCCAGGATCCTGATCATGGACGAGCCGACCGCAGCCCTCGGCCCCGCCGAGACTGCCCAAGTGGCCGAGCTGATCAAGCAGCTCAAGGCCGAGGGCATCGGGATCTTTCTGATCAGCCACGACATCCACGACGTGTTCGACCTGGCAGACCGGATCAGCGTGATGCTGCAAGGCAAGCTGGTGGGAACGGTCAACAAGACCGACGTGACCATGGACGAGGTTCTGGGCATGATCATCATCGGCAAGCTGCCGCACGAGGTTTCTCAGACGGAGCTCGAGAAGCTCCACTAGTCCAGCTTTCAGCTTCGAGGCCCGGGCCCGGGGCTTCGGGTTACGAGTTACCAGCTACCAGTTACGGCATCAACGGACTGTTGGGCCGGTTCGGCTGTCCGCCCGGTCCACCGGATACTGAATACTGCTGGTCAGTCAGCCTCTTTGATGCTGCGCATCGACCAGAGCAGCGTCCGCATGGTGAGGGGCTGTTTGAGCACGGTGACCACCGCTTCGGCGACGTCTTCCGGGCGAAGCATGTCGGCGAGACCCGGCATGTCCGGGGTGCGTCCGGCCCCCATCGCGAACTCGGTGGCCGTGCCGCCCGGACAGACGGTGCTCACCCGGATGCCCTTCTCCCGGAGCTCGCGATCGAGGCCTCCTGCCAGCCCGACCTGGGCGTATTTGGTCGCCGCGTAGACGGCCTCATCGCCGGCGCCGCGCAAACCGGCCACCGAGGCAACGATCACGACATCTCCGCCGCCCGCCTCGAGGAACCGCGGGACGGCTGCTCTGATCGGCCACACCGTCCCGGCCACGTTGGTGTCCATCATGGTTACCAGCTGTTCATCAGATAGATCCATGATCCCGCCGTAGGCGCCGATCCCGGCGTTGACGACCAGCGCGTCCAGCCTCCCGAAGCGGGCGAACGCCTCCTCAACCAACCGTTTGGAGTCCTGGGGCTTGCGGACGTCCATCTCAATCACCGCCACCTTGGCCCCTAATTCGGCGGCGAGATCCTCGAGGCGCTCGAGGCGTCTGGCCCCCAGCACGACGGACGCGCCCTCCGCCACCAGCGCCCGGGCGGTTGCCTTCCCAATACCTGCGCTGGCTCCCGTGATCCCAACAGTCAGGCCGTTCAAGTCTCTCATCGGCATTGCGCCTCCTCAGGTGGTATCGGTCAGATCGTTTTCCAGAGGGTCTGGTTGATAAGGTTCTCGAGTTGTTCCTGCCTTCCCGAAACTGGCGAAGGGTCGATCTCTCCGTTCGCTACCTTCTCCTCGAGGTGGGCCAAGGTGAGGTCCCCAGAGAGGATCCGGGTGCCCAACGCCCCGGACCATCCGGCGTAGCGGCTATTGCGGGCCGCTTCAAGCTCGCCGTCCTCAATGAGTTGCGCGGCTACGAGCAGTGATTTGGCGAGGGTATCGATGGCGCCGATGTGCCCGTGGAAGAGATCGATGCGGTCGAGGCTCTGTCGGCGCAGCTTCGTGTCGAAGTTGAAACCCCCGGTGGTGAATCCGCCCCCGCGCAAGATCTCGTACATCGCCAGGCTCATCTCTTCTACCGAGTTGGGGAACTGGTCGGTGTCCCAGCCGTTTTGCGGATCGCCGCGGTTGGCGTCGATACTCCCGAGAATGCCGTTGTCGACGGCGTAGGCAACTTCGTGGTGGAAGCTATGACCGGCCAGGGTGGCGTGGTTCACCTCGATGTTCACGAAGAGTTCTCCGAGGAGGTCGTACCGCTCCAGGAACCCGTGCACCGTGGCGCAGTCGAAGTCGTACTGGTGCTTGGTCGGCTCCTGTGGTTTCGGCTCGATCAGCAGGGTCCCCTGAAAACCGATGGAGTGCTTGTACTCGACGACCATGGTGAGGAAGCGGGCGAGCTGATCGGCCTCCTGCCGCATCCGGGTGTTGAGCAGTGTCTCGTACCCTTCCCTGCCGCCCCAGAGGACGTAGTTTTCGCCGCCGAGGCGGTGCGTGGCATCGATGGCGTTCTTCACCTGGGCGGCGGCGTAGGCGAACACCTCGGGGTCTGGATTGGTGGATGCGCCTGCGGCGAACCGGGGGTGACTGAACGCATTGCTCGTCCCCCACAGCAGCTTGACGCCCGTGTGGGCCATCAGCTGTTCGGCGTAGGACACCATCACTTCGAGGTTGCGCTTGGTCTCGGCGAAAGTGGTTCCGGTGGGCGAGATGTCGACGTCGTGGAAACAGAAGAAGGGGGTTCCGAGTTTGGTGAAAAACTCGAAGGCTGCGTCCATCTTCTGTTTGGCCGCGTCCAGGTCGTTTGGATTGGTCAGCCAGGGTCGGTCGAAGGTTCCGGATCCAAAGATGTCGCTACCGGGCCAGTTGAACGAGTGCCAGTAGCAGACGGCCATCCGCAGGTGGTCCTCCATCCTCTTTCCGAGCACCAGTCGGTCGGGGTCATAGACTTTGAACGAAAGCGGGTCGGTGGACCCGGGTCCGCCGAACGGGACCGGGGTTGCGACCTCGGTGAAAAATACATCACTCACGGCGGAGCCTCCTGCGTCCAAGCGATCTGTTGGAATGTCAGGATCATCAATTCTGCCCCGACCGGGCGAGCCTATCACAGGGTTCTGGGCCGCGGTTATTCGGGTTGAGGGGTGCTGATGGCGGTCTCTCGAGCCACGCCCATCCAATAGAGTCCGCAGATCCGTAGAAAGGTTGTCATGTCACGAACCGTTCTTGTATCCGGGGCCTCCGGCCTGATTGGTACCGCGCTGGTGCCCTACTTGAGGGCAAGAGGCGACCGAGTAGTTGTGCTTGTCCGCAGACCCACTCGCATTGATGACGAGATCCGCTGGGGTCCGGCCACCGGCGACCTACCGGAAGGAACCGTCGACGGTGTGGATGTGGTGGTCAACCTGAGCGGGGCGGGCGTAGGCGACAAGCGCTGGTCGGAAAAACGGAAGAAGCTGCTGGTCGACTCGCGAGTCGACCCTACCGGTCTCCTAGCCCGTGCCATCGCCACCTCGTCAAATCCGCCGTCGGCCTTCCTTTCCATCTCGCCCCTCGGCATTTACGGACAGGATCGGGGCGATGAGTTACTTGACGAGTCGGCCGGCTTCGGTACCGACTTTCTGGCCAGGCTGGCCGCCCAGTGGGAACAAGCTGCCGACCCGGCCACGGCAGCGGCCCGGGTGGTTTTGTGCCGAACGGGCATGGTCCTGTCGAACAAGGGACCTTTGATGGCGAAGTTTCTCCCGTTGTTCAAGGCCGGTCTCGGCGGGAAGCTGGGATCGGGTAATCAATGGATGAGTTGGATCTCCATCGATGACGAGATCGCCGCTTTGGCCCACCTGATGGACTCATCGCTCTCCGGTCCGGTCAACCTGGTAGCTCCCAATCCGGTCACCAACGCCGAATTCACTAAGGTGCTGGCCAGGGTCCTGAGCCGCCCGGCGCTCTTCATCATTCCGCGTTTTGCTCTCGTCATCCGGCTTGGCCAAGAGATGGCGGACGGCATGGCGTTGGTCAGCCATCGGGCTCGTTCGGACCTTCTTACTTCTGATGGGTTCGAGTTCTCATATCCGGACCTGGAGTCTGCCCTCCGTCACGTGCTGGGCCGTTGACCGGCGCGATCTCGGCCGGCGGGCACCAGGACGGCAAACGCTTCGCACCGAGGTGACCTGCCTTCGTGTTCTCCGAATGATCTGTCGAACGCGCCGTTCCCAGGACCTCAACCCCGGGCGCACCAAAGCCGCGATCGGGATGTTCGGGTGCGTTCATCGGGCTCATCGCGCTCGGCGTGCTCTCGCTCTACTACTTCTTGAGAACGGTCACCGTTATGATGCCGCTCGGACTGATCCTGTTTGAATCTCACCATTGGCTAGCCGGCGGTTTGAATTGGGGGAGGACCCGATTCTGAGCGGTAAGTCCCGCTTGATGAGATGACCGGGGGTTGGGTGAGCTCTGCCTGGTGGCTACCTAAGCACGGCCCTCGCCTGTGCCGAAGTCACCCCAAACCACCAAGCCGGTTGCCCGAGTTCCTAGGTGTCCTTCCCACAGAGGTGGTTGTCGAGGATGACCATTGGTGGGTACATGGCCCTGTTCCTCACACGGGTCCTTCGGGCCGGTCGTGTGACACCCGGGTAACACAGAACGATGAGCTATCGGTGAGATACCACGTAATGGGGGTCAACGCGTTTCACACCATGTGTCGAAATTCTTGGATTAAGACCGACCGGGCGAAACGGTAGTGAGCCTCTTCGTTTCACACGATGCGAAGATGCCCGGGTGGAGGCAGCCGGTCGAATACCGGGAACACAATGCCTCCGCCGGCTTCGACCTTGAGCAGCGCTCCGATGGCTTTGGCGCTCAAGGGCTCGGCGAACAAGAAACCCTGTCCATGCAGGCAACCCAGCTGTTTGATCTGCTCGTACTGCTCAAAGGACTCGATGCCCTCAACGATCGTTTCGAGTCCGAGGGCGTCGCCGAGTTGGACCACCGTCTTGACCAATTGGGGGACCTCGTTGGCATACCCCAAACGGGCGGTGAAGGACTTGTCCACCTTCACGATGTCCACCGGAAGCCGGTCCAGGTAGCTGAGTGACGAGTACCCGGTTCCGAAGTCGTCGATGGCCAGCTGAACGCCCAACTCTTTCAGCTCCTTCAGTTTGCGTATGGACGTTTGCATCATCACGGTCTCGGTGATTTCAAAGATGAGCCGGTCGGCCGGTATCCCCTCTTCCAGAAGTGTGCTCCTGACCTCGTCGACGAGGCCGTCGTCCGTCAGCTGAGCGGGCGACAGATTGACGGCCACTCGAACCGGGTACCTGCTGTTCGGGTTGATTCGTTCCCAAGCGCGGGCCTGGTGGCAAGCCTCACGCAGCACCCAACGGCCGATTGGCCCGATCAAGCCTGTCTCCTCTGCGAACGGTATGAACTGCGATGGAGGGATGTCACCGCGCTGAGGGTGATTCCAACGAACCAGTGATTCCACGGCGACGATCTGGCCGGTACGCATGTCGACTATCGGTTGATAGCTGACGGCCAGGTCTTCCTGAGCAATGGCTTCCTTGAGGTCATGACGCAACTCCAGACGTTTGCGGACCTCAGTGTGCATGGACGACTCGAACACCTGCCAACCGCCTTTACCATTCCGTTTGGCGGCGTACATCGCCGCGTCGGCGTTGCGGAGGAGCTGATCCGGGTCTTCTCCCTGGTCGGCAAAGGCGATGCCGATGCTGGCGCGTGTGCTGACCTTCTTGCCTTCCACTGAGAATACGGCGCTGAGCTTCTCCGTAATACGGTCGGCGAGAGCTAGGGCTTCCGACGCCTCGGTGATGCCCTCGACGAGTACGGCAAACTCGTCCCCCCCAAGGCGCGCCACGATATCGCCGGGTCGGCACGCGCCTTGGAGGCGTCCGGCCACGGCGATGAGCATCTGGTCGCCGGCTGCATGCCCGAGGCTGTCGTTGACGACCTTGAAATCGTCGAGATCGAGGAACATGACGGCGATGAATGGGATGTGATCCTTGTGGCTATCCAATGCTCGCTGGACCATCTCCCGGAATAGGGCGCGGTTGGCCAGCATTGTGAGCGAATCGTGAAGCGCCTGATAGCGGAGTTCTTCCTTGAGCTCGGTCAACGCTGCCAGGGAGTCCTCCAATCGACCGTTCTGCAACGAAACGCTGACCTGCCCGGCCAGGGTCATCAGGATGGCCAGGTCGTCTTCGGTCAGCGCGCTCACGTTCCCAAGCTTGTTGGCAACGAGGAACACCCCGAGGACATCGTCGTTCCCGGTCAGCGGAGCTGCGATGTAGTCGGTGATCACAGGCCCGTGCTCGCGAGAGAGGTTGGCGCCGTCGGCGAGGAGCATCCCGGATCGAGATGGAACGACCTCTTTCCATATCGGGTGCTCCTTCGAGAGATCGAGTGGGACCATCATTTCGAGGCGGTCACCTGGGCCAACTGCCGTCCGGAACGCATTTCCCGCCGGACCGCTCGGGAAGACGAGGATCTCGGCGAAATCGGCCTCAAACATGTCGCAGGCGTGCCGGGCGGCGGCGACGAGCGCTGATTCGATCTGCGGCGATTGGTGAAGGTCGCGGGTCGCATCGTAGAGTGCCTTGAGCCGGGTCCGTTCGTGGCGCTGCGTCACGTAGGCGCGATACCCCAAGAACATGACGACGGGGGGGACGAAAGCGACCACCGCCACAGATGGAGCCCGGATCAACAAGGTGATCCCGATGATGGCCAGGACTGTGTTGAGGGTGGCAGCCAGGGCACTGAGGCCGAACACCTCCAAAATATCACGGTTGTTCAATGTGCCGCCCGTCATCCGGATCGCCATGTTGATCAGGATGTCGGCGATGGTGAGAGCAGCAATGGTGGCTGCGAGTGCTCCGACCCAACCGGCCGGACCGAGCGGATCGGCAACGGCAACCACGGCACGGAAAGCAGCAAGCGCCAGAGCAGTTTGAAGAGCGAATTGGGCAAGGTTGAAGGTGAGTTTGAGGAGAGGCTGGCGGCGACTGAACGTCAACACGAAGACGTTGGCGACGAGTTGTCCGATGATGAGTTCCACTGGAGCTGCGAGGAAGAAGCCGATTACCAGCGGGATCTCACTCATTGAGAATGAGTGGGCATCTCTTCGAAACCGAAGATGCACGACGGTGAGCTCTGAGACGAAGAAACCGATGGCAAGGTGGAACCAGCGGACTTGAAGATTCGGGTAGATGACCGGAAGGTCGCGGGCCGTGTAGGTCAGCACGGCGGCAGCCAGGGCGATGATGCCGGTCAGCCACCAGACGTGAGCGTTACCGCCGACCGGCGCCCGGCGGCGGTGCACGATGTGATGGGATGGGGCAATTCCCCGGGCCATCGGCAACTCTCCTCGGTTTTCCTATCCCATTGAATCGGCAGATGACGTCGGTAAATCCAGTGCAATTTGCGCACCCAGTAAATGACTAGTCAGCCGGGTTGAAGCGGTGAATTGGAGGCTTCCAATGTCTACACTTGCGGCTTCCTCGTCGGGAGGTGAGGGTTTGAGTGGAACTGTCAAGACCGCCATAGGCACCATGTGGATCGATGCATCCGGTGTGTTGTGGCACCGGTTAGACGCCGGCGTGATCGTCACTGGGGAACACGCCAAGGAGACCCTGAAGGCGGTCCACGAGCTGACATCCGGCCAGCCCGTTCCGGCGGTCGTCGACATTCGTGGGACAGCATTCGCCGATCGTGCTGCCCGAGACGGATTCGCCGGAGACGAAGAGACCAGCGCCGAGCTCGCCACCGCCCTCATCGTGGACAGGGCTTTCAGCAGACGCCTCGGCAATCTCTTCTTGCGGATGAGCAAACCCGCTCGCCCGGTCAGGATGTTCACCTCTGAAGAGGAGGCAGCTGTCTGGGCGCGGACCCACCTGTTCCGACAATAAAGGGAGGCCGCGGGTTGGCGGCCTCCCTTTTCGGTTGGTTGCTCGTTTATCGGTTGGTTTCGCTGGCGAGTTCGCGGATCCGGATAGCTTGGAATCGGAGCACGTGGATGATGGTCCCCAGTCCGAGGGCGATGGCGAACAGGTAGAGCGCGGTTCTAAACCGTCTAATGCCTTCGAGCCGGATGGCCCACTGTTCGGAGTCGGCTAGCGCCGTCGTGTCACCGGAGGCGATTTGGGCGCCGATGATGATGTGGGCGACTACCGCGGCCCAACAGGAGCGAGATCCCCGACAGCAAGAAACCCTCACCCAAGAACTGCAAACCCTGCGTCCAGGCCGCTGCCCGGGTCGCCGCCAGCGGGTCGGTACCGGCGTTGGTTGACCAGACCAGTGATACAAGGAAGCCGGCTAGGACGAAGATGGCGCCCATCGCCAACATCGGACCCCACAACCGGCGGGCCATCGTATGGATCTTCAACGAGGCCGGCGCCCCGTGGGTGACTGTGGCCGGACCGTACTCAGTATCGACCGGTCCCAACGGCAACTGCGAACCGTCTCCGGTCGCTTTGACACGAGGCAGGGTTTCTTTCATGCTGTCCCACCGGTAATGGATCCGCACCAAAATCCCGACCAGCATCACCCTAATCGCGAACTTGACGGTCCCGAAGGCGGTGGTGGTCAACCCGAACGACCAGCCAAGAATCCCGGCGGAGTCCTCGACCTGTCCACCGGCTACCAGGTTGGCGATCAACGTGACAATCGCCAGTCCCAAACCGATCGCACCGATGATCAAACCGATCTTGCGGTGCGGCGACGGCACCCGATAATCAGACCAGGCAGCCGGTCGGGTCAGGGTGGTGAATGGATTTGCCATGTGGATTCCTCCTTGTGGGCGGCGCTTCCACTCCCATCAACACCTATGAGACTGTCGCCGACCCCACAAAGTCGGGCGTCCGACAAAGCAAGATGTTCCCAAAGTAGACAATGGTCTGCTGGTTGCTGGTTGCCGGTCGCTTCTTCGTTTGGAATCCTTGGTGAGGCGGGCCAAGATCCTTGCCATGTCGTTGGGTACCGTGCTGCTGCTCATAGGTGGAGGAATGATCGCCGGTTTCGTGAACGCAGTTGCTGGAGGTGGCTCTGTGGTCACGATTCCGATCCTGGTCGAGATCGTGGGGGCGAGTGTTGCCAACGGCACCAACCGCATCGCGATCCTCATGCAGCAAATCGGCGCAGTCGCCGGCTTCCAGCGTGGCAAGGCGGTGCCATGGTCAGAAGTCTGGCCGCTGCTACCCCCCGTCATGGTTGGAGCCCTTGGTGGCGCGTATGTGGCCACCACAATTCCTTCGGAAGCCATGCGGCGCGTATTCGCGTTTGTGGTAGTGCTGGCCGCGGCTGCGGTCCTCGTGCAGCCTTCCCGGTGGATGGGGGGGACGGAACGTCTGATTCGCCAACCCTGGCGGTGGTTGATCTTCCTGGCGGTTGGCTTTTATGGCGGTTTTGTGCAGGCCGGCGTTGGCTTCCTAGTCCTGGCAGGTCTGGTGCTGGGGAGCGGGTTTGGCCTCGTCAAGGCCAATGCCGCCAAGGCCGCACTCATCCTTCTGTACACCCCTTTGGTTCTGATCCTTTTTGCTTCTGCCGACCAGGTGGATCTTGCTGTTGGCCTCGTCCTTGGCGTCGGCAATATGACCGGAGCCTGGATTGCATCCAACCTCGCGATCAAGAAGGGGGCGGGCTGGATTCGATGGGTGCTCGTCCCCGCGGCGATCGCGGCTGCCCTACGGATGCTGTTGGCCTGATCTACCGCCTCGTCACGGCGGCCAGTCGCTGACAGTCCGATGGTGGCAACGCTCTCGGACGCTCGCCTAGGTTTCCGCACAGGAAAGCGACCGCGGCATGTATCTGTCTTTGGTTCCTCGTACCATCCATCCATGACGCAACGGCCATGAGGACTCCATGACCGAAACAACCCACATCAGGACCCCGGGGCTTGACGGATTGAGTCCGGTCGAGGTGCAGCAGCGAATTGACCGCGGGCAGGTCAACGACATCCCGCACGGCACGAGCCGGTCGGTGGGTGACATCGTGCGCGCCAACGTCTTCACGCGGTTCAACATCCTGCTCGGGGTACTCCTCGTTGTCGTCCTCTTTGTTGCCCCGATCCAGGATGCTCTATTCGGGTTTGTTCTTGTGGCCAACGCATCTATCGGCATCGTGCAGGAACTGCGGGCCAAGCGAACCCTCGATCATCTGGCCTTGTTGAGTGCGCCTCGCGCCAGGGTCGTCCGGCAGGGATCCGTCGGCGAGTTGGCGATCAACCGGGTAGTTCTCGACGAAGTACTCGAACTTCAACCGGGCGATCAGGTCGTCGTAGACGGGGTGGTGCTGGCGGGTTCTGGACTCGAAATCGATGAGTCACTCCTCACCGGAGAGTCGGATCCTGTCGCCAAGAAACCTGGTGACGGGGTTCTCTCCGGCAGTTTCGTAGCGGCCGGAGGTGGCCGGTACCGTGCAACCAAGGTCGGGAAAGAGGCTTATGCGGTCCGGCTTGCCGAGGAGGCCCGTAAGTTCACGCTGGTCCGGTCTGAACTGCGCGCCGGTGTCGACTGGATCCTGGGCCTGGTCGGCTGGTTGTTGATCCCGACTGAGATCCTCCTGATCTGGAGCCAGCTCGAGGCGCATGAGTCACTCAAAGAAGCTATTCGGAGCGCCGTTGCCGGAACCGTGGGGATGGTCCCCCAGGGACTCGTTTTGCTCACCTCTGTGGCCTTTGCGGTTGGTGTCGTCCGGCTCGGGAGGCAAAACGTTCTCGTTCAAGAGCTTCCTGCCGTCGAGGGGCTGGCCAGAGTCGACGTCATCTGCTTCGACAAGACCGGGACGCTCACGGAAGGCAAGCTGACTGTGCACGAGGTGCAGTACCTGACTGAAACCCATGATCTGATCCCGGCCCTTGGGGCTTTGGCGGCTACCGATCCCACCCCGAACGGGACCGTTCGGGCAATCGCGTCAGCGTTCGCCCATCCCGTCGGGTGGCGGGCACTGGCTCAGATGCCGTTCTCTTCGGACCGGAAGTGGAGCGGCACCACCTTTGCCAGTCAAGGAACCTGGGTGCTGGGGGCCCCCGAGGTGGTCTTCCCCGACGAAACCCGGGTGCTGGGCCGGGCTGAGAATCTGGCGGCCGACGGTTTTCGGGTACTCGTGGTTGGTAGGACGGCGCAACCTCTCCCCGGAGATGAGCTTCCGGCAGAGTTGCGCCCGGTGGGGCTTGTCCTCCTTGGCGACCGGGTACGTCAAGACGCCACCAAGACTCTCGAATTCTTCGATCGTCAAGGCGTCAACACCAAGGTCATATCTGGAGATCATCCACGTACGGTCGCGGCCGTTGCTCGTCGAGTCGGTATCAGAAATGCGGACCGGGTGGTCGATGCGCGTGATCTTTCGGAAAACGATCCGGGCTTCATCGACGCCGTGGAACACGGGGTTGTGTTCGGGCGGGTCACACCCCACAAGAAACGAAGAATGGTTGCCGCTCTCCAGGAGCGAGGCCACACCGTGGCGATGACGGGCGACGGTGTCAACGACGTGCTCGCTCTCAAGGACGCCGACATCGGCATCGCCATGGGCTCGGGGAGTTCAGCCTCGCGAGCGGTGGCAGAAGTGGTGTTGCTGGATGCCAACTTCGACCATCTTCCTGCCGTGGTTGCCGAGGGACGGCGGGTAATCGCCAACATCGAGCGAGTCGCCAACCTGTTTGTCACCAAGACGGTCTACGCGATGTTGTTGGTGATCGGAGTAGCTTTGGCCGGTCAGGCCTTTCCCTTCCTCCCTCGACATCTCACGGTGGTCGGCTCCCTCACCATCGGTATTCCGGCGTTCTTCCTGGCTCTGGAGCCGACCGCCCGCCGGGCCCGGCGTGGGTTTCTCTTCCGGGTTATCAGGTTCGCCCTCCCGACGGGGACGCTGGCCGCCTTCGCAACGCTTGCCGCGTATCGTCTGGCCCTGGCCGAAGGCGTCCCGCTGCCCGAGGCGCGTACCGTTGCGACCCTCGTCCTGTCGGGGATGGGATTCTTCGCACTGCTGATCGTGAGCCGGCCTTTCAGCCCGATGCGCCGGGTCCTGATCGGGGGCATGGTCTTCTCCCTCTTGCTCATCATCGTGATTCCGTTCGGGCGCGAGTTCTACGCGATCGAGCTGCCGGGCCTCGTCCTGTTGCTGGCCGCCGGGGGCATCGTTGGGGCCTCGGGGGGAGTCATGTATTTTTCATTGCGAACCATGGGATGGCTGCAACAAGTGCCGCAGGTCCGGGCCATCGTCGAAGAGTCCGAGGTCGTGCTCACCAAGGTCGAGCAGAAAGTGGTCCAGTTCGCCGGTCCCGTCGTCAGCCGAGCCGGTGCGTCCCTGCGCCGGGTGCGCCAACGTTCGGGGGCGGCTGTGAAGGCGACGACGCTGCGCGCCGGAAAGCAGGCGAGGGACTGGGCGAAAGAAGTGCGCGTCCAGCGAACCCAGGCCAGACGGCGTAAACGAAACTCGCCGAGGTCTTACGACGATTGAGTCGAGTGACACCGGGAGCCGACTTCGTTCACGCTGGCTATCTTGTTGGTTGAGGCATCAGCGAGAGGCGTAGTCGTGGCAATCCCCAAGCCTGAATTCACGATCGGGATCGAAGAGGAGTACCTGCTCGTTGACCGGGTGACTCGCAATCTCGTGCAAGATCCTCCCGACTCGGTGATGAAGGAAGCCAGACAACAGCTCGATGCCCAGGTCGGTCATGAGTTCTTGCGATCCCAGATCGAGGTGGGTACCCGCATCTGTTCGACCGTTCAGGAAGCAAGAGAGGACCTCGCCCGGCTACGCAAAGTTGTAGCCGAAGTGGCTGACCATCACGGCTTTGCCTTGATCGCTGCGTCGACGCACCCCTTTGCGGAATGGGGTGACCAGCTGACTACCGACAACGAGCGGTACCACGTGCTGGCCCAGGACCTCCAGACCGTGGTCCGGCGTCTGGTCATTTGTGGCATGCACGTACACGTGGGAATCGGGGACAACGATCTGCGGATCGATCTGATGAACCAGATATCCTATTTCGTGCCTCACCTTCTGGCGTTGTCCGGGTCGTCTCCGTTTTGGCACGGTCGCAACACGGGATTGAAGAGCTACCGGATGAGCGTATTCAAGGCGCTTCCCCGGACCGGATTACCCGAGGTCTTCTCGAGCTGGAGCGAATACCGGCGCCATGTCGACGTTCTGGTCGAAGCAGGATTGATCGAGGACGCTACCAAGCTGTGGTGGGATGTTCGACCGAGTGAGCGGTACCCGACTCTCGAAATGCGGATTTCTGACGTATGCACGACCATCGACGACGGGATAACCGTCGCGGCGCTCTACCTATCCCTGCTGCACATGTTGTACGGGACCCGAAGGCTCAATCAGCGCTGGCGAACGTATGCAGACATGCTCGTCGAAGAGAATGTCTGGCGGGCGCAGCGGTACGGGATCGAAGGCTCGTTAATGGATTTCGGGATTGGAGAGTTGATTCCGTACCCGGAGTTGATCGAGGAGTTGATCGAGCTGGTTCACAAGGATGCCGACGAACTCGGGTGTGTCGCAGAGGTAGAACATGCCAGGGGAATTGTCGCCCGGGGTACCAGTGCGGATCGACAGATTCGCGTCCACCGCGAGGCGCTGGAGGCCGGGGCAGACGAGCAAGAAGCTCTGCGGGCCGTCGTCGATCTACTGATGGCCGACTCGGTTGCAGGACTGTAGTGCCGTCTCTCGAACATGCGGCCTTCGTAATCGCGAGGACCGGCAGGACGTGATGGTGCGTATGGGTCGCAGCGCTTCGTCCTGCCAACCGGAAGCCGCTGCTCAGGCCCTTTCGAGGACGGACGAAACTCGCGGATAAACCTCGTCGGGCTTGCCCATACCGTTGACGTGTCGGACCAACCCGCGCTTGCGGTAGTACTCGATCAGCGGAGCGGTCTGCTTCTCGTAAACCGCCAATCTGGTGCGTACCACCTCCTCAGCATCGTCCGGGCGTTGGGTGAGCGGTTGGCCGCACGTGTCGCATACTCCCTCCTGTTGCGGTGGGTTGGTATCGACGTTGAATATGTGGCCGTTCTCGCAGGACCGGCGACCGGCAACGCGCTGTACGATCTCGTCGGCCGGCACGTCGACCACCGATACGACCTCGAGCCCTCCATATCCGAGCACCTGGTCGAGTGCTTCGGCCTGGGCAAGGTTGCGCGGGAATCCGTCCAAAATAAAACCACGTTGGGCGTCCGCTTGGTCCATGCGTTTGGCCAGCATCTTGATCACCAGGTCGTCCGGAACCAGCTCGCCGGCATCCATGAACCGTTTGGCCTTTCGGCCCAGCTCTGAGTCATCGGCCACCTCCATCCGGAGCAGGTCGCCGGTAGCGATGTGGGGTATGTGCAGCTCGACCGCCAGCCGGGTGGCCTGCGTACCCTTCCCACTTCCCGGAGGCCCCAGGAGGAGTATCCGGTGATGGTTCATGTCCCCGGACGACTGGGGATCGGCCGCCGCTCCCCCCTTACGCTGGGCGTCGAGCACGGCAATTGCCGTGAGATTCACGATGTCTCCAACCGTTGCATCGCGCTGGAGTACATGGACTGACTTGGAGAATCCGTTGAGGATCGGCCCGATTACCTCCGCTCCCCCGAGGGTGTGCAATAGTTTGTAGGCAGCGTTCGAAGCCGCGAGATTGGGAAACACCAGGATGTTGGCATCCCTGCCCAATACGTTGAACGGGTGGCGTAGCTGGAGCAGCTCCCCATCTACCGCGGTATCGGCGTGCATCTCTCCATCGAGCGGCAACTCGGGGGCCTTCTGCCGGCAGATCCGTACTGCTTCCCTGATACGGTCCGGCTCCTCGCCTGCGGCACTGCCGAAGTTGCTGTAGCTGATCATGGCCACCCGCGGCCGCACATCGAATTTGCGCAGTGCGGTTGCTGCGGTCGACAGAGCGATTTCGGCCAGTTGCTCTGCGGTCGGGGAGATGTTGACCGCACAGTCGGCGAAGAAGTAGGGGCGACCCCCAACAATCATGATGTATACCGCGCTGACGATCGTGCGGCCCGGTTCGAGTGGGAGAACCTGAAGTGCGGGCCGGATGGTGTCGGCGTAATAGGTGGTCAGGCCACCCATCACCGCTTCCGCGTCGCCCTCCTTCACCATCAGAACGGCGTACATGTCTGCGTTGAGTACGGCCCGACTGGCGTCGTCGATGGTCATGCCCTTGCGCTGCCGGAGGCCGAAGAGAGCCTGGGCATAGCGGCGCCGGTTCGCTCTTTCCTTCTGGATGTCGATGACCTCGATACCGTCCAAGGGGACTCTCATTTGACCGGCGAGTCGATTGATCTCGGCGACCGGAGCGAGCAGGATCGGTGTGGCGATCTTCTCGTCTGCCACCCGGCGGGCGGCGCGAATGATGCGGTCGTCGGCTGCATTCGGATAAACGACCCGACGGGGCAGTTGCCGGGCTTTGACCGTCACAGTGTGCATCACGCCGTAGGAAGCCTGGAATCGCGCCTTCAGCTCCTCCCGGTACGACTCCTCGTCTGCCAACGGCCGGGCGGCGAGGCCCTCTCTTGTCGCCGCCATGGCCACCGTCGGAGCGACATACCAGAGCACTCGCGGATCGAAGGGTTTCGGGATGATGTAGTCGGGGCCGAAAGTCAGTTGTTCGAGTTGGTAGGCGTCGAGTACCACGTCGGAAACGGGTTCTTTCGTCAACTCGGCCAGCGCCTTTGCTGCAGCAACTTTCATGCCCTCACTGATCCCGGAGGCACGCACGTCGAGCGCGCCCCGAAAGATGAAAGGAAAACCCAGGACATTGTTGACCTGGTTGGGGTAATCGCTCCGTCCGGTAGCCACAATGGCATCGGGTCGCGCCTCCCGGGCCTCGTCGTAGGGAATTTCCGGGTTGGGGTTGGCCAACGCAAAGATGATCGGCTGATCCGCCATGGACTGCACCATCTCCGGCGTTACGACCCCCTCTACCGAAACGCCGACGAAGGCATCTGCGCCGACCATGGCATCAGCGAGGCTACGCGCCTCTGTTTTCCGAGCAAAGGCCAATTTGTAGGGGTTCATCCCGTCGGTGCGCCCCTCGTAGATCGCCCCCTGGGAATCGCACAAGATCACATTTTCTTTCTTGACGCCGAGCGACAAGAAGAAGTTGGCGCAGGCAATGCCTGCCGCGCCCGCGCCGTTGAAGACAACCGTCGTATCGGCGATGTTTCTTCCGCTGATCTCCAGCGCATTCAAGAACCCGGCACCGGCGATGATGGCCGTGCCGTGCTGATCATCATGAAAGACTGGGATCTTCAGGCGCTTTTTCAGGGTTTCTTCGATCTCGAAACACTCGGGAGCTTTGATGTCCTCCAGGTTGATGCCCCCGACGGTGGGTTCCAGCATCTCGCAGAAACGGATGACGTCTGCTGCGCTGGCCGCATTGACCTCGATGTCGAACACGTCGATATCGGCAAACCGCTTGAAGAGCACGCCTTTGCCCTCCATCACCGGCTTGGCGGCCAGCGGGCCTATGTTCCCCAGCCCGAGCACGGCCGTCCCGTTGCTAACGACGGCGACCAGGTTCCCCCGGTTGGTGTACTGGAATGCCAGATCCTCATCGCGTTTGATCTCGAGGCAGGGCTCTGCGACACCAGGCGTGTAGGCGAGGCTGAGGTCATGTTGTGTGGCGGTGGGTTTGGTCGAGCGGACCTCCACCTTGCCGGGTCGTCCCCTGGAGTGGTAATCGAGCGCCTCACTGAACTTCTTGCCTTCCGCCATTGGAGCCTCCAAGGGTTGTCGGTGGAAGCCTACCTGCTTCGACCATTCCACTGTTCGGTGCCCGGCGACGTCTCCCGGGGACTACCGCCGCCGGGCGGGAGAGTTCTATTGGTCGGTGCGTCGGCACCCACCCGGTGAACCCGATACGCCAGCGTGGTGTAACGCCTTGGCCGCTGTCGGCGGTGAAGGGGGAGCGGCCCTAGCCCCCCTCCCGCTTCCAATCGGAGACCGGCCGATCGGGCCATGAGGTTGAACGTTTGGCGGTGTTGGCGGAAGTCGCGGGCAACTAGTGTCGAGAAAATGAACGCATCAGCATTCCCCGAAAGATTCCTGTGGGGCACGGCTACGGCCGCTCACCAGGTGGAGGGCGGCAACTGGAATAGCGACTGGTGGGCCTGGGAACACGACCCGGCTTCATCGTGCATTGAACCAAGTGGCGACGCTTGCGACCACTTCCACCGCTACCGGGAGGATATTCAGCTCCTCGCCGAGCTTGGCTTCAACACCTACCGCTTCTCGCTTGAGTGGAGCCGCATCGAACCCGAGAATGGCGAGTTCTCCATCGCGGCGCTCGACCACTACGCCCGCATGATCGCCGCCTGTCGGGAGGCTGAACTCGAACCGGTGGTGACGCTCCACCATTTCACGACACCCCGCTGGGTGGCGGCCCGGGGTGGGTGGGCGAATGCAGAAACGGCCAAGCTGTTTGGGCGCTACGTGGAACGAGTGATGGCACAGATCGGCGATCAGATTGGCCTGGTCTGCACCATCAATGAACCGAACGTTGTCGCCACGATGGGATATCTCGTCGGTCTCTTCCCGCCCGGCGAACGCGATTTTTCCCGGCGAACCGCGGCCAATGACACGTTCATCGATGCGCACCGGCGGGCAGTTGAGATCGTGCGCGCCGCCGGACCCAAAGTCGGTCTGACTCTGGCGATGAGTCAGTGGGTGACACTCGACGGGGGGGAAGAGGCCGTGGCAGCGCTGCGCGATCCCTACGAAGACGTGTTCCTCGCGGCTGCCCGCGGCGATGACTTCATCGGAGTTCAGACCTACACGCGGACTCGAGTTGGTCCCGCCGGCCAGCTCGGCCCCGAAGATGGGGTCGAGACCACGCTGATGGGATACGAGTTTTGGCCAGAAGCGCTCGAGGCCACGATTCGCCTTGTCTGGGAAGAAACCGGACACGTTCCCGTGCTGGTCACGGAGAACGGCATTGCCGCAGCCGAGGACCACCGACGGATTGAATACGTCCGTCGCGCTCTGCAGGGGGTGCGCCGGGCTCTCGATGACGGGATCGACGTGGTCGGTTACACCCACTGGAGCGCGCTGGATAACTTCGAATGGGTTTTCGGCTATGGGCCGACTTTCGGCTTGATCGGCGTAGACCGGGCCACCCAGGAGCGAGTGGCCAAACCGAGCGCCCACTGGCTGGGCGATGTGGCCCGCAGCAATGGCTCACTCGGACTGGAGACTTCGTGACTGGAGATGTCTTTGAGCTGAGTGATCGTCTCGTCGACGACCTCATTGACTTGTCGCCCATCAAAGCGACCTATATCGGGGTCGATGGCTTCGATCATCTGTGGGACGATCTGAGTCCGGAAGGTGTCGAGGAAGAGGACTCACGGCTCCGGCGATACCGGCAAGCGTTTGCCACCTTGCCTGCCGGGCGAGACCCCTGGGAGGAATTGGCGAGGCGGGTTGGCTCTGAGTATGTCGAAGAACACCTCGAGACGATCGCTCATGAGGACCCCTTTTGCGACCTCAACACGGTCGCGTCGCCGTTGCAGAACGTTCGCCAGGTCTTCGACCACATGGACACCTCAACCGCGGTCGGTTGGGAGAACATCGCCGCACGGATGGAGACCGTCCACGAAGTGATCGGTGGCTATCAGCGGACTCTCGAGGCAGGGAAGCGCAAAGGTCTGCGGGTAGCCCGCCGGCAGGTCGTCGGCGGTTGCACAGACGCCCGAATTCAGGCCGCCGATGGATCCTTCTTCGCTTCGGCTCCTGCCCGGTTTCGGGCGTGGGGTGGCGCGGGAGCGGGCCTCGAATCGCGCCTCGAGGCGGCTGCCGGTTCGGCCCGAGACGCCTTCGCAAGCTTCGCCGACTACCTTGAACACCACTACCTTCCGGATGCTCAAGCGGAAGACGGAGTCGGATTTGATCGCTACCTACGGCATGCCCACCGGCATCTCGGCATGGATATCGATCCGGACGAAACGTATCAATGGGGCTGGACCGAGGTGGTCGCGCTGCATCGGCGTATGGTTACGGTTGCCGCTCAGATCGATCCGACCGAGTCGCTGCCCGGCGTAGTGCAAGTCCTGAAGATAGACCCGGCTCGTTGCGCCTCGAGCGCGGAGCAGTTCATTCAGATCATGACGGAACGACAGGAGCGGGCACTGGCCGAACTGGATGGGACCCATTTCGACGTTCCGGAACCCATCAAGCGACTCGAGGTCAAGGTCGCTCCTCCGGGTGGGTCGTTGGGGGCCTACTACGTCCAGCCATCTGAGGATTTCTCCCGCCCGGGAGCGGTGTGGTATTCCCTCGGGGACCGGCAGGCCATCCCGTTGTGGGATGAAGTGAGTACCGCCTACCACGAGGGGTTCCCCGGTCACCATATGCAGATCGGGGTCCAGCTTACGCTGGCGGATCGGTTGAGCCGTCTGCATCGGGTGGCGGTTTGGCATCCCGGTTACGGTGAAGGGTGGGCCCTTTACACGGAGCTGCTCATGGATGAACTCGGGTACCTGGAGGAACCCGAGTATGTACTGGGGATGTTGGCGGCGGAGATGTTGCGGGCCTGCCGGGTGGTCATCGATCTCGGCTTGCACCTCGGTTATTCAATCCCGGGTGATGCCATCTTCCGTCCGGGCGAAGACTGGAGCTTTGAGGCAGCCGTTGGAATGCTCCAGGAGTTCGCCTTTTTGTACCCCGATTATGCCGCCTCTGAAGTGATTCGATACCTCGGGTGGCCGGGGCAAGCCATCTCCTACAAGGTTGGAGAGCGGGTCATTCTCGACCTGCGTGAGGCTATGAAGACTCGCCGGGCCGGAGCGTTTGACCTCAAGGAGTTTCACTCCCGGGTTCTCGGGTCCGGCCCCGTCGGGCTGACCCACCTGCAGGAGCTGGTGTTGGGGAGCCAGCTGCCAACCACTAGCCGCACGCCTCGGCCAGGGTCGGGTACGGATTGACCGGGTTTTCGCCATCGGCATGAATCTCAAAGTGCAGATGTGGTCGTGAGCCTTTGGCGTTACCGCTGTCCCCGACGTATCCGATGACGTCGCCGGTCTGGACGTAACCGTCCGTTGCGAACCGATCCATGTGCGAGCCGATGTAGAGGTTTCCGTCGTCGCCTTCGAGGTTGAACTGGTACCCGCCGATATCGCCAACCACCTGTAGCAGCGTGCCGCTGACCGGAGCCACGATCGGCGTGCCGTGAGGAGCGAATATGTCGTTGCCCTCATGGAAGCGTCCACCCGAGCGTGGGAAGCCCCAGTCATTGAAGAACGTTCCCCCCTCCACTGGGCACAGCCAGCCGGCCCCGTTGATCACCAGTGTCGACCCGATCCGAATCAGATTGGGATTCGCGATGCGATTGAGCTCAACGACGCTGGATACGGTGGTCTTGTGTCGCGCCGCAATCCCACCCACGGTGTCTCCTGCCTGCACGACATAGGTGGTCGCGGAGCCGGTATCGGCCTCAAAGGTGTGGGCAGGGATCGCCAGCTGCAGCTGGGTACCCACGTAGAGAAGGTCGGGGTTGGTGATGCCGTTCGCCTCGGCGAGGACGGCCACCGTGGTCCACGTCTTGGTGGCGACCTTTTCAAGCGTGTCTCCGGGCTGGACGATGTAGGAATCCGCCCCGGGGATGACCAGCTCCTGGCCGACGTAGATTCGGTTCGGGTTCGAGATCCCATTTGCTTCCACGATGGCTGTCACGCTGGTGTCGAATTCGTTGGCGATAGCGGAGAGTGTGTCTCCGTTCTTCACCGCGTACGAACTGCTGGCAGCTCCAAGCATCAAGAAAGCGGTAATGCAAGCGGCGATCCGGCGGAAGTTCCTCTTCATGACGAGCTCTCCTGAAAGACCATTGGTGGATTCGACCCTTCCCAACAGTTTTCGGCCGCTTGTTAGGCCGCCTTGAGAGATGCGTTTGCCCTGGGCGTTTCCCGTTCGAGCCTCAGGAACCCGCGGCCCGAGCGCGAAGCTGCCCGCAGGCGGCGTCGATGTCGCGGCCGCGCGTGTCGCGCAACGTAGCGTTCACGCCACGCCCGCGCAGCACTCCCAGGAAGGCTTCGATCCGGCGGTGGGGCGAGGGGAGATCCGGAGTCAGTGGGGTCGGGTTGAGCGCGATCAGATTGACATGAGCTCGGAGCCGATGGGCGATGGCAGAAAGCTTGACCGCCTGGTCGTCCGAGTCATTGACGCCGGCAATCATCGTCCATTCGATTGACACCCTGCGGTGCTTAGCCTCGAAGAACTCCATGGCGGCAGCCTCGACTTCTTCGAGTGGGTACCGCCTATTGAGCGGGACGAGTGTGGTGCGCAGTTCGTCGTCGGCGGCGTGGAGGCTCACTGCCAGGTTGACCTGCCAGGGTTCGGCTGCCAACCGGCGCATGCCGGGTGCTACCCCTACGGTGGAGACGGTGATAGCCCGGGCGGAAATACCCATTTGCTCGATCATTCTTCGAATCGATTCCCGGACGCGGGCGTAGTTTGCGAGCGGTTCGCCCATTCCCATGAAGACAATGTTGGTGACCCGGTCGGGACAGCCGTTCATCCCGCCCCCGGCCAGAAAGGCCTCCGCAAAGGCGACTTGGGCAACGATTTCACCTGCCTCGAGATGGCGTTCAAAACCGAATTGGCCCGTAGCACAGAAAGTACATCCGAGCGCGCAACCGACCTGGGACGAGATGCACAGAGTGGTTCGGCGCGGGTATCCCATGAGTACGGCCTCGATCGCGGCTCCATCGGGTGTCCGGAAGAGCCATTTGTGGGTCATCCCAGCATCGGCCGACTGTTCAACTTCCAGCGCGAATGGCCACAAACGATCTGCCAGCTCGCTTCGGAGAGCGCTCGGGAGGTTGGTCATGCTTTTCACCGTGAGCACCGGATGCTCGTACAACCACTCCCGCAATTGGTCCGCCCGATAGGGGGGCTCACCCGGCAGGAGAGCCTCTAGTTGTTCCGGATTGGTCAGGTAGAGCACCGGCCCATGGTACGTGGTGCGGGGAATGGCAGTGGGCCGACTCTAGACTCTGACTGCTATGGCCAGGATACGACTGCCCGTTCTCAGGATCCCTTCCTTTCGTCTTTCTCGTCAGGACGAATCGCTCGATGCCACTGAGCTAACCGGCTTGTGGGTGTCGTTTGCGATCGGCGTGCCTCTGGTGCTGGTTGGGATCCGACTCATGACGGGCACGGCGGCGGGGGGCCTCGCTCTCTCTGGAAGCCAGCTGCTACTGGTGGTTCCGATTGGTGTTCTGCTTGGGGTCGCGCTCCTGGGCGCGGTTGCCTATGCGTCGGCGATCATCAGTGACCGTACCGCGGTCGTGATTCGTCCCGCGCTGGGGATGGTGGGTTCGTGGCTGTTCGTGCCGGTCGCCGTGGCCTTTCTCATATCG